>NZ_JAOCQE010000526.1 GCF_025290915.1 Streptomyces sp. 15-116A | reverse complement strand
ACGCGAGCCGCCGCGGGTCGATCTGGTGGTCGCCGTCGACCCGCAGCCCGCCGCGCACACCGGGCGCGAGCATCGGCTCGAGGCGCCGGCACTCCCGCCCGGACAGCCACTGCGAGTCCAGCCCCGACTGCTGCTGGAGCGCGTGCAGCTCCCGTAGATGGGCGCGGTCGTCGGCGTCCAGCGCCACCGCGAGCGTGCCGCAGCGCCGGTAGCCGAGGTCGTGCCCGGTGGCCTCGGTGAGCTCGGCCGCGAAGTCGGGGTAGCGGCGCGCCGAGGCGAGATTCAGGCCGAGCAGGGTCTGCTCGCCGTAGTGCAGTTCGGTGACGGCGGCCAGCATCCCGGCGGCCACCTGGGCGGCGCCGCCGCCCGGCTCGGGGTCGAGCACGGTGGTGGTCAGACCACGCTGTGCGGCCCGCCAGGCCGTGACCAGACCGATGATGCCGCCCCCGATGACGAGGACGTCGGACGTGCGCGTACGCGACATGGGCGTCCAGCCCCTCCCTTCGCCGGCATGACCCGGATCAGGTTCGTACGGTCGGAGGCCGCCAGCCTCCCTCTCAGCCCGGTGCGTCCGGGCTCCCGCGAGTGCTTTACGTTGGCCACCCTAACCGAGCACCGCTTTCACAAGGGAGGCCGACCGTGGCCCGTTCGCTGGACGGTCTCGTCCTCGCCCCGGTCGCCGACCAGGCACCCGGCCAGGTCGGCACCCGCACCCGTTTCCGCTACCACGAGCGGGAGGGTGAGATCTGGGCCGACTATGCGGGCGGCGACGTCGTACGCGGCCACCTGGTGGGCACCCGGGACGGCGACCGGCTGGACTTCCGGTACGTGCAGCTCAAGCGGGACGGTACGACCTCCTCGGGGCACTGCGTGTCCACGGTCGTGGACCTGCCCGACGGGCGGGTGCGGCTGGAGGAGAGCTGGGCATGGGAGTCCCAGGAGGGCAGCGGCACGAGCGTCGTGGAGCAGATCACGGCGCACGAGGACTGACTGACAGAAAGTCAGCTGTCTATGGTGATCAGGTGAGCGAGCAGACGCAGGGACCGGGACCGTCCGAGCCGGGACGCGTGGTGGTGGCGGGCGCGGGCATGGCCGGGGTGCAGACCGCGGTCGCCCTGCGCGAGCAGGGCTTCACCGGCACGGTGACACTGATCGGCGCCGAACCCCATCAGCCGTACGACAGGCCGCCGTTGTCCAAGGCGGTGCTGCTCGGCAAGGCCGAGGACTCCGCCTTCGACGTCGACTTCGAGGCGCTCGGCATCGAACTGCGGCTCGGCTGCGAGGTGCTCGGCCTGCGCCCCGCCGACCACGCACTGGACACCGAGGCCGGTCCCGTGCCGTACGACGTCCTGGTGATCGCCACCGGCGCGGAACCGGTGCGGCTGCCGGGCGCGGACGGCGTGCCCGGCGTGCATCTGCTGCGCACGCTCGACGACGCGGAGCGGCTGCGGCCGGTGCTCGCCCGGCAGCACGACATCGTGGTGGTCGGGGCCGGCTGGATCGGCGCGGAGTTCGCCACGGCGGCGCGCGAGGCGG
>NZ_JAOCQE010000525.1 GCF_025290915.1 Streptomyces sp. 15-116A | reverse complement strand
CGCCCGGGCCCCGGCACCGGTTCGCGGACAGCCCAGCGGCCCGCACGGCCGGAGGGGTGCCGTGCGGGCCGGGGGCCGGGAGCGGGCCCGGTCACGGGGGGGGCCGGCTCCTGCGGGGAGGAGGGTCAGAGGCGGACGGGCAGGGCGCGCAGGTGACGGCCCTCGCCGGGCAGGTCGAAGTACTCCAGCTCGTCGCGGGCGGAGCCGAGGGTCAGGCCGGGGCGCCGCACGAGCAGCTGGTCGAGGACGACCTCGGCCTCCAGCCGCGCGAGCGCCGCCCCGATGCAGTAGTGCGCGCTGTGGCCGAAGGCGACATGGCCGACCCCGCGCCCGAGTTCGCGGGTGATGTCGAGCTTCTCGGGGGCGCTGAACTCGTCCGGGTCATGGTTCGCGGCGAGCAGGGCGCTGGTGACCGCCTCGCCCTTGCGGACCGGCATCCCGGCGAACTCCAGGTCCTCGGTGGCGTACAGCGGCGCGCCCATCGGGACCGGTGAGGTGAAGCGGAGCAGCTCGGGCACCGCGCGGGTGAGCAGCTCCGGTTCGGCGCGCAGCCGCGCCAGCTGGTCGGGGTGGTCCAGGAGGGCAAGCACGGCGGACGCGATGAACAGGGCCGGCGGGGTGATGCCGGTGTTCACGAGCAGCAGCACCAGGGCGACCATCTCCGTCTCGGTCAGGCCGCCGTCGGCCTCATCGCCGGAGGCGATCCAGGCGGAGACCAGGTCGTCGGCGGGCCGCACGCGGCGGCGCGCGATCAGGCCCTTGGCGTACTCGACCATGTTGCGCAGGGCGGGCACGAACAGCTCGGGGTCGCCGGAGGCGTACTGGCGGATCCAGGTGCGCATGTCCGCCACGTCGGGCTCGTCGACGCCGATCAGCGCGCAGATCACGGTGGACGCCAGCGGATAGCCGACGTCCTCGAGGAGTTCGGCCTCCTGCCGGGCGGCGAGCGGCGCGATCAGGTCCGCGGTGATCTGCTCCAGGCGCGGCCTGAGCGCGTTGATCCGGCGGGCCGTGAAGGACTGGGTGACCAGGGCGCGCAGCCTGGTGTGCTCGGCGCCGTCGACGAGGACCATGATGCCCAGGTAGTCGCTGTACTCGGCGGGCAGCCCGTAGGCGTCGATCATCTGCTGGGCGATGCTCGGCCCGTCCTGCACGTATCCGGGGACCTTGGCCTGGTCGCGGACGAAGCGGGGGTCGGCGAGCGCGGCGCGGGCGTCCTCGTAGCGGGTGATCAGCCAGACCGGTGTCTCGATGCCCGGCAGGGTCACCCGCACCAGGGGGGCCTGGCGGCGCAGCGCGGTGTAGCCACGCTCGGGGTCGCTGATCAGCTCGGAGGTCAGCTCGACGGTCTCCGGCGCGATGGCGGTCATGGCTCTCCTTGGACGGTGGTACGGATCAGGGCGGGGGCCGGGGCGGAACGCTCCAGGTGGGTGTGGGTCAGGGCGACCAGCCAGGCGTTGAGCGAGATTCCCTGGCGGGCGGCGGCCTGTTCGGCCCGGTTCTTGAGCGGCTCGGGCAGGCGCAGGCTGACCCGGGCCACCGGGTGCGCGTCCCACTCCGGGGGCG
>NZ_JAOCQE010000524.1 GCF_025290915.1 Streptomyces sp. 15-116A | reverse complement strand
CCCCCGGCGCACCGGGCGCTCCCGGCGGCCACGGTGCCTGGGGCGGCGGCTGGGGAAGCGGCTGGGGCGGCCCCCCGCCCGCGGCCAAGCCCGGTGTGATCCCGCTCCGCCCGCTCGGCGTGGGCGAGATCCTCGACGGCGCCGTCTCCACCATGCGCACCTACTGGCGCACGGTCCTCGGCATCTCGCTGACCATCGCCGTGCTCACCGAGATCGTCGTCGTCCTCTTCCAGGGCCTGGTCCTGGACACCTCCAGCAGCGAGGTGCTCAACGACCCGAGCGCCACCGTCAGCGAACTGACCCGCGCCATGAGCGACGCCCTGCTCAACAACGGTGTCATCTTCCTGATCACCCTGGTCGGCACCGTCGCCGCCACCGCCCTGCTCACGACGGTCACCAGCCGCGCCGTACTCGGCAAGCCGGTCACCACGGGCGAGGCCTGGCGCGACGCCCGCCCGCAGATCCTCAAGCTGTTCGGCCTGATCTGCCTGCTGCTGCTCATCACCGGCCTCATCGTCACCGTCGGTGCGCTGCCCGGCATCCTGGTGACCGTCGCGGGCGCGACCGGCCCCGGTGTCGCGCTGACCGTCCTGGGCATCATCGGCGCCGGTGTGGTCGCCCTGTGGCTGATGATCCGCTTCTCGCTGTCCTCGCCGACGCTGATGCTGGAGAAGCAGGGGATCGTGGCGGCGATGCGCCGCTCCGTGAAGCTGGTCCGCGGCTCCTGGTGGCGGATCTTCGGCATACAACTGCTCGCCACCGTCATCGCGAACGTCGTCGCCTCGATCATCGTCATCCCGTTCACGTTCCTCGCCGCCGCCGTCGGCAGCGACGGCGTCTCCGGCTTCCTCAACAACCCGGGCGACGTCGGCTGGACGTTCCTCGTCGTCAGCGGCATCGGCTCGGTCATCGGCGCCATGATCACGTTCCCGATCTCGGCCGGCGTCACCGTGCTGCTCTACATCGACCAGCGGATCCGCCGCGAGGCCCTCGACCTCGAACTGGCCCGCGCCGCAGGCGTCCAGGGCTACGGCCCCGGCACCACCCCGGGGAGCTGATGCGGTGAACGCCACGGGGGGAGTTCTCACATCGGCACTGCACGCCGCCGCCGACACGGCCCTGCGCGCCCTGCCGGCCGCCGACGACGAGCCGCCGCTGACCGTCCCGCGTGATCCCGCGCGGGAGGCGGCCCGGCGCGAGCTGTCCAAGCGCATGTACCACGAGAACGACCCCAGTTGGTTCCAGCGGGCCCTGGACAAGTTCTGGGAGTGGGTCGACGACCTGCTGAGCACCGCCTCCACGGCGACGCCCGGCGGCACACTCGGCCTGATCGTCATCATCGCGGCCGTCGTCGCCGTCCTGGCCGCCCTGTGGTGGCGCCTTGGCACGCCGCGCCGCGAGCCCACCTCCGCGCCCGCCCTGTTCGACGACCGCCCCCGCAGCGCCGCCGAACACCGCGCGGCGGCCGAGGCCCACGCCGCCCAAGGGCACTGGAACCAGGCCGTGCAGGAACGCATGCGTGCCATCGTCCGCTCCCTGGAGGAGCGCGCCCTGCTCGACCTCCGCCCCGGCCGCACCGCCGACGAGGCCGCCGCCGA
>NZ_JAOCQE010000523.1 GCF_025290915.1 Streptomyces sp. 15-116A | reverse complement strand
CCCACCTCTTCCCCGAACCCGCCGTCCTCGCCGGCGCCGAACCCGACGGACCCCTGGGCGCGCTCACCGCCGCCCTCGCCGACGGCGCGCTCCGGCTCGACCCCGGCGCCGACCGGGACGCCGCCGAGGCCGCCCTGCGCGCCCTTCCCGGCCTGGACGGCCGTACCGTCGCCGAGATCCGCGTCCGCGCCCTCGGCGACCCGGACGTGGCCCCGCCCGGTCCTGACGTCCCCGACAGCTGGCGCCCCTGGCGCTCGTACGCCCTCGCCCACCTGCGCGCGGCAGCGCACGACGCGCCCGACGACGAACCGGAGTACCGATGACCACCACGTACTGGACGACCGTCGACAGCCCGCTGGGACCACTCCTCCTCACCGCCGGACCGGACGGCGAACTGACCTCGCTGTCCCTGCCCGGGCAGAAAGGCGGGCGGACCGTGGGGCCCGGCTGGCGGCAGGACCCGGGCCCCTTCGGCGCGGCGGACGAGCAGCTCACCGCGTACTTCGCCGGCGAGCTGACGGAGTTCCGGCTGCCGCTGCACAGCACCGGCACGCCCTTCCGCGAGAAGGTGTGGGCCGCCCTCGATGACATCCCCTACGGGGCGACCGTGTCGTACGGCGAGATCGCGGCGCGGATCGGTGCGCCGAGGGCCGCCGTGCGGGCGGTCGGCGGGGCGATCGGAGCCAACCCGCTGCTGATCGTCCGCCCGTGCCATCGCGTGATCGGCTCGGACGGTTCCCTCACCGGGTACGCGGGCGGACTGGAGCGCAAGGTACGGCTGCTGACGCACGAGGGGGTGCTGTGAGTGGCGTGCAGTGGCAGGAGCGTTGTCAGCCCCAGAAGACCGCGCCCAGCCAGGCCGCCGTGATCAGCTGGCAGGTGAACAGCTCCGTGAGCACGCTCCAGCCGCCCGCCCGCATCGTCGTCCGCAGCGACGCGACCGCCTCGCCGTGGCGGCCCAGGCGGAACCGCTCGCACAGGTAGATCCCGGCGAGGAAACCCGGGACCGCGCCGAGGACGGGCAGCACCACGAAGCCGATCAGTGAGCCGACGCCCGCGTACGTCATCAGCCGGGCGTCGCTTCCGGTGGGGCGCAGGCGGCGGGGTGGCAGGGCCCAGCGGATCACCTGGGAGAGGAACAGCACGACCGTCGCCCCCACGAGCACCCACCAGGCGACGGGGCGGGGATCCTTCAGGGCCCACCACATGACCGCGGCCCACACCAGCCACGATCCCGGCACTCCGGGCAGCAGTACTCCGCACAGGCCGAACAGGATCACCAGTCCGGCGAGCAGGAGTTCCCACGCTCCCATCTGTCCAGGGTGCAGGAGGGTGAGGGGCGGCGCAGAACAGCGACGAACAGGTGTCCCAGCCGTCACCCGGGACGTGGGCCCCGGCCGGGCGAGGGGCGGGGATTTTCCGGATGCCCCGTTTTCATCCGGGCCGTGCGGTGGACAATTGGGGGCATGAGCCAGCAGGGGGGAAGGCCCACCGGTCCCGAGGACGACTGGTGGGGGCAGCTGTACGACGACTCCACAGGCGATACGGGCGCCACCCCGGCCCCCGACTCCCTGGACGACCGCTTCGCCTCGGCGAAAACGACCCTGAACGGCCCCCCACCACTGCCCCCACCCCGCGC
>NZ_JAOCQE010000522.1 GCF_025290915.1 Streptomyces sp. 15-116A | reverse complement strand
CCGCGAGGAGGGCGTCCACCGCGCCGGGCGGGAGGACGTCGTCGCTGTCCAGGAACATCACGTACGGCGCGGTCACCGCGTCGAGCCCGGTGTTGCGGGGCGTCCCGCAGCCGCCGCTGTTGACCGGCAGCCCGATCACGCGCAGGCGCGGCTCGCGCTCGGCCAGCCGGGCGAGCAGGCCGGCGCTGCCGTCCGCCGAGCAGTCGTCCACGGCGACGACCTCGCGCACGGCCGGGCCCTGGTCGAGCGCCGAGCGGACGGCGTCGGTCACATGGGCGGAGTCGTCGTAGCCGATGACGACGACGGCGACCTGGGCAACGTGGGGGTCCATGGCGTCCCTGAGGGTGGTGGGCCGGTCATGGGACTTTTGCCCGCTTAAGGGTGTTTCGTCACGCCTCGCCTGTCGCTGTCGCTGTCGCTGACGTGCTCGCCGCCGTGGTCGCGGCCGCGTCCAGTGCCGTGGTGAGCCGGTCGAGGTCGGAGCGCAGGGCGCGGATCTCGGCGAGCTCGAAGCCGGTCGCGGCGGCGATCCGGCGGGGCACCTCGGCCGCCCGTTCCCGCAGGGCGGCGCCCTCCTCGGTGGGCCGCACCTCCACCGACCGCTCGTCGCGCGCGCTGCGCTCCCTGCGTACCAGGCCGGCCGCCTCCAGCCGCTTGAGCAGCGGGGAGAGCGTGCCGGAGTCCAGGCGCAGATGCTCGCCGAGCCTCTTCACGGGCAGCGCGCCGTGCTCCCAGAGGACCAGCATCACGAGGTACTGCGGGTAGGTGAGCCCGAGGTCCTTGAGGATCACGCGGTAGACGCCGTTGAAGGCGCGGGAGGCCGCGTTCAGGGAGAAGCAGATCTGCTGGTCCAGGCGGAGCCAGTCGTCGGCGGAGCTCGGTGTCATGCCTCCAGGGTAGCGCCGGTGGGCTATTGAGTTGTGCACAATCCAATTGCGTCCATCTGAGTTGTGTGCTCTACTCGAGGACGTCACGCACCCGACTGGAGGGAAGGTCCACCCATGAACGCGCTCTACACCGCCGTCGCCACCGCCACCCACGGCCGCGAGGGCCGCGCCGTCTCCTCCGACGGCACGCTCGACCTCAAGCTGGGCATCCCGGTGGAGATGGGCGGCTCCGGGCAGGGCACCAACCCCGAGCAGCTGTTCGCCGCCGGGTACTCCGCCTGCTTCGCCAGCGCCCTCGGCCTGGTCGGCCGGGCCGCGAAGATCGACGTCAGCGACGCCGCGGTGACCGCCGAGGTCGGCATCGGCAAGCAGGGCGAGGGCTTCGCGCTCGCGGTGACGCTGCGCGTCGAACTGCCGGAGAACGTGGACGAGGCGACCGGCCGCAAGCTCGTCGAGCAGGCCCACCAGGTCTGCCCCTACTCCAACGCCACCCGCGGCAACATCCCGGTCGACCTCGTCATCGAGTAGTCCCGGGCGGGCGGAGCGTTCGGCCGAGTCCCGGGCGGGCGGAGCGTTCAGCCGACCCGCGCCAGCACCTCGCCCGTCCGCTCGCTCCACGCCACCACCACGGCCTCCTCCGGCACCGGGTGCCAGCGCGTCAGCAGCAGCCAGCGCACCCGGTAGCGGCGGGCGATGGTGTCCCGCTCGGCACGGGTCGAGCCGGCGTCGAGATACGCGCGGACGTCGGCCCC
>NZ_JAOCQE010000521.1 GCF_025290915.1 Streptomyces sp. 15-116A | reverse complement strand
GTACGGTGTCGGTCTCGGCGCCGCAGCCGCAGCCCTCGCCCTGCCGGGACAGCAGCAGCATGGCGATGTCGTCCTCGCGGCGGTCGGCGAGCGGGCCGGTGGTGCGGGCTCGGGTGAGGTGCGGGAGGCCGGCTGTCGTGACTCGTTCTGCTCGTTCTGTGTGACGGGCGTCCGGGCCTGGGCTCCCAGGGGGGTGGGGGAGGTCGGGCTCGGGTTCGTGCTCGTGGGGTGCTGGGGGGTTGGTGGTGGGGTGCTTCTGTCGGTGGTGGTGGGGGTGTCGTTCGTGGATGCGGGGGCGGGGGTGACCGGTGCGGCGCCTATGGCGGTGTCCGCGGGGCCGGGGGCCGATGCCAGGTGTACGACGCTCATCGCGCCCGCGGCCAGGGCCAGGCCGCCGGCGGCCAGGAGGACCTTGTGGTGGCGGGGCTTGCGGTGGCGGCCCCGGATGTGGGGGGTGAAGCCGGCGCGCGCGGGTGGCTCCTGGGTGGTGCGCTGTGGTGTGTCGGTCGTCATCGCGATCCCCTCCCCTGCGAGCGCGCCCCCGAAATGCGCCCGTGGTGCTGCGCACGTTAGGCGCTTGGGGAGTGCGCGGGGCCCGGAGTGGCCTGATGTCACTCGAACGGGTGGGCGGGGGGTGATCAGGGAACCGGCTGTGCGCCCTTTTCCTGGTGGGCCTGGGCTGCGATGATCGGAGCGGCGGATTTGTTAACACGCGTTAACCCGGAGGGTGTCATGAGTGAGGAGCGGTTCGGGGAGTTCGTGCTGGTGCGGCGGCATGAGCAGGGGCATGTCGCGGAGCTGGTCCTCGACCGGCCCAAGGCCATGAACGCCGTGTCGACCGAGATGGCCCGGTCGATCGCCGGGGCGTGTGCGGCGCTGGGGGCGGACCGGAGTGTGCGGGTGGTGGTGCTGACCTCGTCGCACGAGCGGGCGTTCTGTGTGGGGGCGGATCTGAAGGAGCGGAACTCCTTCAGTGACGCCGATCTGGTGCGCCAGCGGCCGGTGGCGCGGGGCGCGTACACCGGTGTGCTGGAGCTTCCGGTGCCCACGGTCGCGGCGGTGCACGGGTTCGCGCTGGGCGGCGGTTTCGAGCTGGCGCTGTCCTGCGATGTGATCGTGGCGGACCGTACGGCTGTGGTGGGGCTGCCTGAGGTGTCCGTCGGGGTGATTCCCGGTGGCGGTGGTACGCAGTTGCTGCCGCGGCGGGTGGGTGCGGCGCGGGCGGCCGAGCTGATCTTCACGGCGCGGCGTGTGGAGGCGGCGGAGGCGCGGGAGCTGGGTCTTGTGGACCAGTTGGTGGAGGAAGGAAGAGACCGGGAGGAGGCCCTGGCCCTGGCCACCCGAATGGCCGCCAACTCCCCCGTGGGCCTGCGTGCAGCCAAGAGAGCCCTCCGCCTCGGCCATGGCCTCGACCTCCCCGCGGGCCTGGAGATCGAGGACGCGGCCTGGCGCTCGGTCGCCTTCTCGGGCGACAGAGCGGAGGGCGTCGCCGCCTTCAACGAGAAGCGCAAGCCGAAGTGGCCCGGCGAGTAACCCGCCGGGCAACCGGCTGCGGCTAGGGGGTGTCCGCAAAGTCCCGCCTGCCCTGCGACGCCCGGCACGCACTCTCGCCGCACCGGGCGAACACCCGAGTACAACCAGTACGCGGGTGTC
>NZ_JAOCQE010000052.1 GCF_025290915.1 Streptomyces sp. 15-116A | reverse complement strand
GTACAGATGCGTGGCGGCTTCCTGCATCCGACGCCCGGCAGACCCCCCAAGGACGCCCGTGGCGCGGAGTTCACCGGGGACGCGGCCGTACCCGCCGACGTCTCCCACGCCCTGTCCAACGGATTCGGATTCGGCGGATTCAACAGCAGCGTCCTCTTTTCCGCCCTGCCGGCGACCCGACGCTGAACGCGCCGCTCTCCGACAGAGAAACCACCGGAAGCAAAGACGCCCAGGAGGAGCAGTGAACCCTTTCGAGGACGACGAGCTGGAGTTCTGCGTCGTGGTCGACGATCTGGGCCGGCACGCGCTGCAGCCGGTCTTCGCCGGGACGCCGCGGGGCTGGAGGACCGTCCACGGGCCGGCGGACCGCGGCGACTGCCTCGCCTATGTGGAGCGGCACTGGGCCGGCCCCGGCGTGAGCCCGGCCCGGGAATCCCTGGGAGTCAGTCGCGGGTGTTCAGAAACCTCACCAGCTCCGGGATGTTCACGGTCATGAGGGAGCCGGGCCCCGGCTCCAGCATCCCTCGCATGCGGAAGTTCTTCAGGAAGAAACCCACCCGCGACCGAGTGGTGCCCACCATTCCGGCCAGCTCCTCCTGAGTGAGGCGCTGAGTCATCACCACGCGGCTGCCCGGCTGCTGGACGCCCATCTTCCGGGCCAGCCGCAGCAGCGTGAAAGCCAGGCGCTGCTCGCAGTTGTCGGTCACCAGATGAGTGATGAACTGCTGCTGCTCGCACAGCCGACGGGTCAGCAGCCTCAGGAAATCACCGTAAAGATCCTCGTCGCCGAGCGCCTTCATCAGACTGCTCTGGGGAATCCTGCGCAAGGTCGCGCGCGTCATCGCCGTGGCGCTCTCGTAGTGCTCGCTGTTGAGTAAACAGGACTCCCCGATGAGATCTCCCGGTGAATGGATGCCCAGCAGACACTGTTTTCCGGATATGGACACCGTCGTGGTCTTCAGGTATCCGTCGAGGACCAGATAGACGTTGCTGTCCCGGCTTCCGGCCGCGTACAGGAGTTTTCCGCGGGGGACCCGCATGACGGATGTTCCGGTCCCGATCCGCTGCAGGGCGGACTGGACCGAGGCGTGAAATCCCTGGTGGGCGTGGTGGCTGGCGGTGTGAGTGGCAGTCAGAGTCAAGAAATCCCCCGTGGCTCTGAGATTCCTGATCCGGCGGGCCGGGTCTGCGGGCCCGGCGCCGGACTCTCTTTGCGTTCTTGCCGAGTTGATTGACCCTTCCACAGTGGCAGAGGCCCCCCGGACACATGCGTGACGGCTCTCATGGAACCCGTGTCCGATGCGGCGGCCCCCGCCTAAGAGTCCTAACCGACGCTTCGGTCGGGTGTCAACGGCCGCCCGGCGCAGGTGATTTGAGCCACCGCTGCTCAGTATTGAGCAGCGGGAGGGCCGGCGCGCGTCTAGCCTCGCTGGCGGTCGGGCACCCGAAGGGACGGACGAGGTGATCATGAAGGACGCAGTGAGTCTCGACTTCCCGCTGACGGCACGCACATGTCCTTTCGACCCTCCGGGGCGCTACGCCGAGCTGCGCGCCACCGCCCCCGTGAGCAGGGTCGCGCTGCCCAGCGGGCAGACCGCCTGGCTGCTGACGCGCCACGCCGACGTACGGGCGGTCCTGGACGACCCGCGTTTCAGCTCCGACATGAGCCGTCCGGGCTTCCCCCACCTCTACCCCAAGCCCGTCGAACCGGTCCTCAAGGGCACCTTCATCCGCATGGACGGCGAGGAACACGCACACTACCGCCGCATGCTGACCGGGCTGTTCTCCGTCAAGCGGGTCGAGAAGATGCGGCCCTTCGTGGAGCAGGTCGTGGAGGACTGCCTGGACCGGATGGCCACCCACGGCGCGCCCGCCGACCTCGTGCGCGAGCTCGCCTACCCGGTCCCCTCCCGGGTCATCTGCGGCCTGCTGGGCGTCCCGCACGAGGACCACGCCACCTTCGGCGGTTACCTCAACACGCTCTTCGACGGCTCCAGCGACCAGGAGCAGTTCGCGGCGGCCAAGGCGGGCCTGAGCACCTATCTGGACGCGCTCGTCTCCGCGAAGGAGAAGGCGCCGGAGGACGACCTGATCAGCGTGCTCGTCGAGCAGCAGTACAAGCCGGGCCGCCTCAGCCGCCAGGAGCTCGTCACCATCTCCTGGATGCTGCTGGCCGCCGGCCACGAGACCACCGCCCACATGATCGGTCTGGGCGCGCTGACCTTGATGGAGCACCCCGACCAGCTCGCCCAAGCCACCCAGGGCCCCGCGGCCATGGCGGACGCGGTGGAGGAACTGCTGCGCCACCAGACCGTCATGCAGCTCGGCATGACCCGAGTCGCCGTCGCCGACGCGGAGATCGGCGGCACGCTCATCCGGGCCGGCGAGGGAGTGATCGCGCTGCTGTCCCTGGCCAACCGTGACCCCGATGTCTTCCCCGACCCCGACACGGTGGACGTCACCCGGGGCGCCCGCCACCACGTCGCCTTCGGATTCGGGCCGCACCAGTGCCTCGGCCACTCCCTCGCGCGGCTCGAACTCGCCGTGGTCTTCGACCGGTTGTTCCGCCGCTTCCCCAAGATCCGGCCCACGGCGCCGGTGGCCGACATCCGCTTCCGCTACGACGCCATCGTCTACGGCGTGGCGGAACTCCCCGTGGAGTGGTGACGGCAGGGGCCATGCTCAGAATCGCGGTGGATCCGGAGAGGTGCTGCGGGGCGGGCACCTGTGTGCTGATCGCCCCGGAGGTGTTCGACCAGACCGACGACGAGGGCCTGGCGTTCGTCGTGTGCGAGGAGCCGGGCCCCGACCAGGCGGACTCCGTCCACGAGGCCGCCCGCGCCTGCCCGCGCGGCGCGATCACGGTCACGGAGGACGACTGAGAAGCATCCGTGCCGGACCCGGAGCCGGCCACTGACGGCGCGAAACGCGCTGGCCGAGGCCTGTCCGCTCAGCACTCGATGATGTTGACCGCCAGCCCGCCCCGAGCCGTCTCCTTGTACTTCACCGACATGTCCGCTCCGGTGTCCTTCATCGTCTTGATGACCTTGTCCAGGGACACCTTGTGCGAGCCGTCGCCGCGCATCGCCATCCGGGCGGCGGTGACCGCCTTGACCGCGGCCATGCCGTTGCGCTCGATGCACGGGATCTGCACCAGGCCGCCCACGGGGTCGCAGGTCAGGCCGAGGTTGTGCTCCATGCCGATCTCGGCCGCGTTCTCCACCTGCTCCGGGCTGCCGCCCAGCACCTCGGCGAGCGCGCCCGCCGCCATCGAGCAGGCCGAGCCGACCTCGCCCTGGCAGCCGACCTCGGCGCCGGAGATGGAGGCGTTCTCCTTGAAGAGCATGCCGATCGCGCCGGCGGCCAGCAGGAAGCGGACCACGCCGTCCTCGTCGGCGCCCGGCACGAAGTTGATGTAGTAGTGCAGGACCGCCGGGATGATGCCCGCGGCCCCGTTGGTCGGGGCGGTCACGACCCGCCCGCCGGCCGCGTTCTCCTCGTTCACGGCCATGGCGTACAGCGTGATCCACTCCATGGCGAGCGCCTGCGGATCGCCCTCGGAGCGCAGCTTGCGCGCGGTGTTCGCCGCCCGGCGCTTCACGCGCAGGCCGCCCGGCAGGATGCCCTCCCGGGTCATCCCGCGCTGCACGCACTCCCGCATGACCCGCCAGATCTCCAGCAGACCGGCGCGGATCTCCTCCTCGGTGCGCCAGGCCCGCTCGTTCTCCAGCATCAGCGCGGAGATCGACAGACCGGTCTCCTTGGTCAGGCGCAGCAACTCGTCACCGGTGCGGAAGGGGTACTTCAGCACCGTGTCGTCGAGCTTGATCCGGTCCGCGCCCACCGCGTCCTCGTCGACGACGAACCCGCCGCCCACCGAGTAGTACGTCTTCGACAGCAGCTCGGCGCCCGAGGCGTCGTACGCCCACAGCGTCATGCCGTTCGCGTGGTACGGCAGCGCCTTGCGGCGGTGCAGCACCATGTCGTCGTCGAAGGAGAAGGCGATCTCGTGCTCGCCGAGCAGCTTCAGCCGCCCACCGCTCCTGATCGCCTCCACCCGCTCGTCGGCCGTCTCCACGTCCACCGTGCGCGGCGAGTCGCCCTCCAGGCCCAGCAGGACGGCCTTCGGGGTGCCGTGTCCGTGACCGGTGGCGCCCAGCGAGCCGTACAGCTCCGCGCGGACGGAGGCGACGGAGCCCAGCAGCTCCTCGTTGCGCAGCCGCCGGGCGAACATGCGGGCCGCGCGCATCGGGCCGACCGTGTGCGAACTGGACGGGCCGATGCCGACCGAGAACAGGTCGAAGACGGAGATGGCCACGGGGGACTCCTCGAAAGCGGGGGTGATGCGGAGGGGGGGTGGGGTGCCGTACCTGCTTGTGGCGGGCACGGCACCCCGGGCGGTGTCTACTTGTTGAGCCCCGGGTACAGCGGGTGCTTCTCCGCCAGCGCCGTGACCCGGGCCTTCAGCGCCTGGGCGTCGTAGGACGGCTTGAGCGCCTCGGCGATCACGTCCGCGACCTCGGCGAAGTCCTCGGCGGTGAAGCCGCGGGTCGCCAGGGCCGGCGTACCGATGCGCAAGCCCGAGGTCACCATCGGCGGACGCGGGTCGTTGGGGACGGCGTTGCGGTTGACCGTGATGCCGACCTCGTGGAGGCGGTCCTCGGCCTGCTGACCGTCCAGCTCGGAGTCGCGCAGGTCGACCAGGACCAGGTGGACGTCCGTGCCGCCGGTCAGGACGGACACGCCCGCCGCCTTCGCGTCGTCCTTCACCAGGCGCTCGGCGAGGATGCGGGCGCCCTCCAGCGTACGACGCTGGCGCTCCTTGAAGTCCTCGCTCGCGGCGACCTTGAAGGCGACCGCCTTGGCGGCGATCACGTGCTCCAGCGGGCCACCCTGCTGACCGGGGAAGACGGCTGAGTTGATCTTCTTGGCGAGTTCGGCCGTGGAGAGGATCACACCGCCGCGCGGGCCGCCGAGGGTCTTGTGCGTGGTGGTGGTGACCACGTGCGCGTGCGGCACCGGGTTGGGGTGCAGGCCCGCCGCGACCAGACCGGCGAAGTGCGCCATGTCGACCATGAGGTACGCGCCGACCTCGTCCGCGATCCGGCGGAACGTGGCGAAGTCCAGCTGACGGGGGTACGCCGACCAGCCGGCGACGATCAGCTTCGGCTTGCTCTCCTTGGCGAGGCGCTCGACCTCGGCCATGTCGACCTGGCCGTCGTCGCCGACGTGGTAGGCGACCACGTTGTACAGCTTGCCGGAGAAGTTGATCTTCATGCCGTGGGTCAGGTGCCCGCCGTGCGCGAGGTTCAGACCCATGATCGTGTCGCCGGGCTTGAGCAGCGCGAACATCGCGGCGGCGTTCGCCTGGGCACCGGAGTGCGGCTGGACGTTGGCGTGCTCGGCGCCGAAGAGCTCCTTCACGCGGTCGATGGCGATCTGCTCGACCACGTCGACGTGCTCGCAGCCGCCGTAGTAGCGGCGGCCGGGGTAGCCCTCGGCGTACTTGTTGGTGAGGACCGAGCCCTGGGCCTCCATGACCGCGACCGGGGCGAAGTTCTCCGAGGCGATCATCTCGAGGGTGGACTGCTGGCGGTGCAGCTCGGCGTCGACCGCGGCGGCCACGGCCGGGTCGAGCTCGTGCAGGGGCGTGTTCAGAACGGACATGCGGATACGACTCCTCAGCCGGCGATGTGGGCGTCGTATTCGGCGGCCGAGAGCAGGTCGGCCGGCTCGTCGGTGACGCGCACCTTGAACAGCCAGCCGCCCTCGAAGGGGGCCGAGTTCACCAGCGACGGGTCGTTCACCACGTCCTCGTTGACCTCGGTGATCTCACCGGAGACGGGGGAGTACAGGTCGCTGACCGACTTGGTCGACTCCAGCTCACCGCAGGTCTCGCCCGCGGTCACGGTGTCCCCGACCTCGGGGAGCTGGACGAACACGACGTCGCCGAGCGCGTTCGCCGCGTGCTCGGTGATGCCGACCGTCGAGACGCCGTCCTCGGCGGCCGACAGCCACTCGTGCTCCTTGCTGTAACGCAGCTGCTGGGGGTTGCTCATGGCCTGAATTCTCCTGTACGGGGGTGATGGCTGGTGACGGAGGGAGCTGTGTGAAGCGTGCGTGAGCAGGCAGGACGCAGGGAAGCGCACGGCGGAACGCACGGAAGGGCACCGCACGCGCGGATACCCGAGCCTACGAAGGTGTCACTTCTGGCGCTTGTAGAACGGCAGCGCAACGACCTCGTACGGCTCGTGGCTGCCGCGGATGTCCACGCCGACGCCCTCGGTGCCGGGAGCGGCGTGTGCGGGGTCGACGTACGCCATGGCGATCGGCTTGCCCAGCGTCGGCGACGGGGCGCCGGAGGTGACCTCGCCGATCACCTCGCCGCCGGAGACGACGGCGTACCCGGCGCGGGGCACCCGGCGGCCCTGGGCGATCAGGCCGACCAGCACGCGGGGCGGCTCGGAGGCGGCCCGCTCGGCGGCCTCGGTGAGCGCGGCGCGGCCCACGAAGTCGCCCTCCTTCTCGAACTTCACCACCCGGCCGAGCCCGGCGTCGAAGGGCGTCAGGGAGGTGGTCAGCTCGTGCCCGTACAGCGGCATACCCGCCTCCAGGCGCAGCGTGTCACGGCAGGACAGCCCGCAGGGGACCAGGCCGACGCCCTCGCCGGCCTTGGTCAGCGCCTGCCACAGTTCCACGGCGTGCTCCGGCTTCACGAACAGCTCGAAGCCGTCCTCGCCGGTGTAGCCGGTGCGGGCGATCAGCGCGGGCACCCCGGCGACCGTGCCGGGCAGACCGGCGTAGTACTTCAGGCCGTCCAGGTCGGCGTCCGTGAGGGACGCGAGGATCCCGGGGGACTCGGGGCCCTGCACGGCGAGCAGTGCGTAGGCGTCCCGGTCGTCGCGCACCTCGGCGTCGAAACCGGCCGCGCGCTCGGTCAGCGCGTCCAGCACCACCTGGGCGTTGGAGGCGTTGGCGACGACCATGTACTCGGTCTCACCGAGCCGGTAGACGATCAGGTCGTCCAGGATGCCGCCGTCCTCGCGGCAGATCATGGTGTAGCGGGCGCGGCCCGGCTTCACGCCCCCGATGTTGCCGACCAGGGCGTAGTCGAGCAGGGCGGCGGCCCCCGGGCCGGTGACGGTGATCTCGCCCATGTGCGAGAGGTCGAACAGGCCGGCCTTGGTGCGCACGGCGTTGTGCTCGTCGCGTTCGGAGCCGTAGCGCAGGGGCATGTCCCAGCCGGCGAAGTCGGTCATCGTCGCGCCGAGCGAACGATGCAGCGCATCGAGCGCGGTACGGCGGAGTTCGGTACTGCTCATCGGTCGTCTCCAAGGGCTTCGCACATGACAGGCGAGGGCAATTCCTCCCCATCTGTCATCGGAACCTGAGAGGTTCGCCATGACCACCGCTGATACGGCGATCAGGACTTGCACCTTGGGTGGGGCCACCGGAGCACTGCGGCGGCGGCCCGCTTTTCAGATGTGCCTCGCCCGCGCGGTAACGGGGCCTGAGAGATTCAAGGGAGGGACTTGCTCCTTCGGCGCCCCGGCGGCAACGGTGCCGGGGACTCTCCCGCGCGGATTCAAACGGCCGGTATGCAGTTGGCGCGCACATCATTGCACGCATCCCCGGCGCACGGCAGGGGGACCCTTCACAGAGGACGCACAGGGTGCACAGCCGATCACAGCGGGCTGTGACAGCCCTGTCGAGGAAAACGGACGGAAACGAGAGACATCCGGCATTACCTTCTCTTTACACTCGGCGGGGAGGGTTTCCGCACCCGGCCTCAGGGGAGGACCAACACGGTGAACAGGATCACGGCGTACGCCACGACCTCCGGCCTCGGGCTGCCCGGACAGCCCGCCGCGCCGGCCCAGGAGGCGTGCGCCCCGCTGCCCGCCCCCGTCGTCCGCGATCTGCGCGAGCGGGCCGGACGCAGCCCCCGCGCGCTGCTCTTCGGCCCGCGCGACCTCGTCGCGGTCACCGGGCTGCCCGGCAGCGGCAAGTCCACCCTGATGCGGCGCACGGTGCGCGGGACGCGCATCGACTCCCAGGACACCCGCGACCGCTGGGCCGGCCGTATGCCGCGCCTCCTGCCCTACGCGCTGTACCGGCCCCTGGTCCGCCTCTCCCACTACACCGGCCTGCGCCGCGCCCTGCGCTCCGGCGAGCCGGTCGTCGTGCACGACTGCGGTACGCAGGCCTGGGTCCGCCGCTGGCTCGCCCGCGAGGCCCGCCGCCGCGGCGGCACCCTGCACCTGATCCTGCTCGACGTCACCCCGGACACCGCCCTGGAGGGCCAGCGCGAGCGCGGCCGCGGCGTCTCCCGCTACGCCTTCCGCCGCCACCGCACGGCGAGCCGCCGCCTGCTGCACGCCGTGGAGAAGGGCCACCTGCCCTCGGGCTGCGGCTCGGCGGTCCTCCTCGACCGCGCCGCGGCGGACGCCCTGCGCCGCATCGGCTTCACGGGCTGAGCGGGCCCGGTCCGCCCGTCGCGTTAGCCTTCTGAGCCACAGCAGTGGTTCCAGGCAGGCGGTAGGCAGATGGACATCCCGGCGGGTTTCTCCGCGGACTTCCCGGCGCAGGCACACCCCCATCCGCACGGCGGATGGCCCGGCAACGAGCTGGAGGAGGTGCTCTCCGCCTCCCTCGGCGTGCCCTCCGCCGGCGGCCGGATCATCGAGGTGCTGGGCCGCAGCTTCCTCTGGATCCCCCTGCCGAACGGCGGCGGCCCGCACAGCGGCCCCCTCGACCTGCCCACCATGGAACTCGACGGCCAGGCCTACGTCCCCGTCTTCAGCTCCGAGGAACAGTTCCGCCAGGTCGCCGGCGCCCACATGGCGTACACCATCGCCCCCGCCGTCGAGTTCGCCCGCGGCCTGCCCCCGCAGGCGGGCATCGCGATCAACCCCGGCGGAGTCGTCGGCATCCCCCTCCCCCCACCGGCCGTGGCAGAACTGTGCCGCGCCGGCCGCACCCCCCTGGACGGCCCGGCCTCCGGCGCCCGCGTCCGCCTCTTCGAACCCGACTGGCAGGACGACCCGGTGGACTTCCTCTCGGCCGCGTCGGCGGAGTTCGACACGATCGGCGTCGTGACCACGGCCCGCCGCTGCCTGGCGGCGATCGAGACGGCGGACCCGGTGATGTTCGTAGGGGTGGAGCTCTCCCAGTGGGAGGGCGACATGCGGGCCCTCCCGTTGGAGGCCCTGGGGCGGGCTCTGGCCACGACTGCCCCGAAGTGGCCGGTCAACCTCATCCTCATGGACGTGACCCAGGACCCGGTGGCCACGTGGATGCGAGCAACAGTGCGGCCCTTTTACACACAGGGTGGATGAACGACCTAGGGGCGCGGGGAACTGCGCGATCAACCACAACGCACCCGCACCCGCACAAGCACTGCACACCCCGAGCTCTTAGGCGACCCTTAAGCTAGGTCCACTCACGGCGTTGAAAACAGAGGGGCGGTAACAGTGAGCGCGAGCGGCACCGCCGCGACCGGCCAGGTCGAGCACATGCTGCGCCAGGTGACGCCGGGGCGTTACGACGCCTACGAGGCCCTGCTGCGCGCCCTCGCCGCCCCCTCCACCGGCCAGATCTGGATGCTGCTGTGGCACGGCCAGGCCGGCTCCCCGGACGCCCAGTACGGAAACATGGAGGTCGACGGCCACGGCTACGCCCCCTGCGTCACCTCCGCCCAGGAACTCTCCGCCAGCGGCTGGAACCGCTCGTACGAGGTCGTCGACGGCCTGGACGTCGCCCGCGCCCTCTACCCCGACCGCTACGGCCTCTGGCTGAACCCGCACGCCCCGGGCGGCGGCGTCGGCATCCCCTGGCTGGACCTGCGCCGCATCGCCACCGGCCTCGACCGCCAGCCCGCGGGCCCGCTCCGCCTGTCCGAACCGTCCATCGAGATCCCCCAGTTCTACGCCCTGCTCGCGCAGAACGCCCACCGCACCCCGCCGGTGCGCTCCCTGCGCCGCGCCTGGGTGCAGCCCGCGCTGGGCGCGCCGTACCTGGCCATCGGCCTCGACGTGTACGACACGTCCCCGCCCGCGGTGGACGCGGTGCGCGCGATGATGCAGCAGTCCCTGCCCGCCGTCCCGGACGGCCTGCCCGTGTCGACCGTCGCGATGTCCGACGAACACGACCCGGTCGCGATGTGGCTCCGCGTCAACGCCCGCCCCTTCTACGACCGCGAGGCCCACGCCCCGTCCCCGGCCCCCGCGCAGGCCCCCGCGGGAGGCTACGGATACCCGCCGGCGCACGGCCGCCACTGAGCGGTCCCCCCGGCTCGTCCGGACGCGGCCGGCGGGTTCTTCGCGCGTAGAAGCGAGCGCTAAGTGCTCCCGTGGGGCACATGTCCAACTCGCCCCCGTCCGGCCGTCGTTACCCGCTGTCCGTATAACGGAACCCCCCAGACAGCATCACGGTTGCGCATCCATTCATCGTCAAGTCTGGCAAGCCGGAGTGGATGCGTTGAAGACTCCCGGCAAGGCACGGGCCGGTCGGTCCTGTGTGCGAGTGAAAGCAACCGCTACAGCGGCAGCCAGGGGGTCGGCAACCGCCGGCCGAGAGGGGTCAATCTCACTGTGACCGCACCGATCGAGACAACGGGGGCGGACTCCGGAGCACAGCCCGAGGCCGTGCTCTCCGGGGTCGAGAAGAGCCAGATCGAGGGGCGTTCCCTGGGACAGATCGCCTGGTCCCGCTTCAAGAAGGACAAGGTGGCTGTCGCCGGCGGGATCATCGTGATCCTGCTGGTCCTGCTCGCGATCCTCTCCCGCCCGCTCCAGGCGCTGTTCGGTCTGGACCCCAATGCCCTCAATCAGGATCTGATCGACCCCAACACCTCGCTGCCCAAGGGCGACTTCGGCGGCATGAGCTGGGAGCACCCGCTCGGTGTGGAGCCGAAGTTCGGCCGGGACATCGCCACCCGCATCCTGGAGGGCTCCTGGGTCTCGCTGGTCGTCGCCTTCGGTGCCACGCTTCTGTCCAACACGATCGGCGCCGTCCTCGGCGTCGTGGCCGGCTACTACGGCGGCCGGGTCGACACGGTCATCAGCAGGCTGATGGACACCTTCCTGGCGTTCCCGCTGCTGCTGTTCGCGATCGCCATCTCGGCCACCCTGCAGGGCGGTGCCTTCGGCCTGGAGGGCCTGCCGCTGCACATCAGTGTGCTGATCTTCATCATCGGCTTCTTCAACTGGCCTTATCTGGGCCGCATCGTCCGCGGCCAGACCCTGGCGCTCAGGGAACGCGAGTTCGTCGATGCCTCCCGGGGCATGGGCGCCAAGGGGCCGTACATCCTGTTCCGGGAACTGCTCCCGAACCTGGTCGGCCCGATCATCGTCTACTCGACGCTGCTCATCCCGACGAACATTCTCTTCGAGGCCAGCCTGAGCTTCCTCGGTGTCGGCATCCAGCCTCCGCAGGCTTCGTGGGGCGGCATGCTCAACCAGGCGGTCGACTTCTACGAGGTCGACCCGCAGTTCATGATCGTTCCGGGCCTCGCCATCTTCGTCACCGTCCTGGCGTTCAACCTGCTCGGCGACGGACTCCGTGACGCTCTCGACCCGCGCAGCCGCTGACATGCGGCCGCGCCGAGAGCCCATCAAGTTTCCAACTATGGAGGGGAAGCAGACCATCATGCGAAGGTCAGCGCTGGCCGCCATCGCGGCCATCGGCTCTGTGAGCCTGATGCTTTCGGCTTGCAGCAAGGCCGACGACAACGACAATGGCGACGGCAAGAAGTCGGCCGGCGCCAACGCGGCCACCAAGGGTGTCGTCAACGCCTCCACCGCGAAGGGGGGCACGGTCACGTACGAGTACTCGGACGTGCCGGACTCCTTCGACCCGGGCAACACGTACTACGCGTACATGTACAACCTCAGCCGGCTGTACGCCCGCCCGCTCATGACCTTCAAGCCCGGTCCGGGCGAGGCCGGCAACGAGCTGGTCCCGGACCTCGCGGCCGCGCCGGGTGAGCCCAGCGACGGCGGCAAGACCTGGACGTACAAGCTGCGTGAGGGCCTCAAGTACGAGGACGGCACGCCCATCACGTCCAAGGACGTGAAGTACGCCGTCGAGCGCTCCAACTTCGCGCGTGACGTGCTCTCCCTCGGCCCGAGCTACTTCCAGCAGTTCCTCGAGGGCGGCGACAAGTACAAGGGCCCGTACAAGGACAAGAGCGACAAGGGCATCGCGTCCATCCAGACGCCGGACGACACCACGATCGTCTTCAAGCTCAACCGCGCCTTCCAGGAGTTCGACTACCTGGTCGCCACCCCGCAGACGGCTCCGGTGCCGAAGGCGAAGGACACGGGCGTCGACTACGTCAAGAACATCGTGTCCTCGGGCTCCTACAAGTTCGAGAGCTACCAGGAGGGCAAGCAGGTCGTCCTCGTCCGCAACGAGAACTGGGACGCCAAGACCGACCCGCTGCGCAAGCAGTACCCGGACAAGATCGTCGTCAAGCTGAAGGTCAACGCCGAGACCATCGACCAGGACGTCATGGCCGGCAAGGCCATCGACCTCGGCGGTACGGGTGTCCAGGCCGCGACCCAGGCGAAGGTCGTCAACTCCGCGGACCAGAAGGCGAACACCGACAACACCTACGGTGGCCGCCTGGTCTACCTGGCGATCAACACCAAGCTCGCGCCGTTCGACAAGGTCGAGTGCCGCAAGGCCGTGCAGTACGCGGTGGACAAGGTCTCCGTGCAGACCGCGCTCGGCGGCCCGATCCGCGGTGACGTCGCCTCCACCGTCCTGCCGCCGGACATCCCGGGCTACCAGAAGAACGACCTGTACGCCACGCCGGGCAACAAGGGTGACGTCGCCAAGGCCAAGGAGCAGCTGAAGGCCTGCGGCAAGACGTCGATCAGCACCAACATCTCGGCGCGCAGCGACCGTCCGGCGGAGATCGACGCGGCCACCGCGATCATCGACTCGCTGAAGAAGGTCGGCATCAACGCCACCTTGAAGCAGTTCCCGTCGGGCAAGTACTTCACCGACGCCGCGGGTGTCCCGCAGTTCAACAAGAAGCAGAACATCGGTCTGCACATGATGCAGTGGGGTGCCGACTGGCCGTCCGGCTACGGCTTCCTGCAGCAGATCCTGCACAGTGACGCGATCGGCGAGTCCGGTAACACGAACCTGTCGCAGCTCGACAACGCGGACGTCGACTCCATGCTGGAGAAGGCGATCGCGAGCGAGGACGAGAGCGAGCGCAACAGCCTCTACGCCCAGATCGACAAGAAGGCGATGGAGGAGGC
Organism: Streptomyces sp. 15-116A; assembly: GCF_025290915.1. Classification (GTDB taxonomy): domain Bacteria; phylum Actinomycetota; class Actinomycetes; order Streptomycetales; family Streptomycetaceae; genus Streptomyces. Next base: position 17,985 of record NZ_JAOCQE010000052.1, on the reverse strand, counting down.
GGCCCTCGTTCCGCTGACCTACTTCAAGGTCCTGCTGTACCGTCCGGCCGGCTTCACCAACCTGGTGTCGACGGCGGCCTTCAGCGGTCAGTACGACTACCTCAACATCGGCACGGCCAAGAAGTAGCCCCGGAAGGCAGGTGAAGGCATTGGTGCCCGCGGGCCACGCGGCCCGCGGGCACCAGCGCCGGTCCCCGTGATCTCGTACATTCTCCGCCGGACGCTCGCGGCAGTGATCCTGCTGCTGGTCGTCACCGCGGTCACCTTCGCGATCTTCTTCCTGCTGCCCCGGCTCGCCGGCCAGACGGCCGACCAGCTGGCCCAGCAGTACATCGGGAAGAGCCCCACCAAGGCCGACATCGAAGCGGTCAAGCAGAACCTCGGTCTCGACCAGCCCGTGTATGTCCAGTACTGGGACTTCATCAAGGGGATCGTCACCGGCGCCACCTACGACCTCGGCCCCACCACGGCGCAGTGCAACGCGCCCTGCTTCGGTTACTCCTTCAAGACGCACGTCGAGGTCTGGCCGCAGCTCACCGACCGTATGCCCGTGACGATCTCGCTCGCCGCCGGCGCCGCCGTGATGTGGCTGCTGGGCGGTGTCACGGCCGGTGTGATCTCCGCGCTCAAGCCGCGGTCGTTCGCCGACCGGACCTTCATGGGCATCGCGCTCACCGGTGTCTCGCTGCCCATGTTCTTCACGGGTCAGCTCGCGCTGTTCCTCTTCACCTTCAAGTGGCCCATCTTCGGCCGGGAGTACGTCCCCTTCACCGAGAATCCCTCGCAGTGGGCCAACACCCTCTTCCCGGCGTGGTGTTCGCTCGCCCTGCTGTACTCCGCCATCTACGCGCGGCTCACCCGCTCGGGCATGCTGGAGACGATGAACGAGGACTTCATCCGCACGGCCCGGGCCAAGGGCCTGCGTGAGCGGAAGGTCGTGGTGAAGCACGGGCTGCGGGCCGCGCTGACCCCGATCATCACCGTCTTCGGCATGGACCTCGGCCTCCTGCTCGGTGGCGCCGTCATCACCGAGACGGTGTTCTCCCTGCACGGCATCGGCGAGTACGCGGTGCAGTCCATCCGGGACAACGACCTGCCCCCGATCCTCGGCGTCACGCTCCTTGCCGCCTTCTTCGTCGTCCTCGCAAACTTCCTGGTGGACCTGTTGTACGCCGCCGCCGACCCGCGGGTGAGGATCTCGTGACCGAACTCTCCAAGACCGGTACCGCCGCCGTGGGGGAGCCCGTGAAGGCCTCACCCGACGCGCCGACCGCCTTCCTCGAAGTCCGCGATCTCAGGGTGCACTTCCCGACCGACGACGGCCTGGTCAAGTCCGTCGACGGGCTGAGCTTCTCGCTGGAGAAGGGCAAGACCCTCTGCGTCGTGGGCGAGTCCGGCTCCGGCAAGTCGGTGACCTCACTCGCCGTCATGGGCCTGCACCGCCTCGGCGCCCGCGGCAAGAACGTACGGATGTCCGGTGAGATCTGGCTGGACGGCAAGGAGTTGATCTCCGCCGACCCGGACGAGGTGCGCCGGCTGCGCGGGCGCGAGATGGCGATGATCTTCCAGGACCCGCTGTCCGCGATGCACCCGTACTACACGATCGGCAACCAGATCGTGGAGGCGTACCGCGTCCACCACGACGTCAGCAAGAAGGTAGCGCGCAAGCGGGCCGTCGAGATGCTCGACCGGGTCGGCATCCCCGAGCCCGGCAAGCGGGTCGACAACTACCCGCACGAGTTCTCCGGCGGTATGCGCCAGCGCGCGATGATCGCGATGGCGCTGGTGAACAACCCCGAGCTGCTCATCGCGGACGAGCCGACGACCGCCCTCGACGTGACCGTCCAGGCGCAGATCCTCGACCTCATCCGGGATCTGCAGAAGGAGTTCGGCTCCGCGGTCATCCTCATCACGCACGATCTCGGCGTGGTCGCCGAGATCGCCGACGACGTCCTCGTGATGTACGGCGGCCGGTGTGTGGAGCGCGGGTCCGTCGACGACGTCTTCGAGCGGCCGCAGCACCCCTACACCTGGGGCCTGCTCGGTTCGATGCCGCGCATCGACCGGGAGACCTCCGACCGGCTCATCCCGGTCAAGGGACAGCCGCCGAGCCTCATCAATGTCCCCTCGGGCTGCGCCTTCCACCCCCGCTGCCCGTACGCGGACATCCCCAAGGGCGACGTCACCCGTACCGTGCGCCCGGAGCTCGAGCCGGTCGGCGGCGGGCATTTCACCGCGTGCCACCTCTCGCCGGAGGACCGTACGCGGATCTGGACCGAAGAGATTGCGCCGAAGCTGTGAGTGAGACGAAGAAATCAGACGCGGCCGTCCCGGCGCAGGCGTCGGCTCCCGCCGCGGAGCGCGAGGTGCTGCTCAAGGTCGAGGGCCTGCAGAAGCACTTCCCGATCCGCAAGGGCGTCCTCCAGCGGCAGGTCGGCGCGGTCAAGGCCGTCGACGGCATCGACTTCGAGGTGCGCAAGGGCGAGACCCTCGGCGTGGTCGGCGAGTCCGGCTGCGGCAAGTCGACGATGGGCCGGGTCATCACCCGGCTCCAGGACCCGACGGGCGGCTCGATCCACTTCGAGGGCAAGGACATCACGCGGCTGAACACGGCCGGGATGCGTCCGCTGCGGCGGGACATCCAGATGATCTTCCAGGACCCGTACGGCTCCCTGAACCCCCGGCACACCATCGGCTCGATCGTCTCGGCGCCCTTCCGGCTCCAGGGTGTCGAGCCGGAGGGCGGGGTGAAGAAGGAGGTCCAGCGCCTGCTGGAGCTGGTCGGGCTGAACCCCGAGCACTACAACCGCTACCCGCACGAGTTCTCCGGCGGCCAGCGCCAGCGCATCGGCATCGCGCGGGCGCTCGCGCTGAAGCCCAAGCTGGTGGTCGCGGACGAGCCGGTCTCGGCGCTGGACGTGTCGATCCAGGCACAGGTCGTGAACCTGATGGCCGACCTCCAGGAGGAACTCGGCCTCACGTACGTGATCATCGCCCACGACCTGTCCGTGGTGCGGCACGTCTCGGACCGTATCGCGGTGATGTACCTGGGCAAGATCGTCGAGCTCGCCGACCGCACCTCGCTGTACGAGGCGCCGATGCACCCGTACACCAAGGCGCTGATGTCGGCGGTTCCCGTCCCGGACCCGAGGCGCCGGGCCGCCAAGAGCGAGCGCATCCTGCTCAAGGGCGACGTGCCCTCGCCGATCTCCCCGCCGAGCGGCTGCCGCTTCCACACGCGGTGCTGGAAGGCCACGCAGATCTGCACGACCACCGAGCCGCCGCTGCTGGAGCTGAGGCCCGGCCAGCGGGTCGCCTGCCACCACCCGGAGAACTTCGAGGACCAGGCCCCGCAGGACACCGTGCTGCTGAGCGCCGCCAAGGAGGCGAGCGAGCTGGTGGGCGAGGCGGTCCTGGAGGAGTCGGCGGAGACGTCGGCCGCGGTGGCCGCGGAGGTGTCGGAGAGCCCCGAGGAGCCGCCCGAGAAGGCCGCGGAGAAGTAAGCACCCCCGAGCCCCCGCCTTCTTTTGCAAGGCGGGGGCTTCGTGCTGGGTGAGAATGTAAGGGTGCTCCAGCAACTGTTCAGCCCGTCCGTCCAGCACACGCTCGACCTGATCGGCATCTTCGTCTTCGCGATCTCCGGCGCCCTGCTGGCCGTCCGCAAGAACTTCGACGTCTTCGGCATCGCCGTCCTCGCCGAGGTCACCGCGCTCGGCGGCGGGCTCTTCCGTGACCTGGTCATCGGGGCCGTGCCGCCCGCCGCCTTCACGGATCTGGGGTACTTCGTCACCCCGATGCTCGCCGCCACGCTGGTGTTCTTCCTGCACCCGCACGTGGAGCGGATCCAGACCGCCGTGAACGTCTTCGACGCGGCCGGGCTCGGTCTGTTCTGCGTCGCCGGGACGATCAAGGCGTACGAGTACGGGCTCGGGCTGACCGCCTCCGCCTGTCTGGGCCTGGCCACCGCGGTGGGCGGCGGTGTACTGCGGGACGTGCTCGCCAACGAGGTGCCCTCACTGCTGCGCTGGGACCGTGATCTGTACGCCGTCCCCGCGATCGTCGGCGCCGCGCTGGTCGCCCTGTGCATCCGCTACGACGCGCTGACCCCGCTCACGAGTGGCGCCGCGGTGATCACCGCGTTCGTGCTGCGGCTGCTGGCGATGCGCTACCACTGGCGGGCGCCGCGCGCGTGGCACCGGCGTTCGACGGTCCGGGAGGAGTGACGTCCGTCCGGTGGGAGGCCGTCCGGTCGGTGGCCGTCCGGTCGGTGGCCGTCCGGTGGCCGGCCAGTTCCTCGGTCAGCCAGCGGAACGCCGGGACGACCTGCGGCTTCCACAGCGCCATGGTGTGCCCGCCGGCGCTCTTCGGCAGCTTCACCACCTGCACGCTCGTCGGCGCCTTCGCCGCCCGGCCGAGGGCCAGGGCGTCCTCGTAGCCGTCGTCCTGCTGCCCGGACAGGTACAGCGAGATCTTCGGCGGGGTGACCGCCTCGCGCAGCAGCGTCAGCGGGTTGTGGGCGGCGCGCAGGGCCGGGTCGCGGCCGGTGAGGGAGGTGCGCTCGGCGGCGGGGTCGTTGTAGCCGGACAGGCTGACGGCCGCCCGGTAGCGGTCGGGGTGGGCGACGGCGAGCCGGGTGGCGCAGTGACCGCCGGCCGAGTAGCCGGCGACCGCCCAGCCCCGCGGGGCGCTCTGCGCGCGGAAGTTGTCCATGACCATCCGCGGTACGTCGACGCTGAGCCAGCTGTCCGCGTTCACCTTGCCGGGGAGGTTGGCGCAGCCGGTGTCCGCGCCGGGCAGCAGGTTGGTGCGCGGCGCCACCAGGATGAAGGGGGCGATACGCCCGCTGCGCATCAGCGGCAGCAGCTGCTCGTGCGCGTCCAGCGTGCCGAACCACGCCTTCGCCGAGCCGGGGTAGCCCGGCAGCAGCTCCACCACCGGGAAGCGGTGGTCCCGCCAGGCGGGGTCGTCGTACTGCGGCGGCAGCCAGACGTAGACCTCGCCGCGCACGCCCGAGACGCGCCCTTCGAGCTTGGTGACCCGGACCCCGCCGGCCGCCCGCATGCCCGGCCCGCCCGCCGGCTTGAACGCCTGGCGCACCCGGGGGAGCCGTTCCAGGGACACCCCGCCGGTGCCGTCGGCGCCGAGGTCGGCGGCGTGCTCCACATGGTCGGCGGTGCCGAGCAGATCACCCCAGTCGTCGTAGAGCTGGTTGGCGTTGTTGACCAGGGTGAAGACCAGGGCGACCGCGGTGAGCTGGGCGAACAGCAGCATGAGCACCCGGGTGACCGCCCGCACGGCCCGGGGTCCGCGCACCCGTGTCCACAGCACGAGCGGCAGGCCGAGCGCGAGGACGGACAGCACGGCCAGGGTGCAGAGGAACGGGGTACCGGTGAGGCTCATGTCCGGATAGAGGGGAAGAACGCGTATTCGGTTCATCGCCGGGAGCTGGGGGCGGGGTGGCTGATCAGGTGCTTGAGACTGCCTGCCGACAGCCAAAAGCTACCGCTTAGTAGTTAGTTCTTGTACTGTTCAGTCATGCCAGAAGCAGCCTCCGCCCCGGCCGTCCGGGCCACGATCGGCGACAGCGAGTTCGACCGCGACACCGCGGTCACCCGCCGCGCGCCCGGCGTCTACGATCTCGACCTCTCCGCCGGCTGGACGATCATCAACGCCGTCAACGGCGGCTATCTGCTGGCGGTCCTGGGCCGCGCCCTCGCGGACGCCCTGCCGCACCCCGACCCCTTCACCATCTCCGCGCACTACCTGACCGCCTCCCAGCCGGGCCCGGCCGTCGTGCGCACCGAGACCGTGCGCACCGGGCGTACCCTGTCGACCGGCCAGGCGTCCCTCCTCCAGTTCGACGAGGAGGGCAACGAGGTCGAACGCATCCGCGTCCTCGCCTCCTACGGCGATCTGGACTCCCTGCCCGACGACGTCCGTACGACGGCGAAGCCGCCCGCGATCCCGCCCATGGAACAGTGCTTCGGCCCCGAGGACGGGCCCGCCCCTGTCGACGGCAGCTCCGCCATCACCGACCGGCTGATGCTCAAGCTCGACCCGTCGACCCTGGGCTGGGCTCTTGGGCAGCCCTCCGGCAAGGGTGAGATGCGTGGCTGGTTCGGGCTCGCCGACGGCCGGGACCACGACCCGCTCTCGCTGCTGCTCGCGGTGGACGCGCTGCCCCCGACGGCGTTCGAGCTGGGGCTGAAGGGCTGGGTGCCCACGGTCGAGCTGACCGTCCACGTCCGCTCCCGCCCGGCGCCGGGACCGCTGCGCGTGTCGATCACCACGCGCAATCTGGCCGGCGGCTTCCTGGAGGAGGACGCCGAGGTCTGGGACAGCGCCGACCGGCTGGTGGCCCAGTCCCGGCAGCTGGCACGGGTGCGGCTGGGCTGAGTCCCGCCGGTTGTCCATTGGTTCGTTCACTCGACGGCCGTCCCGATCGCGGGGCGGCCGTCGTCACGACGCGGGTCAGTTCCCGGCGGAGTCGTCGAGCCAGTGCTGCCTGCCGACACTGATCAGGCGGAGCTGACGGATCGCCAACTGGGCGATGCGAGCCCGCTCTTCGGGTCCCGCTTCCTGCGCCTCCAGGAACCAGCAGGCCGTCATGAGCATCTGGTCCACATACAGCTGGGCCAGCATCAGCAGATCGTCCTCGCTCCAGCCCGCCGACACCGGGTCCGCGGCCAGCGCCTCGGCCACCTCCCCGGCGAACCGGGCGAGTTGCTCGGCTATCGCCTCCCGGACCGGCTGGACGCCGCCGTGCCGCTCGCGGGCGATGAACCGGACGTGCGCCGGGTACCGCGCCACATGACCGGCGATCAACTCGACGACGCGCGCGATGCGTTCCTCGCCGTCGCCGGTGGTCGACACCATGGTCCTGATCGTCGGGTGGAGGCTGCCCAGTGCCTCCTCGACCAGGGCCACGCCCAGATCCGCCGTGGAGCGGAAGTGCCGGTAGAACGCGGTCGGGGCGACCCCCACGGCCCGGGTGACCTCACGCAGCCCCAGGCTGCTCAGGCTCTGCCCCTCCAGCAGCTCGAGCGCCGCGTCGAGGAGTGCCTGCCGGGTCTTCTGCTTCTGGGCCTGCCGGATGCCGAGGGTGTGACTCATGTCATGCAGTTAACAACTGTTCTCCCGAATTGAAAAGACATGGCGCACGCTAGACTGGGAAGTCAGTGAACAAGTGTAACTACAAGCGTTCACCGAAAAGGTGGGGGATCCGACTCATGCTGTTCATCGTCGCCGCGCTGCTGTTGCTGGGCGTCGTCCTGGGCACGGTGGCCCACGCGCCGCTGTCCTTCTCCGTCGCCGCCGGTGTCGTCATCGCCGTCTGGCTCGGCATCTTCGCCCTGCGCGAGCGCCACGGCCGCCGCCGCGGCACCCAGGCGCACTGACCCCGCTCTTCCGACGACCGACCGCCCCGAACCAGGGAGCCGATCACCATGCAGCTCACCGCACCGGCCAGCCGCCGCACCGGATTCCGCGACACCGACGGCATGGCCGTCGCGTCCTTCGTCCTCGGCCTGCTGGGCCTGCTCGTCCTCAACGTCTTCCTCGGGCCCATCGCGATCGTCCTGGCCACGGTCGCCCTGTGGCGCGGCACCAGGCGTCCGGCCCGCGCCTACCTGGGCCTCGGCCTGGGCATCGCCGACCTGCTGGTCCTCGCGGCCTTCATGCAGGCGGACAATACGATCTCCTGGAGCATCTGAGCCGCTGTCGCATCCGGCCGACCGGGCCCTGAGGGCCGTGGGCGAGGCCCGTAGAATCGGGCTCACCATGGCTTACCTCGACCACGCCGCGACCACCCCGATGCTTCCCGAGGCGGTCGAGGCACTCGCCGCGCAGCTCGGTGTCACCGGGAACGCCTCCTCCCTCCACGCCGCCGGCCGCCGGGCCCGCCGCACCGTCGAGGAGGCCCGCGAGACGCTCGCCGAGGCGCTCGGCGCCCGCCCCAGCGAGGTGGTCTTCACCTCCGGCGGCACCGAGGCCGACAACCTCGCCGTGAAGGGCCTGTACTGGTCCCGGCGCGACGCCGACCCGGCCCGCACCCGGGTCCTCGCCAGCCCCGTCGAGCACCACGCCGTCCTCGACGCCGTGCACTGGCTCGGCGAGCACGAGGGCGCCACCGTCGAGTACCTGCCCGTCGACTCCCACGGCCGCGTCCACCCGGACGCCCTGCGCGAGGCCATCGCCCGCAACCCCGACGACGTGGCCCTGGCCACCGTGATGTGGGCCAACAACGAGATCGGCACACTGCTGCCGGTCCGCGAACTCGCCGAGGCCGCCGCCGAGTTCGGTGTCCCCCTGCACTCCGACGCGGTCCAGGCCTTCGGCCAGGTGCCGGTCGACTTCGCCTCCTCCGGCCTCGCCGCGATGACCGTCTCCGGCCACAAGATCGGCGGCCCGTACGGCATCGGCGCCCTCGTCCTGGGCCGCGAGCACACCCCCGTACCCGTGCTGCACGGCGGCGGTCAGGAGCGGCACGTCCGCTCCGGCACCCTCGACGTGCCCGCGATCGCCTCCTTCGCGGTCGCCGGGCGGCTGGCCGCCGAACAGCAGGCGTGGTTCGCCCGCGAGATCGGCGCCCTGCGCGACGATCTGGTCACCGCGGTCCGCGAGGCCGTCCCGGACGCGATCCTCGGCGGCGACCCGTCCCCCGAGGGCCGCCTGCCCGCCAACGCGCACTTCACCTTCCCCGGCTGCGAGGGCGACTCCCTGCTCCTCCTGCTCGACGCCCAGGGCATCGAGTGTTCCACCGGCTCCGCCTGCACCGCCGGCGTCGCCCAGCCCAGCCACGTCCTCCTGGCCACCGGCACCGACCCCGACCTGGCCCGCGGCACCCTGCGCTTCTCCCTGGGCCACACCTCGACCCGGTCCGACGTGGACGCGCTCGCCAAGGCCATCGGCCCGGCGGTGGAGCGGGCACGGGCGGCGGGCCTCACATAGCGGCGCGCCTCACGTAGCGGCGGCCTCACATGGCGGCGCGCCTCACGTAGCGGCCCGCGTCGCCGTACCCGCCCGCCGGACCAGCTTCATATAGCGGTCCCAGTCCCAGTGCGGGCCCGGGTCCGTGTGGTCCGTGCCCGGGACCTCTACGTGGCCGATGATGTGCTCGCGGTCGACCGGGATGTCGTAGCGGGCGCATATCCGGGCCGTGAGGCGGGCCGACGCCTCGTACATCGCGTCGGTGAAGTCCTGCGGGCGGTCCACGAAGCCCTCGTGCTCGATGCCGACGCTGCGCTCGTTGTAGTCGCGGTTGCCCGCGTGGTACGCCACGTCCAGTTCGCGGATCATCTGCGTGACCTTGCCGTCCTGGCCGACGATGTAGTGCGTCGCCGCCTTGTGGCCCGGGTCCTGGAAGGCCCGCACGGCGCTGTCGAGACTGCCCTGCGTGACATGGACGACGACCATGTCGATGCCGTAGTCGTCGGGGCGGTCGGCGCGGCGCCAGTTCGCGTCCGAGGCCGCGAGCCAGCGCGCGCCCGTGTAGTCGACCTCGCCCGGCGTGCGGGGCTTCTCCACGCCCGGCGCGCGCCACCACAGCCGCGCCAGCTCGTCGCGGGCCAGCGCCGCCGTGCCCGCGGCGGCTGCCACGCCGCCCACGATCAGGGCCCGCCGCCCGATGCGCCGGTCCCCGTCCGCGGATCCCTTGGATGCTCTTCTCGCCCCCACGCGATCCTCAACGGATACTCGGCGGCCCTGGTTCCCGCGCCCCCGTACCCTGGAAGGGTTATGACTGACACCCCGCAGCCCTCCCGCCCGCTCCGCGTCCTGGCCGCCATGTCCGGCGGGGTCGACTCCGCCGTCGCCGCGGCCCGCGCCGCCGAGGCGGGACACGACGTGACCGGCGTCCACCTCGCGCTCTCCGCGAACCCGCAGTCGTTCCGTACCGGCGCACGGGGCTGTTGCACCATCGAGGACTCCCGCGACGCCCGCCGCGCCGCCGACGTCATCGGCATCCCGTTCTACGTGTGGGACCTCGCCGACCGCTTCCGCGAGGACGTCGTCGAGGACTTCGTCGCCGAGTACGAGGCCGGCCGCACCCCCAACCCGTGCCTGCGCTGCAACGAGAAGATCAAGTTCGCCGCGCTGCTGGACAAGGCCCTCGCCCTCGGCTTCGACGCGGTCTGCACCGGCCACTACGCCAAGGTGATCGTGCGCGAGGACGGCACGCGCGAGCTGCACCGCGCCTCCGACATGGCCAAGGACCAGAGTTACGTCCTCGGCGTGCTCGACGACAAGCAGCTCGCCCACGCGATGTTCCCCCTCGGCGACACCGTCACCACCAAGGAGGAGATCCGCGCGGAGGCCGAGCGCCGCGGACTCGCGGTCGCCAAGAAGCCCGACTCGCACGACATCTGCTTCATCGCCGACGGCGACACCCAGGGCTTCCTGGCGAACCGCCTGGGCCGCGCCGAGGGCGACATCGTCGACGAGACCGGCACCAAGATCGGCACCCACGAGGGCGCGTACGGCTTCACCATCGGCCAGCGCAAGGGCCTGCGTATCGGCACCCCGGCCCCCGACGGCAAGCCGCGCTACGTCCTCGACATCTCCCCGGTGACCAACACCGTCACCGTCGGCCCCGCCGCCTCCCTCGACGTCAGCGCCCTCACCGCGATCAAGCCCCGCTGGTGCGGCGCCGCCCCGACCGGCCCCGGCACCTACACCGCCCAGCTGCGCGCCCACGGCGGCGAGACCGAGGTGACCGCGGAGCTGGTCGACGGCGAGCTGCGGGTGCGCTTCACCGAGCCGGTCCGCGGCGTCGCCCCCGGCCAGGCGATCGTGCTGTACGACGGCACGCGCGTGGTGGGCTCGGCGACGATCGCGTCGACGGTGCGGGCGACGGCCGGCGTGGCCTGAGCCTTCCGTTCCTTCGGCGGCTCACCTCACCGCGCGAAGAACTCCGCCAGTACCGGGGCCAGCACGTCCGGCTCCACCATGTGGGTCTGGCCCTCCAGGGTGCGGTACGTGCCCCGGGGGACCGACTCCGCGATCGCCTGTGCCGCGTCCCGCATCCACGCGGGGCTCGCGTCGCCGGCGATCGACAGCACCGGGACCGGGATCGCCGACAGCAGCTCGCGCGGCACGCTCCCGTCGCCCATCACGGCGTCGTCGTAGGCGAGGCTCGGCGCCATCGACTCCATCCCGGCCCACAGGGGCGACTGCCGGGCGTTCTGGATCACCGCCTCGCCGAGCCCCGTCAGCCGCAGGAACAGCTCCACCGCGTCCCCGCGCCGCCCCTCGGCCAGCGCCTCGGTGAGCCGCTCGGTGTACTCCGCGCGCTCCCTGAGCGCGTCCTCGGACATCGCGTACGGCGTCTCGTAGACGGCGACATGCCGCACCGGCAGCCCGCTCGCCGCCGCGCGCAGCGCCAGCGCGCCGCCCGAGGAGGTGCCGTACAGCGACGCCTCGCCGCCCACCGCCTCGATCAACGCCGCCAGGTCCTCGACCTCGCGCTCCACCGCGTACGGCGCGGTGTCGCCGCTGTGGCCCCGGCCCCGCCGGTCGTACACCACCACCTGGAACCGCTCCGAGAGCCGTGCGGCCAGCGGAGCCACCGTCGCCCCCGTCGACATCGCCCCGCTGACGAGGACCACGGTGGCACCCCGCCCCGCACTCTCATAGGCGAGGGAGGTGCCGTCGCGCGAAAGGATGTTCTTGTCCATGCCTGTGCAGACTGCCGCACCGCGCCGCGTTCGTCGGTGAGGCGGGCCGCGCGTCCACGCGGTCAGCCCACCTCTTGAGCGGTCAGCCGACCTCGGTCTCGTAGAAGCAGAGGTGGTCCTTGATCTCGGCCACGTCCGGCTTGGGGTCCGGGTACGCCCACACGAGGTCCGCCGAGCCGGGCAGCGACCAGTAGGAGGCGGTGCCCTTGAAGGGGCAGTACGTGTGCGTCTCCGACGGCGTCAGCAGATCGAGGCGTACGTCCTCCGGGGGGATGTAGTACCGGTCCGGACAGCCCGTCTCCCTCAGGAGCAGCGCTCGGTCGCTCTCGGCCAGTACCTGCTCGCCGTGCCGCACGCGCACGTGCCGGTTGCTCCGCTCGACGGTAATGCGATGCCCTGCGGTCACTTTCGTGCCCTCCTCGGGGTAGCAGACTCCCCGGCTACAGCGCACGCTGAAGCGGAGTTCTTCCCTCAGGAGGGTCCATGCCGGCCGAGGACACCCGCAGGAACCGCAGCAGCCTCGCCCACCAGGTGCGGTACGCGCTGCGCCACCCCGGACGCGTGCCCGCCCATGCCCGCCGGACCCTGCGCGACACCTGGCTGCGGCTGAAGCACCGCGACCACATCGCCTACTACCGGGCCGTGATGGCCTCCGACGCCGCCCGCAGCGCCGAGGCCGCGGTCGGGCACAACCCCTCACGCGAGAGCTGGGCCCGCATCGGGCGCATGCAGTTCGACTACCTGATCGAGCACGGGCTCCAGCCGCACCACCGGATGCTGGAGATCGGCTGCGGCAACCTGCGCGCGGGACGCCTGTTCATCGACCACCTGGAGCCCGGCCACTACTACGGCATCGACATCTCCCCGCACATCCTGATCGCCGCCCAGGACACCCTGGTACGCGAGGGACTGCAGGCCAAGATGCCGTACCTGACCCTGGCGAACGATCTGACCTTCGCGTTCCTGCCCGACGGTCACTTCGACGTCGTGCACGCGCACAGCGTCTTCTCGCACTCGCCGCGGCACGTCATCGAGGAGTGCTTCGCGCACGTGGGCCGGATCCTCGCGCCCGGCGGGTTCTTCGACTTCACCTTCGACCGCACGGAGGGCGAGGAGCACCATGTGCTGCGCGAGGACTTCTACTACCGGACGCAGACGCTGGTGGACCTGGCCGCCCGGCACGGGCTCACGGCACGGTTCATGGACGACTGGGAGGAGCTGCCGCACCGCCAGTCGAAGCTGCGCCTGACCGTGGTGCCGGTGGCGTCGGAGCGCGCCCGTACCGTGGGGCCATGAACATCTGCGTCTTCCTCTCCGCCGCCGACCTCGACGACCGCTACACACGCCCCGCGCGGGAGTTCGCGCGCCTGCTCGGCAAGGGCGGGCACACGCTGGTGTGGGGCGGCTCGGACGTCGGGCTGATGAAGGTCGTGGCCGACGGGGTGCAGGAGGCGGGCGGCCGGCTCGTGGGCGTCTCCGTGGAGTTCCTGTCCGCCAAGGCGCGTTCGGGCGTCGACGAGATGGTGGTCGCCAAGGACCTCGCCGAGCGGAAGAGGCTGCTGCTGGAGAAGGCCGACGCCGTGGTCATCATGGTCGGCGGCACCGGCACCCTCGACGAGGCCACCGAGATCCTGGAGCTGAAGAAGCACGGCCACACCGACAAGCCGGTGGTCCTGCTCAACACCGCCGGTTTCTACGACGGCCTCAAGGAGCAGTTCCGCCGCATGGAGGACGAGGGCTTCCTGCCCCGGCCGCTCACCGACCTGGTGTTCTTCGCCGAGGAGCCGGTGGGCGCGCTGGCCTACCTGGAGGAGAGCCGGGGCGTGGAATGAGCGGGGGCGTGAGATGAGCTGGGCGTCGAGTGAGCGGCGCGTGATGCGAGCATGGCGGGCATGGCTACACATGTGATCACCGGAGCGGGCTCCGGCATCGGCGCGGCCGTCGCCCGCCGACTGCACGCGCGCGGGGACCAGCTCGTGCTGCACGCGCGCGACGCGGGCCGCGCAAAGGAGCTCGCCGCCGAGTTCCCCGGCGCCCGGACGCTCGTCGGCGACCTCGCCGACCCCGACAAGCTCAGCTGGGCCTTCTCCCACCAGTCGCTCCCGGACCGGGTGGACTCCCTGCTGCACATCGCCGGTGTCGTGGATCTCGGCCCGGTCGCCGAGCTCACCCCGAAGACCTGGCGGCACCAGCTCAACGTCAACCTGATCGCCCCCGCCGAGCTGACCCGCCACTTCCTGCCGCAGCTCCGCGCGAGCCGCGGCCACGTGATCTTCGTCAACTCCGGCGCCGGTCTCAACGCCCACGCGGACTGGTCCGCCTACGCCGCCTCCAAGCACGGCCTGAAGGCCCTCGCCGACTCGCTGCGGCACGAGGAGCACGGCAATGGCGTCCGCGTGACGTCCGTCTACCCCGGCCGGACCGCCAGCCCCATGCAGGCCAAGGTCCACCAGCAGGAGGGCAAGGAGTACGACCCGGCGCGGTGGATCGACCCGGAATCGGTGGCCACGACGATCCTCATGGCGCTGGACCTGCCCAGGGACGCGGAGGTCAACGACCTGACGGTGCGGCCTGGGAGGTAGTCCCGGGTCCACATGATCAGCCCGTCCGGCGTTTGAGGACGAGGCCCGTCCAGGGCCGAAGCGGGGGCCCGGGGGCGGCAGCCCCCGGGGTCGGGAACGGGAAGGGGCGGCGGGGGCGAAACCCCCTGCCGCCCACTGCGTACGCTTCACACGTGAGCGAAAACACCCAGTTCAGCTTCGCCCCCGCCACCGGCATCGGCTCCCTCCCGGGCGGCGACGCCCGCGAGGCCGCCAAGACCGCCACCGGCAGCTTCGAGGACTTCCCGCACCTCCCCGAGCTCCCCGCCCGCGGCCCCGGCGCGGACATGATCGGCCGCACCGCGGGCATGCTCGTCGAGCTGTACGCGCACGTGGAGCCCAGCGGCTGGCGCCTCGGCGACCGGCCCGGCCGGGACACCAAGCGGGCCCGCTCCTGGCTCGGCGAGGACCTCGACGCGCTGGAGGAGTACACACAGGGCTACGAGGGCCCGCTGAAGGTGCAGGCGGTGGGCCCCTGGACGCTCGCCGCGAACCTGGAGCTGAAGAACGGCGAGGCCGCGCTCTCCGACCCCGGCGCCTGCCGCGACCTCGCCGCCTCCCTCACCGAGGGCCTGCGCCTGCACCTCGCCGAGGTACAGCGCCGCGTCCCCGGCGCCCGGCTCGTCCTCCAGCTCGACGAACCCTCGCTCACCGCCGTGCTGCGCGGCCAGGTGAGGACCGCCAGCGGCTACCGCACCCACCGAGCCGTGGACCGGCAGATCGTCGAGTCCGTGCTCCGCGACGTCGTCGGGGTTCACGACGGCGGCCCCGTCGTGGTCCACTCGTGCGCACCGGACGTCCCGTTCGCCCTGCTGCGCCGGGCGGGCGTGGCGGCGATCTCCTTCGACTTCTCCCTCCTCACCGAGCGTGACGACGAGGCGATCGGCGAGGCGGTGGAGGGCGGCACCCGGCTGTTCGCCGGTGTCGTCCCGGGCACGGACGGCCGATTGTCAGACCCTGCCGGTAGCGTCATGGGTGTCAGGACGCTGTGGCGCAGGCTGGGGCTGCGACCGGGGCTTCTCCCGGAGGCGGTCACGGTCACCCCGGCGTGCGGACTCGCGGGGGCTTCCCCCGAGTACGCGCGCGCGGCGTACGCCCATTGCGTCCGGGCGGCGAGATCCCTCGCGGACAACCCTGAGTAACGGGAGGACAGACGGTGGCCGGCGACCAGCAGGCGGAGACGACGAGCGTGCCCGCGGAGGCACGGGAGAAGCACGCACAGCTCGCTGAGCAGATCGAGGAGCACCGCTTCCGGTACTACGTGAAGGACGCCCCCGTCATCAGCGACGCCGAGTTCGACCGGCTGCTGCGTGACCTGGAGGCGCTGGAGGAGCGGTACCCGGAGCTGCGCACCCCGGACTCGCCGACCCAGAAGGTCGCCGGGTCCTACGAGACGGAGTTCACCTCCGTCCAGCACCGCTCGCGCATGCTGTCGCTCGACAACACCTTCAACGACGACGACCTCGCCGCCTGGGCCGAGCGCATCCACCGCGAACTGGGCGACCAGGACTACCACTTCCTGTGCGAGCTCAAGGTCGACGGCCTCGCCGTCAACCTCACCTACGAGCGCGGCCGGCTCACCCGCGCGGCGACCCGCGGCGACGGCCGCACCGGCGAGGACATCACACCCAACGTCCGCACCATCGCGGAGATCCCGGACCGCCTCAAGGGCGACAAGGTGCCCGACCTGGTGGAGATCCGGGGCGAGGTCTACTTCCCGATGGAGAAGTTCCAGGAGCTCAACGCCCGCCTCGTGGCCGCCGAGGAGAAGCCTTTCGCCAATCCCCGTAACGCCGCGGCCGGTTCGCTGCGCCAGAAGGACCCGCGCGTCACCGCCACCCGCCCGCTGCACATGGTCGTCCACGGCATCGGCGCCCTGGAGGGCTTCGACGGACTGACCCGCCTGTCCGAGGCGTACGACCTCCTCAAGGAGTGGGGCCTGCCCACCTCCCGGCACAACAGGGTGGTCGACGACCTCGACGGCGTACGGGAGTTCATCGCGCACTACGGCGAGAACCGCCACTCCGTGGAGCACGAGATCGACGGCGTCGTCGTCAAGCTCGACGAGATCCGCCTCCAGGGCCGCCTCGGCTCCACCGCGCGTGCCCCGCGCTGGGCCATCGCGTACAAGTACGCGCCGGAGGAGGTCAACACCAAGCTGGTCAACATCCGCGTCGGCGTGGGCCGTACGGGCAGGGTCACGCCGTACGCGCAGGTCGAGCCGGTCACGGTGGCCGGATCCGAGGTCGAGTTCGCCACGCTGCACAACCAGGACGTGGTCAAGGCCAAGGGCGTGCTGATCGGCGACACCGTGGTGCTGCGCAAGGCCGGTGACGTCATCCCGGAGATTCTCGGGCCCGTCGCCGATCTGCGGGACGGCAGCGAGCGGGAGTTCGTGATGCCGGCCGAGTGCCCGGAGTGCGGGACGCCGCTCAGGCCGATGAAGGAGGGCGACGTCGATCTGCGCTGCCCCAACGCCCGTACGTGCCCCGCCCAGTTGCGGGAGCGGCTGTTCTATCTCGCCGGCCGCAAGGCGCTGGACATCGAGCACTTCGGCTATGTCGCCGCGGCGGCGCTCACCAAGCCGCTGGAGCCGGCGGACCCGCCGCTGAAGGACGAGGGCGATCTGTTCGACCTCACCGTCGAGCAGCTGCTGCCCATCAAGGCGTACGTCCTCGACCAGGACAGCGGTCTGCCGAAGCGGGACCCGAAGACGGGCGAGGAGAAGGTCGTCACCGTCTTCGCCAACCAGGAGGGCAAGCCGAAGAAGAACGCGCTCGCCATGCTGGAGAACATCGCCGCGGCCAAGGAGCGTCCGCTGGCCCGCATTCTGACCAGCCTGTCCATCCGGCATGTCGGGCCGGTCGCGGCGGAGGCGCTGGCCCGGGAGTTCCGCTCCATCGACCGCATCGAGCAGGCGAGCGAGGAGGAGTTGGCGGGCACGGAGGGGGTCGGTCCGACCATCGCGGCCTCCCTCAAGCAGTGGTTCGCCGAGGACTGGCACCGGGAGATCATCCGCAAGTGGAAGGCGGCCGGCGTCCGTACGCAGGAGGAGAGCTCCGGCGAGGACGAGGGGCCCCGTCCGCTGGAAGGGCTCACTGTCGTGGTGACCGGGACGCTGGAGCACTTCACGCGGGATGGCGCGAAGGAGTCCCTGCAGACTCGGGGCGCGAAAGTGACCGGGTCTGTGTCGAAGAAGACATCCTTCGTCGTGGTGGGCGACAATCCCGGGTCGAAGTATGACAAAGCGATGCAGTTGAAGGTGCCGGTTCTGAACGAGGACGGTTTCAACGTCCTTCTGGAACAAGGGCCCCAGGCGGCCGCCGACGTCGCACTTTCGGCCGAGGAGTAGCGGTTGAAGGCCACCCGATCGGCGCATACCAGATGCATACGGGTGGCCGGGGCGCATTCGGGCAACCGTCGGCGACCGGTGCCCGGAGAAGCCTTCTGCGGCCTACTGTTGAGATGTGCACCTGCCGTGCCCAGCCGCGGTCGGGGCATCCCCGTGTTAGCGAGGGGCTTCGGGGAAGGGCTTTCCACCGCGGAGCCGCTGAGGGTGGTCGAGGCGGGAGCCGCGTGGCGTGGGCACCGCCGGCTGTGAGAGGGACGGGAATGGAACCGACCGAGAGCGCCGCCCCGGGCTCACGGCTGCGCCTGCGCACCCTGGCGTCCGCCTGGCGCCGCCGCCGGCCCGGCGCACTCGACACGGGGAG
>NZ_JAOCQE010000519.1 GCF_025290915.1 Streptomyces sp. 15-116A | reverse complement strand
GTCCAGCTCGGGATGCGGCTCGGGCACCCCCGGCGCGCCCACGGCCAGCACCGCCCCGTCGAGCAGCGGCGGCTCGCCCAGCGTGCAGCGCTGCGCGTCCAGCCGCTGCTCACCCGCGTACAGCACCGGAGTGCCGGAGGACCCCTCGCCGCCGGAGACCGCGGAGGCCAGGGCGGAGGCGACCGCGGCCAGCGCCGTACCCGCGGGGGCCGTGACCAGCACGTCGCAGCTCGCGGCGCGGTCCCGCGCGGGGGAGGCCAGACCCAGCGGGTCTACGACGGTCAGCCGGATCTGCATCGCCGTCAGCGGTCCCTTCTGCGCGGGCGCGGAAGGTCCCCCCACCCCGCACGAGCACGTCGGCCAGTACTGCACGCATCCTCGCACCTGCCACCGACAACGCGCCCGCCGCTCCACCACAAGTGATCTTGATTGGTCGGCTCTGCCCGCAAAAGTGCCTGGCAACGACGGTGCGAGCGATCGCTTGAGATCGGTCACGTCCGTTTTCGGCAACCACGAGACCGAGCCGAGCGTCTTTCCTTCGAACACGTGCGGGAGCGTGTACGTAAGACCCACAGAAAGACGACAGCCCGGTCTCGCGCACCACGGCACTACAGTGGGTCGGAACGGCAAACAGGCAAGGCAAGCAGCAGGGAGCGCGTGACGTGCGGCCAGTCGGCAGCAAGTACCTCCTCGAGGAGCCGCTCGGTCGCGGCGCCACGGGGACCGTCTGGCGTGCGCGCCAGCGGGAGACCGCGGGCGCCGAGGCGGCCGTGCCCGGACAGCCCGGCGAGACCGTCGCGATCAAGGTCCTCAAGGAGGAGCTCGCGAACGACGCCGACGTCGTGATGCGCTTCCTCCGGGAGCGCTCCGTGCTGCTCCGGCTGACCCACCCCAACATCGTCCGGGTCCGCGACCTGGTCGTCGAGGGCGATCTCCTCGCCCTCGTCATGGACCTCATCGACGGCCCCGACCTGCACCGCTACCTGCGTGAGAACGGCCCCTTCACCCCGGTGGCCGCCTCCCTGCTCACCGCCCAGATCGCCGACGCGCTCGCCGCCAGCCACGCCGACGGCGTCGTCCACCGCGACCTGAAGCCGGCCAACGTCCTGCTCAAGCAGCAGGGCGGCGAGATGCACCCGATGCTCACCGACTTCGGCATCGCCCGCCTCGCCGACTCGCCCGGCCTCACCCGCACCCACGAGTTCGTCGGCACACCCGCGTACGTCGCGCCCGAGTCCGCCGAGGGACGCCCGCAGACCTCCGCCGTCGACATCTACGGCGCCGGCATCCTGCTGTACGAGCTGGTCACCGGCCGCCCGCCGTTCTCCGGCGGCTCCGCGCTCGAGGTCCTCCACCAGCACCTGAGCGCCGAACCGCGCCGCCCCTCCACCGTCCCCGACCCGCTGTGGACGGTCATCGAGCGCTGCCTGCGCAAGAACCCCGACGACCGCCCCAGCGCCGAGAACCTCGCGCGCGGCCTGCGCGTCGTCGCCGAGGGCATCGGCGTGCACGCCAACTCCGCGCAGATCTCCGCCGCCGAGAACGTCGGCGCGCTCCTCATGCCCGACCCGGCTCCCGCGCCCGTGCCCGGCACGCCCGGCGCCGCCGACCCCACGCAGGTGCTGCCGCACGGCGCCGGCTCCTACGACCCGAACGGCGCGACCAGCGTCCTGCCGCACACCGGCGGA
>NZ_JAOCQE010000518.1 GCF_025290915.1 Streptomyces sp. 15-116A | reverse complement strand
CGCGGCGTCCTCGGCTGGGGCGCGGCGGTGCTCGGGGACCCGGCCGAGGACATCGCGGGCCTCGCCCTCGCGGTGGGTTCCCCCGCCGCCGTACGCGCCGCCACGCTCGCCGGGTACGGCGCCCGCCCCTGCCTGCGCGGTCTGTGGCTGGCCCGCTGCGACAGCGTCCTGCACCTTACCGAGGCCCTCACCGGCCGCACCACCGCCCCGCTGCCCCTGCTGCGGACGCGACTGCACCGCGCCTGGGAGCCGATCCTGCTGGAACGGGTCACCGACCTGCGCAAGGAGGACGACGCCCTCTAGAAACCGCCTCTAGAAACCGCCTCTAGAAACCGCCCCGGTGCAGGCGCCCCTCGTAGCGCGCCTCCAGGGTCGCGTTGCGTTCGAAGCCGCCCGGCAGGTTCGCGGAGATGTAGACGGGAACGTGGTGCCCTTCGGACATCAGCAGGGCGACGCTCTCCGCCACCACCATCTGCACCAGCGTCGCGGAGACGATGGTGGACACCCCGCACAGACTGCCGCCGCCCGGCAGCGGCAGCAGCGCGTCCCCGGCGGGCGCACCGTTGTCGAGCACCACGTCGGCGAGGTCGGCGAGCCGGTGCCCGCCGGGGTGCAGCGCGGGCACCGAGCGGGTGTGCTCCAGGGAGGTGAGCGCCACCAGCCGGTGCCCCTTGCCGGTCACCAACTGCGCCATGTCGACGATGGAGTTGTTCACCCCGGAGTTCGAGATGATCACGAAGAGGTCCTGGGGGCGCGGGGTGCTCAGCTCGTAGAGGCGGGCGGCCAGCCCCGGCCTGCGTTCGAGCAGGGGGTCGTCGAGGACCGTACGATCCTCGCCGCCCCGCAGGACAAGGTCGCTGAGGCTGATGCGGTTGGTCGGGATCAGACCGCCCGCGCGCCCGCAGATCTCCAGGGCGGTGGCCTGCGAGTGGCCGGTCCCGAAGGCGTGGATCACCCCGTCCGCCGCCACACAGTCCGCGAACAGCCGGGCCGCCGCCGCCACGGCCGCCTTGTTCGCGTCGATCGCCGAGTCCAGCGAGGCGCGCGCCCGGTCGGCGAAGACGTCGGCGCTGATCTGCGGGTCGGTCATGCGGTCACACTCTCTTCGGCTGGTTGATTCATCAAGTCCCGATTGCTTGAAACAATGAACCAGTCCTGTCAGCGCGTCAAGAGCCCGGCCAGCGCCACCGCCCCCGGCCCTCCGTCCCGAACGGCGGTGATCCGCAGGCCCGTCGGCGCCAGGCGCGCGGCCAGGCGGTCCGTCAGCGGCCCTCCGGGCGCGAGCAGGCCGCCGGTGGTGACGAGGCGTTCCCCGGCCTCGGGCCGCAACACAGCCACTTTTTCCGCGAGTTCGTCGGCCGCCCGGTCGAGGAGCGAGCGGGCCGCCGGATCCTCGCCGGCCGTGCCCACGACCAGGGGGCACAAGGCGCCCAGGGCGGCCGGCGGCCTGGAGTACGTCCAGTCCGCGACGGTGTCCCTGAGGCGGATCAGCTCGGACGGCGAGGAATCGTCCAGGCGGTGCCCGGGAGCCACTTGTTCCAGTACGCGCTCCACGAGCCGCCCCCGCGGACCGCGCCCGTCGATGGCCCGCACCACCGCCCGCAGGGCCTCGCGCCCCAGCCAGAACCCGCTCCCCTCGTCACCGAGCAGCCAGCCGTGCCCGTCCACGACGCGGACGCTGCGCCGCCCGGCCACCCGCGCCGCGGTC
>NZ_JAOCQE010000517.1 GCF_025290915.1 Streptomyces sp. 15-116A | reverse complement strand
GGCGGTGCACGGCCTGCTTGGTGACGCCGAGTGCGGAGCCCACCGCGTCCCACGAGAAGCCGAGCGAGCGGTCGAAGTCCACGGCCGCGGTGACCAGGGTCTCGACGCTGTCCCGGAGCTCCTGGGCGAGACGGACGGTCGGGGCGGGGGCGCGTCCGTAGACGACGAAGCCCGTGGAGGGGCCGGAGCGGCGCGGGCGGTAGACGTTGCCGAGCTGGGCGGTGAGGGTGCGCAGTGCGTCCACCTGCCGGCGGACCCGCTCGATGTCCCGCACCAGCAAGTGCAGGCTGGCCCGAGCCTGGGCGTCGTGGGTTGCGTGGTCGGCCATGAACAAGCCTCTCGAACCGGCGGAAACGGGGTGGGCCTTTGGGGGCCCGGTGTGGTCAACTCTTTCTTGACCAACGCGGATTCGCTCCGCGGGTCACGGGGTGGGGGCGTGGCGGCATATTCGGGCGCTGTTTCTTGCGCCGGCCGCCGGGTGTTTCCCCGCCCGCGCGCCGCCCGTTTCCAGTCGGTCGAGAGGTGGGCGTTTCCCGTGGGGGCTCCCCGCCGTCGGCGACTTTCCGCTCACTCCGGCTCAGGCGCTCTCCTGCGCGTTCCGTCTCGCCCCATACACTTGTGCGTTGCCCGTCGATCCCGCCCGAGAGGCCCTGCGTACCCCATGAGGCTTGTCTTCGCCGGTACCCCTGAGGTTGCCGTTCCCGCACTGGATGCTCTGCTTGCCTCCGGGCGGCATGAGGTGGCCGCTGTGGTCACGCGGCCCGACGCGCCGGCGGGGCGGGGGCGCAGGCTGGTCGCCTCTCCCGTCGCCGAGCGGGCGGAGGAGGCCGGGATCGAGGTGCTGAAGCCGGTCACGCCGCGGGATCCGGAGTTCCAGGAGCGGCTGAAGCAGATCGGGCCCGACTGCTGTCCCGTGGTGGCTTACGGGGCTCTCCTGCCGAGGGCTGCGCTCGACATCCCCGCCCGCGGCTGGGTCAACCTGCACTTCTCGCTGCTGCCCGCCTGGCGCGGCGCCGCGCCCGTGCAGCACGCCATCATGGCGGGCGACGAGATCACCGGCGCCTCCACCTTCCTCATCGAGGAGGGCCTCGACTCCGGCCCCGTCTACGGCACCGTCACCGAGGAGATCCGGCCCACCGACACCAGCGGCGACCTGCTCACCCGGCTCGCCTTCGCCGGCGCCGGGCTGCTCGCCGCCACCATGGACGGCATCGAGGACGGCACCCTGAAGGCCGTACCGCAGCCCGCCGACGGCATCAGCCTCGCCCCCAAGGTCAACGTGGAGGACGCCCACGTCGACTGGAACGCCCCGGCGCTGCGCGTCGACCGGGTCGTACGTGGCTGCACGCCCGCTCCCGGCGCCTGGACCACCTTCCGCGGTGAGCGGCTCAAGCTGATCCAGGTCCGGCCGGTGCCCGACCGTACGGAACTCGCCCCCGGGGAGATCGCAGCCGGCAAGAACGACGTCCACGTCGGCACCGGTTCGCACGCCGTGGAGCTGCTCTGGGTGCAGGCGCAGGGCAAGAAGCCGATGCGGGCGGCGGACTGGGCGCGCGGCGTGCGCATCGGTGCCGGGGAGAGCCTCGGCGCCTAGGCCCTGTCGTCAAATTCCCGCCTGCCTGGCGACGCCATGCACGCTCCCCCACTGCCTTAAGGGCGTGGGAGGTGCCCCCACTCGCCGCACCGGGCGCCGACCACGTACAACCAGTACGCCGG
>NZ_JAOCQE010000516.1 GCF_025290915.1 Streptomyces sp. 15-116A | reverse complement strand
TGGAGGGGCGGGATTGAGGGGTGGGGACGGGCTTTACGGCGTACCCGAGGATTGGCCATACGCGACGTACGGGCGTACCCGACGCACCGGCGCACCCCCGCGCCGACACGCTCGACGCACGCGGCGCATCGCATACCGCACGCACCGGCGTACGGACGCCGGCGGCCCGCCCCGCGCGGACTACCGTAGGCCTGCCGCGATCGCCGTACCGGACGCGATCGCCGTACCGGAGAACCGATGCCCGCCATGACCACGCAGGACGCCCCCCGGGAGGAGCCCGGTGACCTCCGAGAGGAGCCCGGTGACCTCCGGCAGGAGCCCGGTGACCTCCGGCAGGAGCCCGGTGACCTCTGGCAGGAGCCCGGCGCCGCCGGACGGCTCGGTGCGGGCCCGCGGAACGGTCCGCCGCCCGAGGCGGTCACGCCGCTGCTGCGCGGGATCGCCGTACTGCGCCGCCTGACGGACGCACCCGACGGCACGCTGAGCCTGAGCGCGCTGGAACGGGCCACGGGTCTCGCCCGCTCCACGGTCGACCGGATCACATCCACCCTCGCCCGCATGGGCTACGTCCGCGTGGACGGCCGGGACGTGACACTCGCCCCCCGCCTGATGGAGCTGGGCAACGCCTACCTGGCCGCCCTGCGCCTGCCGGCGCTGCTGTCCGGCCACGCGGACGCGCTGGCCGACGAGTTGGACGAGTCGGTGTCGCTGGCGGTCGCCGACCGTGACGGCATCCGCTTCATCCACCAGGCGACCCGCCGCCGCGCGATGTCGCTGAGCTTCCGCATCGGCGACCTGCTCCCGGCCGAACGCACGGCCCCGGGCCCGCTGTTCGCGGCGGAATGGACGCGGCAGGACTGGACGGCGTGGCGCGAGCGGAGGTCAACGGACCCGGCGGACCGCACCTTCCCGGCGGTCCCGCCCCGCGAACACGCCACCCCCGACGAGGACTTCGAGCGCCGTACGGAGGACGCGGCGCGGAACGGCTGGTCCCTGGACGACCAGTTGATCGAACCGGGCCTGGTGGCGGTCTCGGTCCCCGTACGGGATCCCGCGACAGGCCGGACGGCGTGCGTGGCGAGCGTGGTGAGTCACACGAGCCGCCACACGGCGGACGACCTGCGCGCCTCGCTCCTCCCCCGCCTGCGCGCGGCGGTGTCCGCCATGGAGCACACCCTGCGCACGGCCCCGGGCCCTTCCCCCGTGGCGCCCCCCTCGAACCTGGCGACCTGGACGACGGCGTCCAAACAGGAACTGGGCCGGGACTTCGTGGAATCCCTGGCCCGCGGGCTGACCGTACTGACGGCGTTCGACGAGGGAAGGCCGGAGCTGACTCAGTCGGAGGTGGCGAGGGCGACGGGCCTGGCGAGAGCCACGGCCCGCCGAGCCTTGATCACCTACGAACACGAGGGCCTGGTGGAGGCCACGGCGGACCGCTACCGACTGACCCCCCGAGTCCTGGGCCTGGGCTTCCCGCCTCTGTCCCGCACCACGCTCCCGCGCATCGCCCAGCCCCACCTCACCGCGCTGGCGCACCGCACCCAGGAGTCGGCGTCGCTGGCGATCCTGGTGGAACCGGGCGAGGAGATCCAGTACACGGCGAGGGCGTCCACGCCCCGGGTGATGAGCGTGAACATCACGGTGGGCACGCGCCTTCCGGCCCACGCGACATCCCTGGGCCGAGTCCTCCTCTCCGCGACCCCACCACCCCACCGCCC
>NZ_JAOCQE010000515.1 GCF_025290915.1 Streptomyces sp. 15-116A | reverse complement strand
TCCGCCGGTGGCCGACGCGTGGCGGTACCCCGGTGGATCCCGGTGCCGGTCCCGCCCTCCGCGGCGGTCCGCAGGGCGGCGATCAGCTCGGTGCGGCCGGCCGCCACCACCGCCAGGCGTTCCCGGAGTTCGGCGCGTGCGTCGCGCAGGGTCAGCGCCACGTCACGAAGGTCGAGGCCGGGTCGGTCCTCCAGCGCGTCGGCGAGCCGCCCCGCGTAGGTCCGCAGTGCGGGCCCGGACGGCGCGGACAGGGGGTACAGCGTTCGCTCGCCGGGCGCCTCGACATCCGGACGCGGTGGCTCCGGCCGCGCCACCCGCTGCTCCAGCACAACGTGCGCGTTGGTGCCGCCGAACCCGAAGGAGCTCACGCCCGCCCGCCGCACGGGACGGCCGTCCCGCGCCCGGGTCACCGGCCACTCGCTGTGCTCGGTGACCAGCCGGAACGGCGAACCCTCCAGCCGCAGATAGGGGTTGGGGTCCTTCAGGTGCAGCAGGGCGGGCAGCTCGCCGTGCTCCATGGCGAGCAGGACCGTCAGGACGCCCGCGATGCCCGCCGCGGCCTCCAGGTGGCCGACGGCCGTCTTGACCGAGCCGATTCCGGTGACCGCCTCCGTGGGCATCGCGAGCCCGCGCTCGGCGTACAGGGTGCCGAAGGCCTGCTTCAGTCCCTCGATCTCCACGGGGTCGCCGAGCCGGGTCCCGGTGCCGTGGGCCTCGATGTAGCCGATCGTGTCCGGTTCGACGTCCGCCTCACGGTGGGCGCGGACCACGACCTCGGCCTGCGCCCGCGGACTGGGTGCCGTCAAGGAGGCCGAACGCCCCGTGTGGTTCACGGCGCTGCCCCTGACGACTGCGTAGACGTGGTCGCCGTCGGCCAGGGCCCGGCTCAGCGGCTTCAGCAGCAGCGCCCCGGCCCCTTCACCGCGTACGTAGCCGTCGGCGCCCGCGTCGAACGTCCGGCACCGTCCCTCGGCGCTCAGCATGCCCGCCTGGGCGAAGGCGACGAAGACCGCGGGGCTGAGCGTCACGTTCACTCCGCCGACCAGGGCCGCCTCGCACTCGCCCGCCCGCAGCGCGCGCACCGCCCGGTGCAGTGCGACCAGCGCGCTGGAGCAGGCGGTGTCCACGGCCTCGCTGGGGCCGCGCAGGTCCAGCAGATGGGAGACCCGGTTGGCGACGACGGCATGGGCGACGCCGGTGGCCATGTGCGCCTCGGTCGGCACGCCGTGCGCGGTGAGCAGCTCGTCGTAGTCGGAGGTCGCCACGCCGACGAACACCCCCGTGCTGGTACCCGCGAGGTCCTCGGGACGCCGGCCGGCGTCCTCGAGGGCCCGCCACACGACCTGGAGGAACAGGCGCTGCTGCGGGTCCATGAGCGCGGCCTCGCGGGGCGAGATGCCGAACAGGCCGGCGTCGAAGGCGGCGATGCCGTCCAGGAATCCGGCCCGTACGTCGCGGGTGCGCGGGTCGGCGAGCAGGTCGGAGCGGTCCTCGGGGACCGAGGTGACCAGGTCGTCGCCGGCGGCCAGGTGGGCCCAGAACGTCTCCAGGTCCGGCGAGCCCGGAAGGATGCCGGCCATGCCCACGACCGCGATCTCGTCCTCCGGCACGGGCCTCGCGGCGTCCGGCTCGGGCACGGACGCGGGCCGCTCCGGAAGATCCGGCCGGGACGGAGCCGGCGTGGGCGGAGCCGGCGTGGGCGGAGCCGGCGTGGGCGGAGCCGGCGTGGGCGGA
>NZ_JAOCQE010000514.1 GCF_025290915.1 Streptomyces sp. 15-116A | reverse complement strand
CCGCGCGCCTGCCGCAGGTCCTGATCGTCGCGGCGGACGCCGCCGGACTCGCCCGGCTCGGCGCGACCGCTCCCCGCCCGCCCGCCGCCGTGCCGACGCCGGCACCGGTACTCACCCCGGTATCCGGCTCCGGCGCACTGCCGTCGCCGTCGGGCGACTCGGTTCGCCGCTATGTCAAGCGGGTCTTCGCCGAGGTCCTCAAACACCGTCCGGACGACCTCGGCGACCGGGTCACCTTCGAGAACTTCGGCATCGACTCCCTGATCAGCCTTACCATCATCCGGCGCTTCGAGGAGGACCTGGGCCCGCTGCCCGCCACGCTGCTGTTCGAGCAGCCCACCATCGAACGACTGGCGGAGTGTCTGCGCACGGAGTACGCGGCACCGCTCGCCGCGGCCCTAGCGGAATCCGCCGCAACCGGGACTCCCGTGCCCGCCGGACCCGAGACCAGCCCAAGGGCCACCACGTCACCGTCCCCGTCTGAGGCGTCGTCGGCGGTCGTCGCCCGCGGCGAGGCCCCTGCCCCGACCGGGTCCTCGCCGGGGGGCGACATCGCGGTGATCGGCGTCAGCGGACGCTACCCCGGTGCGCCCGACCTCGACGCCTACTGGCGCAACCTGCTGCGCGGCGAGAACAGCGTCACCGAGATCCCGCCCGACCGCTGGGACTGGCGGCCGTACTACGACCCCCGACGGGGGACTGCGCACCGCACGCCCAGCCGCTGGGGCGGATTCCTTCAGGACGTCGACCGCTTC
Organism: Streptomyces sp. 15-116A; assembly: GCF_025290915.1. Lineage (GTDB taxonomy): Bacteria > Actinomycetota > Actinomycetes > Streptomycetales > Streptomycetaceae > Streptomyces. The sequence goes on along the minus strand of NZ_JAOCQE010000514.1, from coordinate 1,015 downwards.
GACGCGGGCTTCTTCGGCATCCTGCCGCGCGACGCCGACGACATCGACCCCCAGGAGCGGCTCTTCCTGGAGACCAGCTGGAACCTGCTGGAGGAGGCCGGATACCTGGGCGAACACACCCACGAACCCGCCACCGGGGTCTTCGTCGGCCTGATGTACGGCACGTACGGGGAACTCGGCGCCACCCAGTGGCCGCGGGGGCGGCTGTCCGGCGCCCACTCCGCGTACTGGTCGGTGGCCAACCGGGTGTCGTACTTCTTCGACTTCCAGGGGCCCAGCTTCGCCGTCGACTCCGCCTGCTCCTCGTCGCTGACCGCGGTGCACCTCGCCTGCGAGAGCCTGCGCCGTGGCGAGTGCCGGATGGCCGTCGCGGGCGGGGTCAACCTGGTGCTGCACCCCTCGCACCACGTGTCCCTGTCCGCGCTGAACATGCTGTCGGCCGACGGCGCCTGCAAGGTGTTCGACGAGCGGGCCGACGGCTACGTGCCCGGGGAGGGCGTGGGCGCCGTGCTGCTCAAACCACTGGCCGCCGCCGTGGCCGACGGCGACGACATCTGGGCGGTGATCAAGGGCAGCGCGGTCAACGCCGGGGGCAAGACCAGCGGCTACACCGTGCCGAACCCGCACGCCCAGGCGAACGTCGTCGTCGACGCCCTGCGCCGCTCGGGCATCGACCCGGCGACGGTCGGCTACCTGGAGGCCCACGGCACCGGCACCGCTCTGGGCGACCCGGTCGAGGTGGCCGGACTCGTCCGCGCCTTCGGCCCCGCGACGCCCGGCCCCGCGACGACCGACTCCGGCCACCGTGTCATCGGTTCGGTGAAGGCCAACATCGGTCACCTGGAGGCCGCGGCGGGCATCGCCGGCCTCACCAAGGTGCTGCTCCAGCTGCGGCACCGCACCCTGGTCCCGAGCATCCACCTGGAGAACCCGAACCCGAAGATCGACTTCGACCGGTCGCCGTTCCGGCCGATCCGGCGGTCCGAGCCGTGGGCGGCGCCGGCCGGCCACCCCC
>NZ_JAOCQE010000513.1 GCF_025290915.1 Streptomyces sp. 15-116A | reverse complement strand
CGGCTCGTCCGGGCGGCCCGGATGCGGAGCGTGCCGCCGGGCCGTCCCGCGCGCTGCCCCGGATGGACCCGTCCGGGTGTGCGGGCGGGGCGGGCGGCGGGAAGGTGGGAGCCGACAGGCCGGGCCACGGGCGGCCTGGCCGTGCCGGACGAGGAGCGTGATGCGCGTGGCCCGCAACCGTCGTCTGATCCTGAGCTCGCCGTCCGAGGTCTGGGCGCTGCTGTCCGACGGCCGGCGGTACGGGGAGTGGGTGACCGGCACCCAGCAGGTCCTCACCGCGGACCCGCGCTGGCCGGACGTGGGCGCTCGGCTGAGGGTGCGGGTCGGCCTCGGTCCGCTGAGCCTCGACGACACGTGTGTGGTCCGGATCTGCGAGCCGGAGCGGCGGCTGGAGCTCGAGGCGAAGGCTGAGCCGTTCGGCGCGGCCCGTATCGCCATGCGGCTGATCCCGTGGGGCGAGCACACGCTGTTCATCCTCGACTGGCATCCGCTGCGAGGCCCCGGCACCCGGATGCACGGGCTCCCGGTGGACTACGTCGTCTCCGTGCGCAACGGGATGATGCTGACGAAGCTGGCGCGGATCGCGGTGCGCGAGCACGGCGCGAGGGTCTGACCGCCGTCAGGCGGCGGGGCTCGGCTCGCGCAGGGTCTGCCGTACCTCTTCGTCGCCTACCTGGGCGAAGTCCTCGTACCACTCGCTCACGGCGTGGAAGCCCTGCGGCTGGTGGAGGCACATCAGGTCGTCGGCCTCCTCGCGCAGCGGCTCGGCGGTGGCGGGCGCGCACACCGGCACGGCGAGGATCAGCCGGGCTGGGTCCTGCCGGCGGAGGTGGCGCAGGGCCGCGCGGGCGGTGCCACCGATGGCGAGGCCGTCGTCGACGAGGACGACGGTGCGGCCGGTGACCCGGGGGGCGGGCCGGCCGCCGCGGTAGACCTGCTGCCGGCGGTGGAGTTCGGTGCGTTCCCGGCCACGTCCGAGCCGAGCCGGTCCTCGCTGAGGCCGAGCATCTCCAGCGCGCGCCGGTCGTACGCCGGAGGGTCCTCGCCGACGATTCGCGCCGATCCCCGTCTCGCGGATGCCGGGCACCGGGATCTTGCGCGCGACCAGGACGTCGAGCGGCACCTTCAGGGCCCGGGCCACCTCGGCCGCCACGGGGACTCCGCCGCGGGGCAGGGCCAGGCCGACGGCGTCCCGCAGGTCACCGTCGGCGGCCCACTCCATCAGACGGAGGGCGAGCTGCTCTCCGGCCTGCCGGCGGTCGTGGAATCGCATGTCGGACGCCCTTCCTTCCCTGCACGGCAGTGGGAGTTCGCCTCCCGGGGTTTCCCGCGAAAGGGTGCCGAAACAGGATCGGCCGGGTACCCGGGCGGCGGGCAACGACAGCCGGAGGGAGATGACGAGGCATGCTCTCCGAAACCGTGACGGTCCCCTCGGGGACGGTGACCCTGCCCGGCGATCTGGTCGTCCCTGACGAGGTGCGCGGCATGGTGCTGTTCGCGCACGGCAGCGGCAGCTCGCGGTTCAGCCCCCGCAACCGCGCGGTCGCGGCCGAGCTGCACCGGGCCGGGTTCGGGACGCTGCTGCTGGATCTGCTGACCGAGGAGGAGGAGCGCGACGACCTGGTGACGGGCCGGCTGCGCTTCGACATCGGTCTGCTCGCGCGGCGGCTGGCCGACACCGTCGACTGGCTGGAGCAGCGCCCGGACACCGCGGACCTGCCGGTGGGCCTGTTCGGGGCGAGCACGGGCGCCGCGGCGGCGCTCGTGGCGGCGGCCGAGCG
>NZ_JAOCQE010000512.1 GCF_025290915.1 Streptomyces sp. 15-116A | reverse complement strand
CCTCGGGCGCGGCCCGGCGGCGGTCGCGGCGCTCCTCGGCATCCTCAAGGCCGGCGCCCACTACGTGCCCGTCGACCAGGCCGCGCCCCCCGAGCGCACCAAGACCGTCCTCGCCGGCGCGGGCGTCCGGCACGCCCTGGTCGACGACACGGCACAGCTGCCCGTGCCGCTGGAGCTCGTCCCGGCCGGTTCGGCCGCCCCGGTGCGCGAGGTGCCGTCCCTGACGCCGACGTCGGCCCCCGCCGACCTGGCCTATGTGCTGTACACGTCCGGCAGCAGCGGCGTCCCCAAGGGCGTGATGATCGAGCACCGCTCGGTCACCCACTTCTCCCGGACCATCGCGCGGGCGTACGAGATCGGCGCGGGCGACCGGGTGCTGCACTTCGCCCCGCTCACCTTCGACGTGTCCGTCTTCGAGGTGTTCACGACGCTGCTGGCCGGCGCGGAACTGGTCATCGCCACGGACGACGAGCGCCGCGACCCGGCCCTGCTGCAGGCCCGGTTGCGCGAGGACGCGGTGACCGTGGCGGAGCTGCCGCCCGCGCTGCTGCCGCTGCTCGACGCGGCCCGGCTGCCGGACCTGCGGCTGGTGTCGGTCGGTGGCGAGGCGTTCCCCGGCAAGCTGGTCGCCGAGTGGACGGCGGGCGAGCGCCGGTTCGTCAACGGCTACGGCCCCACCGAGGCCACCGTCGCCGTCACGCTCATGGACTGCACGGGCGCCTACGACCGCAATCCGCCGATCGGCCGCCCCATGCCCGGCCACCAGGCGTTCGTCCTCGACGAGCGGCTGCGTCCGGTACCGCCCGGGGTGCCCGCCGAACTGTGCGTCGCGGGCCCCGGTGTCGCCCGCGGCTACCTGGGCCGGCCCGACCTGACCGCCGAACGGTTCGTCACCAACCCGTACGCCGACGGCCCCGAGACCGAGCGGCTCTACCGCACCGGAGACCTGGTGCGCTGGCTGCCGGGCGGGAACCTGGAGTTCCTCGGCCGCACCGACCGCCAGCTCAAGCTGCGCGGGCACCGCATCGAACCGGGCGAGGTCGAGGCCGTCCTCCTCGGGCACCCCTCGGTGCAGCAGGCCGTCGCCGTCGCCCAGCCCGCCGCGGGCGGCGAGCGGATGCTCGTCGGGTACGTCACCGTCGAACAGGTCGGGGCGTACGCCTCCGAGGTCGCCGACGCCGAGGGCCTGCGGGCCTACGCCGCCGCCCGGCTCCCCGGATACATGGTGCCGGTCGTGGTCGTCCTGGACGAACTGCCGATCACCCCGCACGGCAAGGTCGACACCGCGGCGCTGCCGCTGCCCGTCGACCAGGCCGGCGACGGCACGGCTCCCCGGGACGCCGTCGAGGAACAGATCTGCCGCGACATCCTCACCCCTCTACTGGAGTGGCAGAGCCCCGACGTCGAGGGCGACTTCTTCGCCCTGGGCGGCAGTTCGCTCCAGGCCACCATCGTGGTGTCCCGGGTCCGGGCCGTGTTCGGCATCGACATCGCGCTCGCCGACTTCTTCGGGCGGCCCACGGTCGCCGGTCTCGCCGACCTGGTGCGCACCGCGCAGGCCGAGGCGGCCGGCGAGCAGGACCGGCTGCTCGCGGTCTTCGACCAGATCGAGAACATGAGCGACGACGAGGCCGCCGCGCTGCTCAGCTCCCTGCAGAACCCGGACGGCCCCTGATGGCCACGCCGGCCGGCACCGACGCGGAGCGGGCGCTCGCCGCGCTGCCGCGGGCCAAGCGGGAACTGGCCAGGATGCTGCTGGCCGCCCGGCAGCCCTGCCCCGCCCGCCCG
>NZ_JAOCQE010000511.1 GCF_025290915.1 Streptomyces sp. 15-116A | reverse complement strand
CGGCGGCTCGGCGTGGCGCCGACCACCATCCGCAGCTGGGACCACCGCTACGGCCTCGGTCCCCGGGCCCACACCGGCGGTCGGCACCGGCGCTGGACGCCCGCCGACGTGGCACGCCTGGAACGCATGTGCGCCCTGACGGCGACGGGGATGCCGCCCGCGGAGGCCGCCCGCATGGTGCGCGGCGACGTTGACACCGAGTCCGCTCCCGGACCGACCCAATCGACGCAAGCGATGCGGCCGACGCAACCGACGCGACCGACGCAAGCGACGCAACCACCCCGGCCCGCGCCCGCCCGCGCTCGCACCCGCGCCGGCAGCGGGCTCCGTCTGGGCGACGCCCGTCAGGAAGCCAAAGGGATCGCCCGCGCGGCGCTGCGCCTCGACGCCCCCGCCCTGGACGACCTGCTGGCCACCGCGATCGCGGAGCACGGCCTGATCCCTGCCTGGACCGAGGTGATCATGCCGACGCTGCAGGCCGTGGGCCGCAAATGGGAGAGCTCGGGCGAGCGGTACGTCGAGGTCGAGCACTTCCTGTCCTGGCACATCTCCGGCGCCCTGCGCCGCTGCGCCCCGCCCTCGGCGGGCGACCCTCCCGGCGCCGGCACGCTCCTCGCCTGCGTCCCGGGCGAGCTGCACACGCTGCCCCTGGAGGTCCTGGCCGCAGCCCTCGCCGAACGCGGCATCCCGGTCCGCATGTTCGGCGGGGCGCTGCCCGTCGAGTCGCTGGTCGCGGCCGTACGCAGGACCGGACCGGCCGCCGTGGGACTGTGGGCGCAGTCCCGCACCACCGCCAGCCGGCCGCTGGCCCAGCACGTGGCCGCCATGGCCTGGGGCGTGCGCGGCGCCCGCAGAAGCCCGGTCGTCCTCACGCTCGGCCCGGGCTGGGCGGGACAGACCGTGCCCGGACTGCCACGCCCGACGAGCCTCACGGAGGCCGTTACGGCGATAGAGGCACTGGTCCGCGGGTGACGGAGCTGCGGATCACAGGTCCGCGGCCGACGGCGGCTCAGCCGGGCTGGTTCACGTCCGGGCGCTGCCACACGGTGACGTACCCCTTGTAGGTCGGCAGCCCGTCCGGGCCGTCGCCCGGCACGATCTCGGTGATCTCCGCCTCCGCAACGTTGTCGTTGCTGGTGATGGCGCACAGGATGGTGCCGACCTTGACCTGCCGGCCGAGGCGCAGTTCGGCCGCGGGCAGGGGATGGGACAGGACGGCCGTCTGCTGCTGCTCGGTGCAGACCGTCTTGCGCTCTCCGACCACCACCAGAAGACTGCCCAGCCAGCCGTCCGAGTTGTAGACGAGCTCGGCCGGGCCCGGGAGCGCGTCGCGTTCCATGTACGTCGACTGGGGGATGTCGAGGTCCAGGTGGTTGGCCTGGCCGTCCTGGGCGGGCGGGGCGAAGGTGAAGGGCTTGTTGGCGAACCGCAGCCGGTAGCCGGACGGGGCGTACGGGACCTTGCGCTGGTCGCCACCGCCCTGCACCGGCGTCGGCGACCCGGTCGGCGTGCCGGTGCCCTGGCCTTTGCCTTTGCCCTTGCCTGTGGCCTGGTTGCCCCCGTCGCCGTCCCACGGCCACAGCGTGGTGGCGGTGACGGCCAGGGCGCCCACGGCGACGACGGACGTGACGGCCAGGGCCACACGCCGGGTACGCCGGCCAGGAGCCGCCGTACGTGCGGCGTCGGGCAGCGTCGGGACGCGAGGCGTCGGCACGGGACGCGGCGGGGACTGGGGCGACATCGAAGGCGGCGGCCCGAAACCGACGGCCGCAGGCCCGGCGTACGCCGGGGGCGCCGACGGCTGGACCACCGGCGACAG
>NZ_JAOCQE010000510.1 GCF_025290915.1 Streptomyces sp. 15-116A | reverse complement strand
TCCCGGCGTCGCAGCCGAATTACGTGCCGCCGTCGCGGCCGTGGGGGACGCCTTGAGTCGCGCCGCCGCTGCCCCGGCCGGCACCCGTCCCACCCGTCCGACGGAGCGGCCCCTGGGCCGTCGGAGCTCGTCCCGGCCGGCCCCCGCCCTCGTCCCGCCTGCGCGTATCCCGTGACCGAGCGACCCAGTGAGGAACCACCGTGACCGTGCTGACCGAGCCGCAGGGCTTCGCCGTACCCACCACGGCCGAGCCGTCCCCGGGCGCTGTGCCGCCCCGTTACGACGACCACTTCATCGGGGGCCGCTGGACGGCGTCCGACGCCGATCGCCGGCTGGTCGTCACCGACCCCAGTACCGAGACACCGCTCGCCGCGGTGCCCGCGGGGACCGCCCGCGACGCCGATCTGGCCGTACGCGCCGCCGCCTCCGCCTTCCCCGGCTGGTCCGTCACTCCCGCCCGGGAGCGGGCGGCCCTGCTGCGGCGGGTGGTCGAGGGGCTGGAGCGCAACGCCACGCGGTTCGCGGGGATCATCACGGCCGAGGTGGGGGCGCCGTCCCGGATGGCGCTGCGGACCCACGTCGGTCTCGCGATCGGCATGGCGGCGCACTGCGTGGAGACCGCCGCTTCCTACGGGTTCGAGGAGCGGGTCGGCCACTCCCTGGTGGTGCGTGAGGCGGCGGGTGTCGCCGCGTGCGTCACCCCGTGGAACGTGCCGCTGCTGCTGACGGTGCAGAAGCTGCTGCCCGCGCTCGCGGCCGGCTGCACCGTCGTGCACAAGCCCAGCGAACTGACGCCGCTGCACGCCCGGCTCCTCGCCGAGGTGTTCGCGGAGGCCGATCTGCCGCCCGGCGTGGTCAACATGGTCGTCGGCACCGGTGACACCGTCGGCACCGCGCTCGTCACCCACCCGCTGGTCGACGTCGTGTCGCTGACCGGGTCCACCCGCGCCGGACGCCGGGTCGCGGCCCTGGGCGCCGACGGCGTCAAGCGGATCCACCTCGAACTCGGCGGCAAGAACGCCTCCTTGGTCCTGCCCGACGCCGACCTGCCGGCCGCGGTGGGCGCCACCGTGGACCAGATCCTGTTCAACACCGGCCAGACGTGTCTGCAGTGGAGCAGGCTGCTGGTGCCGCGGGACCGCCAGGACGAGGCGGTCGAACTGGCCGGACGGATCATGGACGGGTACGTCACCGGCGACCCCCGCGATCCCGCGACCGACCTCGGCCCGCTGGTGTCGGCCGCCGCTCACGCCCGGGTCACCGACTACGTGGCGCGCGGCGCGTCCGAGGGCGGCGCCCGCCTGGTGCACGGCGGCACCGGCCGCCCCGCCGGCCTCACCACCGGCTACTACGTCCGGCCCACCGTCTTCGCCGACGTCGACCCGCTGTCGGTCATCGGCCAGGAGGAGATCTTCGGGCCGGTGCTGTGCGTCATCCCGTACGACGACGAGGACGAGGCGGTCCGGATCGTCAACGGCACCCGGTACGGGCTGCACGGCGCGGTCTGGTCCGGCGACGACGGCCGGGCCGAGCGGGTCGCACGCCGGTTCCGCACCGGATTGGTCGACGTCAACGGCGGATCGTTCAACCCGGCGGCGCCGTTCGGCGGTTTCAAGCAGTCCGGCATCGGACGGGAGTGCGGCACCGCGGGCCTCGAGGCCTTCCTGGAGACCAAGTCGATGCAACTGCCGCAGCACGGCGGGGGCCCGGGGCCGGTGGTCGGCCCGCGCCTGCGCGCCACCGCACCGGCCACGGCACCCCCGGCGGCCACGACGGCCGCAGCCACCGCTGTCCCCGACGAGGAGAGGAACGACGGATGACGGCCCAGCACGCCGGTTC
>NZ_JAOCQE010000051.1 GCF_025290915.1 Streptomyces sp. 15-116A | reverse complement strand
TTGTCCTCCGGCCGTCGCTCGACATCGGCTCTGGACTCATCCCCCGCCTACCCGAGCCCCGCTTCCTCAGTCACTCCCGCGCGGGACGGAAAGGGGCCCAGGTGGCGCTACCCGATGCGGCGAGGACCGGCGACGGGGCCGGGTCAGAAGCCCTCGGGGTGGGCCGCCAGCCAGTCCTTCGCCGCCCGCATCAGCTCCGGCGTCGCCGCCGGGGCCTCGTCGGGGTGGCGGACGGCCCACTGGGAGACGTACGGGCACAGCGGGGCGACGGCGCTGTCCTCGCGGGCGGCGATGGCGTAGAGCTCGCGGGCCAGGGAGCCGGCAATGCCCCGGCCCTCGTGTGCGGGCTCGACGACGGTGTGGACGGGCACGAGGGCGCGCCGCGGTGCTTCGAGGGTGAGGTACTGGACGCGGCCGACGACTTCGCCGCCCGCCCCGACCGCTTCCAGCCGTCCCGCCGCTCGGTCGTCGCGGATCTCGATGTCGCTCATGAACGCGTCACGCTCCTGCCTGGTCCGTCCGTCCCGGTCAGGCGGTCACGGCCTGCGGGCTGCGCTGCTGGTCCGAGCCGGGCACCGGCTCGGAGGGGTCGGCCCCGAGAGCCACGATCCGGTTGTCGCCGTCCACGTGCACGACCCGGGGTCGCATCGCCCGCGCCTCGGCGTCGGTGACCTGAGCGTAGCTGATGATGATCACCAGGTCGCCGGGGTGCACGAGATGGGCGGCGGCACCGTTGATCCCGATGACCCCGGAGCCCCGCTCCCCCTCGATGACGTACGTCTCCAGCCGGGCCCCGTTGGTGATGTCCACGATGTGCACGAGCTCGCCGGGCAGCAGATCGGCGGCGTCGAGCAGATCGGCGTCGATGGTCACGGATCCCACGTAGTGCAGGTCGGCCTGGGTGACGGTGGCGCGGTGGATCTTGGACTTGAACATGGTTCGAAGCACTTTGACCTCCTGGAGGACTGCTCCCTGCCTGCTTTGTGCAGGTCAAGGGCGGTCTCGACTGTACACCGGCGCACGCCGAACGATGTTTGTGAGGAACATCGCTCTGCCTGGGCGGTACGGCCCACAATGGGCTTTCACGCCGTCACCGGCGGCTGTTCGGGCAGTTCTCCGGGAACGCGTTGCGGCTCATGCTGACCGCATGCTGACTTGCCTGATGAGCCATCAACCGAGCGAGCCCCTCTGCACGTCCACCCACCACAGACCTGTCGGACACCGATTTCGCGCCAGTTGACGCAAGACCGAGGCTTCTTCGTCACCTGGGACCGGCGAGCGAAGGTTCGCATCTGCACCCCCGAGACCGTGCAGGACCTCATCTACGACCGGCACACCACTTGGGTCGGAACCTCCCCACGGATACTGGCGCTGCCCGGCAGATGTCGACCGCGGCCCCGTGCTTCATGAGCTCAGCTCAGAGTGATCTCACGATGTCGGGCGCGATGTCCAGCACCAGGAGCGCCGCCGCCACGTGCGTCGGGTTGTCCTCCACTTTGACGGTCGAGAGCTCGTTGGCGCGCGAGACGCGTCGTTCGACGGTGTTGCGGTGCGCGTAGAGGTTGGCGGCCGCCCGGGTGGTACTGAAGCCGCACTGCACATAGGTGAGCAGTGCCTGCCGCAGCGCCGTGTCGGCTTCGGCCAATGGTCCGAGGGTGCTGATGACGAACCGGCGTGCGCCGGGCCGGTCCTTCGTGAGCGCGTCGATCAGCTCGACGTCGGCGTACGCGGTGAATCGTCGGTCGGACCCCAGCCGGATCACCAGCGCCTGCGCCGCGAGGGCGTCCTGGTGGCTGGAGCGGAATCCTTCGAGACCGCGTCCCGGCCTTCCCACTGCCGCGCGGACCGCGTCGGCCGCCGCGAGGTCCTTCTCCACGTGGCGAGGGTCCGGGACGGCTTCCCCCGAGAGCCAGATCCACCGCGACGTGGCGCTGGCGCGCGCCACCAGGGCACTCCGGCCGCGGGCGGAGGAGCGCACGCCGGCGATCGCCTCGTCCAGGGCGTCGGCCTTCTGGGGGTCATCGACCCAGAGGACGAGACCCACGTGCCACCGCGCCATCCGGTAGCGCAGGCGTCCTTCGGCGAGGTCCTCCGCCATCGGCGCTCCACTGGCGATCAGCTGGATCAGTGCGATCCCCTCGGCGTCCGTGTTGCCCATCGCCGCGGCGAGGCCGGCTTGCCGCAGGGCCGCGACGGAGTCGAGGGCGTACTGCACCAGCGACTGCGCCGTCACGTCCAGGATCCCCACCAGAAGACCGGGGTCCGCGCAGTCCGCCACGCATTCCTCCAGCCACCGCCGCCAGCCGATCCCCAGGGCCACACGCCAGGCACCGGCGAAGTCGGGCGCGATGCCCCGGGAGACGAGATCGTTGATGTAAGCCGTGGTCCTCGGACTGACGTAGGGCTCTACCCTCCGCCCCGGTTGCTGAACGTTTGCGGTCAACCATTGGACCAGCTCAGAGCGGTTGAGCGCGCGATCCTCCTCGACCAGGGATGCGTCCGCTAGGAGAGCGGGATCTTTCTGAGCGACGAGAGAGGGCCTTGCGAAGGCGTCGATCAGGGCGTCCGTTTCCGTCAGCAGGCGCTGACACAGGGACCTGATCGCATCGGCGACCTCACGCGAGGGCGGGGGCCACAGCTCTTCCATGTTCTCAGTGTCCCCTCTGCTCTCGGGGAGCCGGGGCTCCCGACATGCTGCGTCCCAGACCGATGAAGGGCTTGTTGGCGGCCTGGCCGACGGCGCGTCGCCGGCCCTCGGCCACTGTTTACTCCCACTAAACGGCGGCAGATTTACCACGCTCTCGTCGGCACCACAAGGGGTGCGACACCATCGCCCCCTCCCCCTCCGCCGGGGCGCACCGACCGCCCCTGGCGTGCATGCCTTAGCCTCGTGCCACGGAGAGGACTCGTCCGGGTCGGCCCGTCATCTGACAGGCACACGACCTCGGCCTCGGGACGGGCGGTGAGCACACGATGTCCATCGGTGGTGGCGGGAGGGCAGGCGGAGTGGAAAGGGGCGCCGCCGCCCTCGAAGCGTCCACGGGCGCGCAGCTGCGGAAGATCAGGCTCGACCGCGGGTTGTCGTTGACGGAGGTCGCGCACCGGGCCGAGGTCACCAAGGGCTTTCTGAGCCAGTTGGAGCGTGGGCTCACCAACGTGTCCGTGCCGACGTTGCTGCGCGTCTGCGAGGTGCTGCGCATCGGGGTCGGGGAGCTGTTCGCGTACCCCGCCGAGCAAGTCGTGGACGGTGGAAGCCGGATCGACATGGGCGGTGAGGGCGTGGCCGAATACCTGCTCACGCCCGCCGGCACCACGGCGTTCCAGGTCTTCCGTTCCGTGATCGAGCCAGGCGGGGGCACCGGAGGCCCGTATCGGCTCGACACCGCCACGATCTTCGCGATGGGGCTGAGCGGCTCGACCCGTCTGATCGTCGGAGGCGAGACCCGGATGCTGTCGGCCGGGGTGTCCACCTCGTTCTCCGGCCAGACGCTTCACCAGTTCGACAATCCGGGTACAACGGTGAGCGAGGTCCTCTGGGTCCTGTCGCCTCCCCTGCCGCGCGCCGCGCGAAGGCCCGCCTAGATCCTGTCGTCGCATGCCGGGCCCGCATCAGGAGTGAAGCGAGGGCGGCGGCTGTTTCGCAGGACCCGGCGGTCTTGTCGTAGCGGGTGGCGATCTCACACCGTGCTGTCACGGAGCAGGCGTCGCCCGGCCCTCAGGAACCCCCGCGCCTGCCACGACGCAGCGCCCGCCGGGCCAGCGTCCTGCTGCCGTTGAAGAAGTCGTTGAACCGGTCCAGCCCCCAGATGGCCCGGAGGACGAACGGCTGCATCAGCAGCGACATCGACGGCGAGTACTTCGGGGCGTCCGACCAGATGCCGGCGAGGTCCTCCGGCATCTCGCCGTCGACGATGTAGTCGGCGAGCTGATGGGTGGCGTACGGCACCTGGCAGAGGCCGTGGCCGTTGCAGGCCATCGCGTAGAAGACGTTGTCGCCCACCTGGCCGGCGACCGCCAGCCAGTCCGGGCTGATGCCGATCCAGCCGCCCCAGGCCCGTTCGATGGCCACGTCGGACAGCGACGGGAACCGGTTGGCCAGATCCTTCCCCATGTCCCGCACGACACGGGGGTCCGGGACCCGGTCCGGGAGCGGGTAGGTCCGGCCTCGCTGCGCTTGGCGGACCCCGCAGACGATGGTGTTGCGCTCGGTGAGCCGGTAATGGGTCATCAACTGGTGCTGGGTGATGATGCCGGACCGGCTGGTCCAGCCCAGCTCGGCGAGCCGCTCCGGCGCAATTGGTTCTGACTCGATCTCGATGACGTACAGCGGCGTCGCGAGGTTCTTGGGCGTGATGTCCCACTCGCCGCCGTAGACGCTCGTGGCGAGCACCACCTTGTCGGCCCGCACCGTGCCGTGCGGTGTGGTGATCTCGACGGTACTGCCGGTCCGCCGGACATCGCTCACCCGCGTCCGCTCGAAGACTTTGGCCGAGGAGGCGAGCAGTGCGCGACGCACACCACGGGCGAGCTTGCCCGGGTTCAGCATCCCGCCGATGGATTCCCGCATCCCGCCCACGAAGCCGGCGGGGAGGCCGAGCTCCTCTCGGCTGCCAACGGTCCCGTGCCCGCCGAAGGCGCGCAGGATCGCCGCCTGGGTACGCACCCTGAGCATCATGAGGGGTGAGACCGCACCCCACACCAGGCCGTTCGCCACGTAGTCGCAATCGATGTCGTGCGTCTTGATGAGGTCTTCCACATAGCGGGCCGCGTTCTCCGCCAGTTTGGCCATGACCGGCATCTTCTTCGGGGACTGGAGGCTGAGCATCCGGAGGTCGCCACCCGGCGCCCCGGCGATCTGACCGCCGTTGCGCGAGGCCGAGCCGTAGCCGCAGAACTCGGCCTCCAGCAGGACCACGTCCTGGTCGCGCTCCGCGAGGCGCAGCGCGGCCGCCATGCCGCCCATGCCGCCGCCGATGACGGCAATGTCGCAGGTGAGATCGCCGTCCAGCGCGGGCTGCACATCGTCCGGCGGGTCGATCCAGCCGGTGAAGCTGGTGTACTTCGTGCTGTCGGTCCTCATGCTGTCCCGATCTCCTTCCAGGTGGGGCGTCCGCCCCACTTCGTACTCCGCGTCGAGGCGTGCTCGGCAGCGCGCCCGAGTCCCCGTTCCCGTCCGGCGGATCGACCGTGACGGGCGGCTCTTCGGCGAGACGCGTGAAGACGGCGAACAGGATGTGCTCCGTCTTCTGCGTCTCCGTCTCAGTCCTGAGAAGTCGTGGCCCCGAGCGAGGCCCGGCCCGCTCGCCGCTCTCCCTTGGCCGCGACCGAACGGGCAGGCAGGTCCCCCATCGACAGGAGACCGGGACGCGCCTCGACGACCGCGGTGGAGGCGTTGACCGCCGCCGCGACGGTGCTGAGGAAGGAATCGAAGCCCACGGAGGAACGGAGGTCGACGACCTGCTCCTCTCCGACGATCCGGTAGTCGTCGCCCGCGGCCACCTCATCGGCCGGCTCGAAGAACCCGAACGTGATCTCCAGATCGATCACCACGTCGCCCTTGAGCACGCCCCGGGCGGCGTGAGTGACCGCCGCGATCTGCCCCGGTTCGATACACATGTGGTCCCCGACGCGCGGCGAAGTCGTCACGACAGCGGGTTCGACCTCACCCACGTCCACCGAGTCGAGATCCCATCCGAGCCCTGCCGCGAGCGCTCCGATGGCCTGCTCGAAGCCGTGGTGCCCGACGACCTCGCCCCGGCTGCGAGCCGTCGCGAACTCGCGCATGGTCAGACCGAGGCCGAACTTCGACAGGATCGCGCCGTAGCGTGACATGTTCGTCCGTCGGCGGATCCGCACGCTCTCCACACGCTGAGTCAGTGCGCTCAGGAGGAGAGGAAGGGTGTCCATCAGGACGCCCGGGTTCGCCCCACTGCCCAGGACGGTCACGCCGTGCGCCTTCGCCGTGTCGTCGAGCCGCCGGGCCAGATCGGGGTGACTCCGCCATGGATAGGCCAGCTCTTCGCAGATGCTCAGGACGTTGTACGAACGCTCCAGCAGCGGCAGCAGGACGTCGGCCGCCCTGTGCAGATCCGAGACGGTCGCCACCATCGCGAGGTCGGCGGCGGGCAGCTCGGCCGGGTCGCTCACGACGACGACACCGTTCGCGACGCCACCGAGGAGCACTCCGAGGTCGTGACCGACCACGCGGGAGTCCCGGTCCGCCGCTCCCACGATCTGCATGTCCGCGCGTTGCAGCAAGGAAGAGGCGATGACCCGGCCAGTGGCGCCGAGCCCCACCACGACAGTCCGATTCTTCAACGTCACTCCCCTTCGCGCCTCGGGTCGGCCCGCCCACGACACGGTGTTCGGCGAAGGACTTCGCCGGTGGCGGTTGCCTGGTACCCCACCGTCACAGGCCACGGGCGTGGTGAGAACGACACGGGGCACCGGCTTCCCCTGGGGGCGGTGCACGGTGCACAGACCGGCCGCGCCCCTGCGCTCATGAGCTGACCGGCACGTCGCTCAGAGTCGCTCGTAGACAGCCGGTCGGCGGGCTCGCAGGACGAGGGCCTGCACCGCGCCGGCCACGGCCGAGAGGGCGACGAGTCCGCCGATCACCCAGGCACCCGTGGTGGTGCCGACGAGGAGCGGGAAGTTGGCAACCATCAGGCAGACCACGCAGGCCAGGCCGAGGAAGGCTACGGCCGGGGCCACGACCGTCCGCCACACCGACTGCCGCCCGTCGGCGCGCCGGAAGAAGCCGATGACGGCGAGGCTGGTGGCCGCCATCAGCAGGACGACGCCGAGGGTGGCGGCACCGGAGAACCAGGCGTAGAGGTCCCCGATCGGGTCGAGGCCGAGCGAGGCGACGACGAGCGTGGTGACGAACGCGACCGCCGAGGCGACGGCCGAGGACGCCGACGGCGCGCGGTGCCGGGGGTGGACGACGCCCAGCGACGCCGGAAGCGCGCCGGCCCGGGACAGCGAGAACTGATAGCGCGTCACGACGTTGTGGAAGGCCAGTACGCAAGCGAACTGGCTGGTGATCAGCAGTAGTTGCATGGTGTCGGCCCAGACGGACCCGACGTAGCTCCGCGTCAGCGTGAGGACCAGACCCTCGGGGTCGGCCTGCGCGGCTCCGACCACGGCGTCGACGCCGGAACCCACCACGATCGCCCACACGGTGAACGAGTAGAAGACCCCGATCACCAGGATCGCGACGTACGTCGCCCGCGGGACCGTGACATCGGGGTCCTTCGCCTCGTTGCGGAACACGGCCGTCGCCTCGAAGCCGATGAACCCGAAGACGGCGAACATGACGCCGAGGCCCAGGGAGCCGGTGCCCACGATCGAGGGCGACACCGGCTCGGCCGTCAGGCCGTGGGCGCCGCCGTGGCCCACGATGCCGAGGTCCATGACCAGGAGCAGCAGGGATTCCAGCACCAGCACGGCACCGAGCACTCTGGCGCTCAGCTCGATGTCGCGATAGCCGAGGAAGGCGATGACGCCCAGCGAGACGAGTGCCCACGCCCACCACGGGGAACCGACCTCGGCGTACCGCTCGATGACGTTGCTCGTCGCGACCCCGACATAGGCGTTCACCCCGACGAGAAGCAGCGTGTAGGAGAAGAGCGCGAGGGCCGCGGCCGAGAGGCCGGGTATGCGGCCGAGCCCCGCCTGGACGTAGGCGTAGAAGGCGCCCGCGTTGCGGACCCGTCCGGCCATCAGCGTGAAGCCGACCGCGAAGATCAGCAGCAGCACGGTGGACAGGGCGAAGTACAGCGGCATCCCCGGGCTGCCGCTCACGGCGAAGGCGAGCGGCACCCCGCCGGCCACCAGCCCGAGCGGTGCCGCCGCGGCGACGACCATGAACACGATCTGCGACACGCCGAGTCCGCGGTTGAGCGGGTTGCCCGATCCCACTTCAACGCCGGGGACTTCGACGTGCCCTGTCTTGGAGAGGTCGGCCATCTGGACCACCTTTCGGCTCACGGGCCGATGCCGGCTCGTCATGGGTGGATGAAGGAGTGCGCGAGGCGGTACGCCCACGCGAAGCGAACTGGAGCGGCTCCCCCGCGGCGCGGCGAGGAGATCCGGCTTCTGCCTCACCGGCTCGGCCCCGAGAAGACGTGGCCCCGAGCGAGAGCCGGGTTGCTCACCGCTTGCTCACGGCCGCTCCCGCGTGAGTGCAGCCGCGATCTGCCCGGCTCGCTACGGGATGCGGGTCTCGACGCGCAGCGAGGTCGTGACGACAGCGGGTTCGACCTCTGTGCCCGACCATGGCGAGATGTTTAGTGCCACTAAACACGCCGGAGGCAAAGCTCTATCACGCCGACTTCACCACCGCAATGGCTCTGGAAAGGCCGACCGCCACGCGGACGCCGCCCGGGCGCCCTGCTCCTCGAAGAACGGAGCGCGGCTTCGGCCGAGGTCGCCTCGGACGGTGCCGACCACCGTATGGGCGCAGCGGTGCCACCGGATTGTGCATCGTGCACCGGGCCCGGGCGAAGCAGGTGCCCGCTGTCGTTCTCCCCGGCGGTCGTGGCTGGCGACAGTGAGGCAACCGCCACAGGAACAGCGAGGAAACGCCATGACAGCTGAGGTGTTGGACGCCGTCGAGGAGTTCGACGTGGTGATCATCGGAGCGGGGATCTCCGGGATCGGCGCGGCCACCTATTTCAGCCGAGAGCTCCCCGACAAGTCGCTCGTCGTGCTGGAAGCGCGCGACGACATCGGGGGCACTTGGGACCTGTTCCGCTATCCCGGCATCCGCTCGGACTCCGACCTCCACACATTCGGATACGCGTTCAAGCCCTGGCGCCACGAAGCAGCGATCGCCGACGCGCCCCTCATCAAGGGGTACCTCCACGAAACCGTCGAGGAGAACGGCCTGGAGCATGTCCTCAGGCTCCGCCACCGGGTCGTCCGCTCGGAGTGGTCCTCGGCGGACTCGCGGTGGACCCTCACCGTCCAGACGACACATCCCGGCACGGGAGAGACAGGGACCAAGACGATCCGCACGGGATGGGTCTTCGCCGCCACCGGCTACTACCGGTACGACCAGGGGTTCTCCCCGGAGTTCCCTGGGCGGGACGACTTCGAGGGCGAGATCGTTCATCCGCAGCACTGGCCGGAGGATCTCGACTACAGCGGGAAGAAGGTCGTCGTCATCGGCAGCGGCGCGACCGCGATCACGCTGGTGCCGGCCATGGCCTCCGGGGCGGGCGCCGCACGGCACGTGACGATGCTGCAGCGCACCCCCACGTACATCATGGCCCTCCCCCGTGTCGACAAGGTCGCCCTGGCGCTCACGAAGCTGCTCGGAGAAGAGCGCGGGTACGCCGTGACGCGGTTCAAGAACATCTGGACCGAACACGCCGTCGTCAAGGGCCTGCGGACCTTCCCCAAAGCCGGACGGGCATTCATCCGGCGAGAGAACATCAAGCGCCTTCCCAAGGGGTTCGACGTCGACAAGCACTTCAACCCGCCGTACGACCCGTGGGACCAGCGGCTGTGCGTGGCACCGGACGGCGACTTCTTCGACGTGATCAAGGAGGGCAAGGCCTCTGTCGTCACCGACGCCGTGGCGAGGTTCAGCAAGCGCGGGATCGTCCTGGCGTCGGGTGAGGAACTGGAAGCCGACGTCATCGTCACCGCGACGGGGCTGAACCTGCGGCTCTTCGACGGCATGCCCATAGTGGTCGACGGGCGCCGGGTCGACATCGCGGACGCGCTCTGTTACCGCGGCATGCTGCTGAGCGGGATCCCGAACTGGGCGATGGCGATCGGTTACACCACCTCGTCGTGGACGCTCAAGGTGAGCCTGATGTGTCGCTACTTCATCGATCTGGTCCGGCACATGGACGCCCGCGGCTACGACACGGTGGTTCCGGTCGCACCGTCGGGGACGCAGCGCAGGCCCGTCATGGACCTTCAGGCCGGGTACGCCAAGCGCGGCGAGAAGTTCCTGCCCAAGCAGGGCCCCGAGAAGCCCTGGCGGATGGCGATGTCCTACCCCGAGGACGCCAAGGCCCTGCGCGGTCCGGTGGCCGACGAGCATCTGAAGTTCGGCGCCGCCCGGGCGGCCTTGCGGCGGCCCGGTGGAAGGCGAGCGACCCATGCCTGAGGCGAACGGCGCCGAGAGCGTCGACCGGTTCGCGACCCTGCCCTCCGGGATGCGCATCTGCTACCGGGACTTCGGCGACAAGGCCGACCCGGCGATGCTGCTCATCGCCGGACTGGGCGAGGACCTCACCTTCTGGACCGACTCCTTCGTCGCCTCGCTCGTCGCCCGCGGCTTCCGGGTCGTCGCGATCGACAACCGCGACGCCGGCCGGTCGACGTTCGTCGCCGCTCCGCCTCCCGGGGCCTGGCGCCAGATCGCCGCTCGCCCGCGCGGCGACTCGTACGCGCTGGCAGACATGGCCCAGGACGCCGTCGGCGTGCTCGACCATCTCGGGATCCCGCGGGTTCACCTCGTGGGGCGGTCGATGGGCGGAATGATCGCGCAGACGATCGCGGCCACAGCACCCGAGCGGGTCCTGTCCCTGACCTCCCTGTACTCCACCACCGGGGCGCGCAAGGTGGGGCAGCCGGCTCTGTCGACGATCCGGCTCCTCATCGCCCCGCCGGCAAGGACCAGAACCGCGGCGGTCCGTGCGCACCTGCGGATCACCCGGCACATCGCCGGAACGGGCTATCCCATCGACGACGCGGCCGAGGCGGCCATCGCGGCTCGCGGATGGGATCGCAGCGCCGGTGATCCGGCGGCCGGCGTGGCACGCCAGATCCAGGCGATCCAGCGTTCCGGAGACCGGACGGCCCAGTTGCGGAGGATCACGGCTCCGACGCTGGTCATCAACGGCGACCGGGACCTGCTGGTGCACCCGAGCGGCGGCGTCGCCACGGTTCAGGCGATCCGCTCCGCGCAGCACGTGGTCATTCCCGGCATGGGTCACCACATTCCCGAGGCCCTCGTCGACCCCGTCACGACCTACATCTCGCAGCACGCGCACCGCGTGGGCGAAGGAGGAAGCCATGTCCGGATCTCGTGAGTCCCGTTCCGGGAGCACCACGGTCGACGTCGTGGTCGTCGGTGCCGGTTTCGCCGGTCTGAGCGCGGCGGAGCGACTGGTGAGCACGGGACGGTCCGTCCTGGTCGTGGAGGGCCGCGACCGGGTCGGAGGCCGCTCGCTCTCCGGCGAGGTGGCAGGTGTGAAGGTCGACCTCGGAGCGACGTGGGTGGCCCGGCGTCACACCGCCGTCCGGGACCTCGCGCGCCGGGTGGGGTGTACCACCACCGACCAGTTCGCCCAGGGTCGCAACGTGCTGTGGATGGCGGGCCGGCGCCGCACCTACAGCGGAACCATTCCCAAGGTCTCCCCCTTGGCCCTGGTGGACATGGCGCGCATGCAGACGGCCGTGGACAAGCTCGTCGCGACCATCGACGTGGACGCCGCGTGGGAGTCGCCCGAGGCCGGCCGGCTCGACGCCGTCTCGTTCGGCGAGTGGCTCGACCGGAAGAACGCGCTGCCCAGCACCCGTGCGCTGATGACCATCGTCAGCAAGGTGCAGTGGGGCTGCACCCCGGGAGACGTCTCTTTGCTGCACGCACTGCGCTACATCGGTTCGGCGGGCGGGCTCGATCACATGCTGGACGTCGAGGGCGGTCAGCAGCAGGACCGGTTCGTCGAGACCACCCAGGAGATCGCCAAGCGGGTCGCGGAGTGGCTCGGTGACCGCGTGCGCCTGGAGACACCGGTGCGCCGCATCACGCAGGACGAGGACGGCGTCATCGTCCGCACCGATTCCGGCGAGATCCGCGCCCGGTACGCGATCGTCACGGCCTCGCCGGCGCACCGCGCCGCCATCGAGTTCGATCCCGCGCTGCCCGAGCAGGCCGATGGGCTCACGCGGACCTGGCGCATGGGCGTGCTGAGCAAGGCCTTCGTGGCCTACGAGAAGCCGTTCTGGCGGACCGACGGCTTCTCCGGCGAGGCGCTGACCGACACCGGAACCGTGTTCATCACCTTCGACGTGTCCCCCGCACCCGGCGGACCGGGCGTCCTCATGGCCTTCTGCGATCCGCGCGTCTTCGACGGCTTCAGCCCCGAGACCCGGCGCGACCGGGTGGTCCGGCAGCTCGCCGACCTCTACGGTCCGCAGGCGCTCACCCCGATCGACTACGTGGACCACTGCTGGGGAGCGGAGCCCTTCGCCCCGGGCGGCCCCAATCCCGCCGTCGCCCCCTACGCGACGACGAGCTTCGGCAGGGCGCTGAGCGAGCCCCACGGGCGCATCCACTGGGCGGGCTCCGAAACCGCCGGCGAATGGGCCGGAACCATGAACGGCGCGGTTCTGACGGGCCAGCGCACCGCGGAGAGCGTCATCACCCTGCTGTCCCGCGACGTCCGAGAGGGGGCGTCCCGATGAGGGAGACGCTGTTCCTGCTGGCCGACCTGTGGATGATCTTCGCTGGTTACTTCTACGGCTGGAAATTCATTCGCCGCTACGGCAACTACCTCCTGGGCCTCGAATGGATGGTCGTCGCGACGTCGGGCAGCAACTTCCTGCTCTGGTCGCTCCTCGGAGCCAAGAGCGACAGCGTCCTGTACGACCTGGCGTACTTCTTCGACGCGTTCTCCAGATCGGTCGGTATCACACTCATCCTGGTCCTGGGCCTGATGAAGGTCACCCATCGCTACAAGCCGAGCCGCGCCGTCGATGTCGGCGTGTTCGGGGTCGCGATCGTGGCCGGGCTGTTCCTCCGGCCCTTCCACGAAGCGGATCTCCACACCGACCGTGCCGCGTTCTGGGTCGCCCTGTTCTACGTCGTCGTCAACCTCCTCACCACCGTGTTCCTCTGCTACTTCGTCAAGCGGCTCTGGGACGCGGGCGCGAGGTGGCCGGCGGTCTGGACGGGACTGGTCACGGCTGCCGGGACCACCATCGCGATCACCTACGACTTCTTCCCCCTGCCGTTCGACGACGCGAACCGCACGATCTTCTACACCGCCGCGCTGGCGACCTGGGGCACTCAGGGATTCGTCTACTTCCGCGCCTACCGCGCGCTGCACGACCGCAACGCGGCCTTGGACCCGAACCCGGCCCGCACGGCCGGGGCCCCCGCATGAACCCGAATCACGACGAAGGAGTCAGTATGGCGAAGCGGCACGTGTACGCGGTGGTCGACCCCGCCAGCGGCAAGCTGGTCAAGGAGTACCCCACCGCGACGGACGAGGCCGTCGACGCGGCGCTCGACGCGGCGGCCCGCGCCTACGCGCACTGGTCGAGGCAGACCTCCGTGGAACAGCGCGCCCAGCTGGTGCACGCCGTCGCCACCCTGCACAGCGAGCGCAGCCGGCAGCTCGCCGAGATCATCCACCGGGAGATGGGCAAGCCGGTGGACGAGGCCGTCGGGGAGGTCGAGTTCAGCGCCTCGATCTACCGGTACTACGCCGAGAACGCGGAGAAGTTCCTCACCGACGAACCGATCGAGCTCCTGGAGGGAGAGGGCACCGCCTTCATCCGTCGCCAGCCGGTCGGCGTGCTGCTGGGGATCATGCCCTGGAACTACCCGTACTACCAGGTGGCCCGATTCGCCGCACCCAACCTCGCGCTGGGCAACACCATCGTGCTCAAGCACGCGTCTCAGTGTCCGGAGTCGTCCGCGGCTCTCCAGCAGCTGTTCACGGACGCGGGACTCCCCCAGGGCTGCTACGTCAACGTCCACGCCACCGGCGAGCAGATCGGTCGCGCGATCGCGGACCCCCGCGTGCAGGGCGTCTCCTTCACCGGTTCGGAGCGGGCCGGTGCGGAGGTCGCCGAGAAGGCCGGGCGCAGCCTCAAGAAGGTAGTGCTCGAACTGGGCGGCTCGGACCCCTTCATCGTGCTGTCCACCGACGACCTCGATGCCACGGTCCGGGCGGCGGTCGAGGCGCGGTTCGAGAACGCCGGTCAGGCGTGCAACGCCGGGAAGCGCTTCATCGTCGCCGAGGACATCTACGACGCCTTCCTCGCCAAGTTCACCGAGAAGGTGCTCGCGCTGACCGACGGCCTGGCGCCGCTCTCCTCGGTCGCCGCCGCCGAGTACGTCGAGGAACAGGTCGAGCGGGCCGTCGAAGACGGGGCGACCTTCGTCTCCGCACGACAGCGCGAAGGGGCGTACTTCCCGCCCGGCGTGCTGACGGACCTCTCGCCGACGTCGCCGTCGGCCGCCGAGGAGCTCTTCGGCCCCGTCGCGACCGTCTACCGGGTCGGATCCGAGGACGAGGCCGTCGAGCTGGCGAACGACACCCCGTACGGGCTGGGTTCCTACGTGTTCACGACGGACGCCGAGCAGGCGCTGCGCGTCGCCGACCGGATCGAGGCAGGCATGGTCTTCATCAACGGCGTCGGCCTCGAAGGCGCGGAACTGCCCTTCGGCGGAGTCAAGTTGTCCGGTTTCGGCCGCGAGCTGGGCCGGGCGGGAATCGACGAGTTCGCCAACAAGAAGCTCATCCGCACCGCTCGGACGTGATCGCCCCGGAGCACGGAAGGAAACCTGCCATGACCATCGAATTCGACGCCGCCGTCTTCAGGACGCCGAACGAACCGCTGACCATCGAGCGAGTGACGATCCCCTCGACGCCTCCGCCCGGCGAGGTGCTCGTGCGGCTCCGGGCGAGCGGGGTGTGCCACAGCGACCTCCACGTCCTCCTGGGCGAATGGGAGGTTCCTACGCCGATGATCCTCGGCCATGAGGGAGCCGGGATCGTCGAGAGCGTCGGCGAAGGCGTCACGACGTTGAAGAAGGGCGACCACGTCGTGCTGTCCTGGACGCCCTCGTGCCGCCGCTGCCGCTACTGCATCAGCGGCAGGCCCGTCCTCTGCGACATGGTGAGCGAGCACTCGGCGAACCACCTGTCGTTCGACGGCCGGCCCCGAATCACGTCCGCCGACGGGAGCGACGTGCTCAGCTTCGCGGGCCTCGGAACGTTCGGCGAGTACACCCTCGTGCCCGAATCGGGCGCGATCGCCGTCCGGGACGACGCCCCCTTCCCGCAGGCGGCTCTGGTCGGATGCGCCGTCACAACCGGTGTCGGCGCGGCCGTCAACACCGCCAACGTGCGGCCGAGTGACACCGTACTGGTCCTCGGCTGCGGCGGCGTCGGCCTGAACGCGATCCAGGGTGCCCGGCTCGCCGGCGCGCGGAAGATCATCGCCGCGGACATCTCCGACGAGAAGCTGGAGCAGGCGCGCGTCTTCGGTGCGACCGACCTGATCAACAACGGCCGCGAGGATTTCGAGGACCGGGTGCGGCAGCTCACCGACGGACGCGGTGTGGAGATCGCCATCGAGGCCATCGGGCTGCCCCGCACCATCGAGTCGGCCTACGCGGCCCTGGCCCGCGGCGGCACGGCGGTGGTCGCCGGGCAGGTGGCGGACGGCATGCGGATATCCATCGATCCCTTCGTCATGTCCGATCAGGAACTCTCGCTCATCGGCTCGAACTACGGCTCCAGTAAGCCGGCCTCCGACTTCCCGCTGCTGATCGACCACTACATGAACGACCGCATCGATCTCGACTCCCTGGTGACGAACGTGATCGATCTGAAGGACGTCAACGAGGCGTTCGACCAGATGAAGCGCGGCATCGGCATCCGCTCGGTGATCACGTACTGAAAGGCAGGGGCGATCTCATGGCCCTGGAATCATCACGCTCGGCCTTCGAGCGAGCCCGCCGCAGCGTCGGCGGGGGTGTGGGGTCGGGCCTGCGCGCCGCGATGCCTCCCCATCCGCTCTTCGTGCGCGAGGCGCGGGGCGCGTACGTCTGGGACCTGGACGGCGACCGGTACGTCGACTACGTGATGGCCTGGGGCCCCCTCGTCCTCGGTCACGGTGACCCCCGCGTGGTGTCCGCGGTGTCCGAGGTCGCGCAGAAGATGCAGGTCGTCGGCACCGGTCACGCGCTCGAATATCTCGCGGCGGAAGCGGTCCTCGAGGCCGTGCCGCACGGCGAGCGACTGCTGTGGAGCAACACGGGGACCGAGGCGGTGCAGGTGGCGCTGCGCCTCGCGCGAGCCGCCACCGGACGGCGCCGCGTCCTCAAGTTCGCCAAGAGCTACCACGGCTGGCACGACACCGTGTACGCCGGGATGTCCGAGGACGACTGCGACCGCCCCGCCACCCCCGGTGGGGCGGGGCAGTCGGCCAGCGTCCTTGACGACCTGGTCGTGGCGCGCTTCAACGACGTACGTCTGGCCGAGCGTCTGCTGAGCGAGTCCGTCGAGCGCGACATCGCGGCCGTGCTCGTCGACCCGGTGATGAGCAACGCCGGCGTCGAAGCGCCCTCACCGCAGTTCCTGTCGACGCTGCGGACCCTGTGCGACCGGCACGGCGTCGTCCTCGTCTTCGACGAGGTGATCGCCGGGTTCCGGATCGCCCGTGGTGGGGCGGCCGAGAAGTACGGCGTGCTGCCCGACCTGTCCGTCTTCGGGAAGGCGATGGCCGGCGGCTTCACCCAGAGCGCAGTCGTCGGCCGAGCGGAGCTGGTCGATCAGGTGACGGCCGGCGTCGTCCACGCCGGAACCTTCAACGCCAACCCGATCGCACTGGCGGCCGTCGAGGCGACGATGCGCGTCCTGGCCGATCCCGCGGTCTACGAGCTGCTCGAAGAGACCTCGTCGGAGTTCGAAGCCCTCGTCGGCGGCGTCCTCGGCTCATTTCCCGGCCTCGGCCGCTTCAACCGGGTCGGCTCGCTCCTCCAGTACGTTCCCGCCGGCGGGGCCACCGGGCTCCACGGAACCGGCGGGCTCTGGACCGTGATCCTCGAAGGGATGCTGCGGCAGGGCCTCCTGTTCATGCCGTCCGGCAAGGTCTTCCTCAGCACGGCGCACACCACCGCCGACATCGAGGCGACGGCCGAGGCCCTCGACCGGCTCCTGCGGACGTTGTGACGTCCGCATCGAGCCACGCGTAACACCCAACCGCTCCGGGCCAGGCCGTGTGTCCCGTTCCCCGCGGCCTGGCCCGGCCCACCTTCTTGGAAGACACCATGCTGAACCTCTCGGTCCTGCTCGAGGACTCCGCCCGCACGTACCCGAACCGGGACGCGGTCGTCCTCGGCTCGTCGCGTCTCACCTACGCTCAGATCGACGCCGCCGCCAATCAGGTCGCCAACCTCCTGGTGGACCGCGGCATCTGGCCCGGCGACAAGGTCGCGCTCAGTTGCCCGAACCTGCCCTGGTTCCCGATCGTCTACTACGGGATCCTCAAGGCCGGTGCCGTCGTCGTCCCCCTCAACGTCCTGCTCAAGGGCCGGGAGATCGCCTACCACCTCGGTGACTCGGAGGCGAAGGCGTACTTCTGCTTCGAGGGCGGCGAGGGCCTGCCGATGGGCGCGGAGGGACACGCCGGGTTCGCCGAGACCCCGGGCTGCGAGCACTTCTTCCTCATCACCGCCGATCCCACGGCGGAAAGCCCGATCCAGGGCGCCGAGACCATGGGCGCCGCGCTGCGGGGCACCGCGACGACGTTCCACAGCATCGGCACGTCGGGTGACGACCCGGCCGTGCTGCTCTACACGAGCGGTACGACAGGACAGGCGAAGGGCGCCGAACTCACCCACACCAACCTGGTGCTCAACGCCCTCGCGGTCAACCAGCTGTTGGAGAACCGGCCGGCCCAGGACACCCATCTGGTCGTGCTGCCGCTGTTCCACTCCTTCGGCGCGACCGTGCAGATGAACGCCGGTTTCTCGACGGCGAGCACACTCGTGCTGCTGCCACGGTTCGACGCCCGGCAGACGGTGTCCCTGATGCAGCAGGAGGACATCACCGTCTTCGCGGGCGTCCCCACCATGTGGTGGGGCCTGTTGCAGGCGCTCACCGACGACGTCGACGTCGAGAGGATCGCGAGGAATCTGCGCGTCGGCGTCTCCGGCGGTGCCTCGCTCCCCGCGGAGATCGTCAAGCAGGTCAGGGAGCGGCTGGGCGTCCAGGTCCTGGAGGGCTACGGCCTCTCCGAGACCTCACCGGTGGTGACCTTCAGCGATCCGGCGCGGGACCCTCGGCCCGGCTCCATCGGCGTGCCGATCTGGGGCGTCGAGGTCAAGCTCGTCAACCCGGACTGGTCGGAGGTCGAGGACGACGGCACGGGCAGTGCCATCGGGGAGATCGCGGTCAAGGGCCACAACGTCATGAAGGGGTACCACGGCCGCCCCGAGGCCACCGCGGAAGCGATCCGGGACGGCTGGTTCCGCACCGGCGACCTGGCCCGCAGGGACAAGGACGGCTTCTACTACATCGTCGACCGGGCGAAGGACCTGATCATCCGCGGTGGTTTCAACGTGTACCCGCGCGAGATCGAGGAGGTCCTGATGACGCACCCTGCGGTCAGCCTGGCCGCGGTCGTCGGCGTGCCGCACGAGAGCCACGGCGAGGAGATCAAGGCGTTCGTCATCCTCGACCGGGGCGCCGAGGCCGCTCCCGACGAGCTGATCGCCTGGGGCAAGGAGCAGATGGCCGCCTACAAGTACCCGCGCATCGTGGAGATCGTGCAGACCCTGCCGATGACGTCCACCGGAAAGATCCTCAAGCGCGAACTCACGTGACCGGCGCGCCAAGTGCATGGACATCGGTGGGAGGGACGGCAGATGACAGTGGATGAGGGTCGGCGGCGGGACTCGTTCCCCGACGGGTCCGGTACGGGGCCGGACGCGGTTCCCGGCTCGCTCGTGGCCGCCTGGAAGGCACGCGTGGCGAAGAATCCGGAGGGCATCGCGCTCCGCTTCTTCGACGGTGCGCTGTCCGCGCGGGAGGTGGACGTGGCGTCGGACGCCCTGGCCGCCGCGTTCGAGGCGCGCGGAACCGGCCGGGGTGATCGCGTCGGGGTGTACCTGCAGAACGTTCCGCAGTACGCGCTGGTGCTGCTGGCTCTGTGGAAGCTGGGGGCCACGGCCCTGGGACTCAACCCGATGTACCGGCGCCAGGAGCTGCGCCGGATCATCGACGACTCCGGGGCGGTCGGGGTCGTCTGCGCGGACGAGGACGTCCACGAGACGCTCGGCACGCTGGCGGGGAGCACGGTGCGATGGCTGATCAGCACCTCGGCGCTGGACTACCAGTCGAGGAACGATCCGCGGGTCTTCGCGACGACGGAACGTCTGGCCCCCGCGCCGGACGGCGACCTGCTGGCGCTGATCGGTGAGTTCGAGGGCCGGGGCCCCTCGCCCGTGGAGCCGACCCGCGACGACGTCGCGTTTCTGACGTACACCTCGGGAACGACGGGGCCGCCGAAGGGTGCCATGAACACCCACGGCAACGTCCTGAGCGTGGTGGCGACCTGCGCGTCGTGGATGGGTGTGAGCGACGGGGACGTGGTGTTCGCCATGGCCCCGCTGTTCCACATCACCGGGGCGGTGGTCAACGCGACGATCTCCCTGCTCACCGACACCACGCTGGTCCTGGCGGGCCGGTTCCACCCCGAGGTCGCCCTGGACGCCTTCGCCGAGCACGGGGTGACCTACACGATCGGCTCCATCACGGCGTACAACGCGATCTACGAGCTGCCGCAGGCCGGGCCGGAACACTTCGCGTCGGCGAAGGCCCTGTACTCGGGCGGCGCGCCCATCCCGCCGGCGACCGTCGAGCGGTTCCAGGAACGGTTCGGCGTCTACCTCCACAACGGCTACGGGATGACCGAGACGACGTCCGCCGTCATCGCCGTACCGCCGGGGGACAGAGCGCCGGTGCACCTGCCGAGCGGGACGCTGTCCATAGGCAAGCCCCTGCCGCATCTCACCGCACGCGTCGTGGACCCGCACGGCGACCCGGTGCCCAGCGGGGAGCAGGGCGAACTCGAACTGAGCGGGCCGCAGGTGGTGCCCGGGTACTGGGGCAAGCCCGAGGCCACGCGTCACACGATGCCGGAGGGCCGGCTGCGTACCGGTGACGTCGCCGTCATCGACGAGCAGGGCTGGGTCTACCTGGTGGACCGGCTCAAGGACCAGATCAACGTGTCCGGATACAAGGTCTGGCCGCGCGAGGTCGAGGACGCGCTGTACGAGCACCCGTCGGTGCTCGAGGCGGCTGTCGTCGGGGCGCCGGACGCCTACCGCGGCGAGACCGTCATCGCCTATGTCTCGCTCAAGTCGGGCCTGCACGCCACGGCCGAGGAGCTGATCGCCTTCTCCCGCGACCGGCTGGCCGTCTACAAGTGCCCCCGCGAGATCCGCTTCCTCGCCGACCTGCCCAAGACGCAGAGCGGCAAGATCCGGCGGGCCGAGCTCCGCGGCCTCGACGGCACCGGCCCGGCCTCCCCTTCGAAGGACTGAACCATGAGCGAGAACCACACCGGGCGGGGCCGCTTCTCGGGCCGCACCGCCGTCGTGACCGGAGCGAGCCGGGGCATCGGTCTCGCCGTCGCGGAACGGCTCGTCGCCGAGGGTGCGCGCGTATGCCTCACGGCCCGCAACGCCGGACCGCTCGAAGAGGCCGCCGCCACGCTTCCCCCGGCCCGCGTCATCACCGTCGCCGGCAAGGCGGACGACCCCGAGCACCGCCGCGAGGTCTTCGACACGGTGGCGGGCGAGTTCGGCGGGCTGGACGTCCTCGTGAACAACGCGGGCATCAATCCGGCGTACGGTCCCATCGTCGGCCTGGACCTCGACGTAGCCCGCAAGGTCCTTGAGGTCAACGTCCTCGCCACCCTCGCCTGGGTGCAGGACGCGGTGGCCCACCCGGCGCTTCGTTTCACCGAACGCCGCGGCACCGTCGTGAACCTCTCCTCCGTCACCGGTGACACCCCGTCACCCGGCATCGGCCTCTACGGAGTGAGCAAGGCGGCCGTCTCCCATCTGACCAGGACCCTGGCCGCCGAGCTCGGCCCGGAGATCCGTGTCAACGCCGTGGCCCCCGCCGTGGTGAAGACGCGGTTCGCCGAGGCCCTGTACGAGGGGAGGGAAGCCGAGGCGGCCGACGGCTACCCCCTGCGACGTCTGGGCGTGCCGTCCGACATCGCCTCCGCCGTGGCGTTCCTGGCCTCGGAGGAATCCTCCTGGGTCACCGGCCGCGTGCTCACCGTCGACGGCGGCCTCACGGTCGCCGGCGGCACCGCGTAACGACCTCGCCCACCTCACGAAGGACAGTAATGACTTACCCTCACCTTCCGCCGGAGATCGCGGAGCTGCGTGAGCGCGCGCGCCGGTTCATCCGCGAGGTCGTCGTCGACGCGGAGCCCGCACCGGGCGGCCGTCTCGACCAGGCCACCCGCGACCGGCTGCAGGCCGCGGCGAAGGAGGCAGGCGTCTTCGCTCCGCTCGTGCCGAAGGAGTACGGCGGGCAGGGCCTGCCCATCGAGCACTGGTCGCCGGTCCTCCGGGAGGCCGGTTACTCGCCGATCGGTCCAACCGCACTCAACTGCATGGCTCCCGACGAGGGGAACATGCACATGCTCCACCTCATCGCCACCGAGGAGCAGAAGAAGCGGTATCTCGCGCCTCTGGCGGCGGGGGACGTCCGGTCCTGCTTCGGCATGACCGAACCCCACCCCGGTGCCGGGTCCGACCCGGCGGCGCTGCGGACTACGGCCGTGCGTGCCGACGGCGGCTGGATCATCGACGGTCACAAGCGGTTCACCAGCGGCGCCATCGGCGCCGCGTTCTGCATCGTCATGGCGCGGACCCCGGCCGTGGACGGCGCCCCCGAGGGGGCCACCATGTTCCTGGTCGACATGGACAACCCCGGCATCCGGGTCGGCGCACCGATACACACCGTCGACCGCGCCATCGACGGCGGCCACCCCCACCTGCACGTCGAGGGTTGCTTCGTCCCCGACAAGGCCGTGCTCGGCGAGGTGGGGCTCGGCTTCCGGTACGCCCAGGTGCGGCTCGGTCCCGCACGCCTCACCCACTGCATGCGGTGGCTGGGCCTCGCACGGCGGTCGCTCGACATCGCGCTCGACCGGGCCGGGCGGCGGGAGCTGTTCGGCGGTCCGCTCGACTCGCTCGGCCTGGCGCAGCACCTCATCGCCGAGTCGGTGATCGACATCGAGACGTCCGACGCGATCATCACCAGGACCGCGGCCCTGCTGGGCACCGACCCCAAGGCGGGGTCCGCGATGTCCTCGATCGCGAAGGTGCACTGCTCGGAGGCGATCTTCCGGGTGATCGACCGCGCCATCCAGATCTGCGGCGGGGACGGGGTCTCCGACGGACTCCCGCTGGCGCAGTACGTGAACGAGGTCCGCCCGTTCCGCATCTACGACGGCTCGAACGAGACCCACCGGTGGGCCATCGCGCGTCGGGCCTCGGCCGGTCGGCGCGCCGCCGTCCAGGCTGGTGAGCGATACATGGGCGACGCCGTCGTCGGCCGGGACGGGGGCGCGTGATGCACACCGTCCCCGACGGCGTGGAGATCGTGGCGAGTTGGGAGAGCGCCCGCCACCTCGACAGCCCTCCGCTCCTGGTCCTCGACGCGGTCACCGGCTTCCTCGACGCACACGGCATCGGCAGCGGGCCGCTCGCGTGGCAGCGCATCGGCGACGGCCACTCCAACGTCACCTACCTGATCGAGCGTGGTAGCGAGTCCGTCGTCCTGCGCCGCGGCCCGCGCCCACCGCTGCCGAAGTCCACGCACGACATGGTGCGGGAGGCCCGCATCCAGAGGATCCTCCGCGAGCACGGGGTGCCGGTACCGGAGATCATCGCCATCTGCGAGGACGAAGCCCTCCTCGGCGTGCCGTTCTACCTCATGTCCCGGCTCGACGGGACGGTCATCACCGACACGATCCCGCCCCACCTCTCCCCCTCCGAACAGCGCCGGGCCACCAGCGAGGCGGTCGTCGACACCCTCGTCGCCCTGCACGGCATCGACGTGACCGGAGGGGAACTCGCCTCCCTGGGCCGGCCCGAGGGGTATCTGCGGCGTCAGGTCGACCGGTTCCGCGGCCTGTGGGAGGTCAACACCAACCGCAACCTGCCCGCGGTGGAGCGCATCGGGGACTGGCTCGACCGCAACCTGCCGAGGAGCCAGGCGGCCTCCGTGGTGCACGGCGACTACCGCATGGGCAACCTCATGTTCGCTCCACAGGCGCCGGCCAGGGTCCTCGCGATCCTGGACTGGGAGATGGCCACGCTCGGTGACCCTCTCGCGGACCTGGGGTATCTCACCGCCACCTGGTCCGAAGCAGGCAGCCCGGCCACCCCGCTCGAGCTCACCCGGGTGACCCGGTCACCCGGCTACCTCACCCGGCGCCGGCTGGCAGAGCGCTACCAGTCCCGCACGGGCCTCGATCTGACCCCGCTGCCCTGGTACCAGACCCTCGCCCTGTGGAAGGCGGCGATCTTCTGCGAGGCCATCTACACCCGCTGGCAGCGTGGTGAGCGTCCCCACGACATGACCTTCGGGCCGTCGCTCGAAACGGGTGTCCCCCGTCTGCTGGAACGCGCCGGGCAGTACGCCGACCTGACGGCGGCCGCGCGCCACTGACACCCGACGCGGCACCGCCGCCCGTCTTTCCTCGCTCGTCCTCAACGGCTGCGACCGTCCCCCGCGACCCCTCGCGCCGTGTCCGTCTTCCTTTCCTCAGAGAGAGGTTCCGTGCCCTCCGCTTCCTCCCAGCATTCCCCTCGTGACACACGGGTGCTGGTCACCGTCAACGCGCTGCCGCTCGCCGTCGGTGTCCTGCTCTCCTGCTCCACGACCCTAGGAGAGGTCTCCGTCTACGGACGTCTCACCCTCGGCATGGCGTGGGCGCTCACACAGCTCGTCGTCCTCGTCGGCGGAACGTGGTGGTACGAGAACCGGGCCGCGTCCTCCTGCGAACCGGCCTCGGCGACGACCACTGCCTCTCGGTCGAACGGGGGCACGTGGTGACGTTCTCCCTCCTGAGCGCCGGCTCGCCCGACCTCATCGGCTCCACCGCGAGGGGCGCGGTCATCACCACCTTCCTCGTCTTCGTCGGCCTGTGCCTCCTGTGGGTCTTCACTCTCGCCACTCAGGACGACGACCTGGAACGCCTCTACGTCGCCGGCCGGTCCCTCCCGCCCCTCTTCAACGGCGTCGCGATGGCGGGAGAACAGATCACGGTCGTCCTTCTGGTCTCGCTGCCGGGAGCGATCGCCCTCTTCGGCTACGACGGAGTCTCGACCGCCGTCGACAGTGCCCTCGCACTCGGCGTCTTCCTGCTCCTCGCCACCAGGATTCGCGCGACCCGCCGCTACACCCTGGGCGAGTTGTTCTCTCTGCGTGCCGAGGGGCCGGGAACGCGGATCGCCGGTGCGGTGGTGACGCTGTGCATCGCCGTACCCCTGCTCATGGTGCAACTGCGTGCCGGCGGCATCACCGCCGCCCTTCTGATCGGTATGCCGACCGAGGCGGCGCAGGTGGTGTGCACGGTGCTGATGGGATTCCTCATCACGTGCTTCGCAGGAGTGGCCGATCTGCGCGGCACCAGTTTCGTTCAGGTCGCCAAGGTGCCCGTAGCCCTGGCGGCGCTCGCCGCGGTGACGCTGATGGCGCTCCGCCTGTTCGACTGGAGCCCGGAAGCTCTGCTGTCGGCCGCCATGGACAAGAGCATGTCGCCGGATGGCTACCTCAGCCCCGGGCTGTGGGCGCACTCCGCCGATCTCGGTCCGCTCGGGACGATCAGCGACCACATCGTCGTCATCCTCGGCACCGCGATGATGCCCCACCTGCTCCTGCGCGTCAGCGCCAGCCGGGATGTGCCCGCCGCTCGGCGCTCACTGAGCGTCGCCGTAGGGCTGACCGGCCTCTTCTACCTGCTCCTGATCGCGACCGGCTTCGCCGCGGCCGCGGTGGTGGGCAGCGGACAGATCGGGGCGGTCGATGCGAGGGGGCAGGGGGCCCCGATCCTCCTGGCGTCGGAGGTCCTCCCCCACCACTCCACCGGCCGGGTCGTGCTCATCACCCTCGTGGCCTGCGTCGCCTTCCTCGCCGTCCTCACAGCCGTGGCGAGCGTGACCTTCGCCGCCGCCGTCTCCGTGACCCGCGATCTGATGGGGAAGAAGGTCCGTACGAAGATCGGGGTCGGAGAGCCGACAGTCCTGCGGCTGTCCGTCGTCACGCTCTGCGCCGTGAGCCTTCTCCTCACCACCGCCGTACACCGCTACCCCATCGAGTTCCTCCTCGCCTTCTCGCTGAGCCTCGCGGCCTCATGCGTGTTCCCCGCGCTCGTCTACTCCTTCCTCTGGACCGGCTTCGACCGCCGAGGGCTGCTCTGGCTCGTCTACGGAGGGCTGTCCCTGTGCACCCTCCTGACCCTCGCCTCCCCCGCCGTGTCCGGAACGGGATACGCGCTGCTGCCGGAGCAGGATTTCAACCTGTTCCCGCTCCACACCCCCGGGCTGGTCTCCGTCCCGGCAGCCTTCCTCCTCGGATGGCTCGGCAGCGCACGTCCCTGGGAGCGGACCGCACACCAGAACGTCGTGAGCGGATAGCTCCGCCGGGCCCGCGAGCCGCCCGCCTGTGCATCGTGCACCGGACCCGGGCGAAGCAGGTGCCCGCTGTCGTTCTCGGCCACGGTCACGCCTGGCGACAGTGAGACGACCACCACAGAAACAACAAGGAGACGCCGTCCGAGAAGACGGAACACCCGCGGCTGATCGAACGGTCGGTCAACCGCCGTGCAGATCGAGGGAAAGGACGCACATGACGACCGAGAAGACGGCCCAGGCCCTGACGTCCGTGGCGAACGACACGCCGGCGCAGGAGATCCTCGAGATCGTGACCCGTGACGGCGGCGTCATCATCAAGGGCTTCCTGACGCAGGAGCAGATCGTCCGTTTCAACGCCGAGATCGAGGAGCCGTTGCGGGCGCTCGCCCCGGGTTCCACCCACGACGACGAGATCGTGGCCGCGTTCCACGGCAGCAACACCAAGCGCCTCACGAACCTGGTGACGCACAGCGCCACGTTCCGCAGCGAGGTCATCGACCATCCGCTGGTCCACGAGATCAGCGACCTGGTCTTCCTCCAGGAGTCGGGCACGTACTGGATGACCACCGCACAGGTGATCGAGATCGGCCCCGGCAACAAGGCGCAGATGCTCCACCGCGACCTGGAGAACTGGTTCCCCTTCATCGGCATGGGGCCCGGCGGCCCGGAAGTCACCATCAACTTCCTGGTCGCCCTGACCGACTTCACCGAGGAGAACGGCGCCACCCGCGTCATCCCCGGAAGCAACCACTGGAGCGACTTCGAGGACCGCGGTACCCCCGAGCAGACGATCCCCGCCGTCATGAACGCCGGAGACGTCCTTCTCATCAGCGGCAAGACCGCGCACGGCGGCGGGGCGAACCGGACCGGCGACGAGTACCGGCGTGGCCTCGCCTTCACGTTCAACGCGGGCTTCCTCACCGGCGAGGAGGCGTACCCCTTCCTGGTCGACAGGGAGCTCGCCAAGACGCTGTCGCCGCGCGTCCAGCGCATGCTCGGCTTTCGCTCCCAGTACCCCACGGGCTCTCCCGGCCTGTGGCAGGTCGACTACGCCGATCTGGGCGATCACCTCGGTCTCTGAGAGCCGGGTCGATCAGAGGCAGCTGCCGCAACTGTCCGAGGAGCGCACGTCTTGGCTTTCCCGTACATTCCCCCTATGGGAACCGATGTCGATGCGTTCCTTGGTCAGCTGGCACGGCATCTGAGGCCAGAGGTGGAGAAGCTGGCCGTCCTGCTGCTCCAGCGCCTGAACGGCGAGTTCCCCGAGCTGGCGGAGAACGCGGACATCAAGGCCCTGACCCTGGAGGAGACGACCCAGCACGTCACCGCCCTTCTGGATCTCCTGGAGGCCCGTCCCGGCGCGAGCGCGTCGGAGGTTCCTCCGGCCGCCTTGGACCTAGGCCGCCTCTATGCCCGGCGGGGGATCCCGGTGAGCCGGCTCCTGCGTGCCTACCGGCTCGGCCATCTCGGCCTGCTCGAACAGGTGCAGGCCGAGGCCGCCCGCCTCACCGGCGACTGGCACGTGATCCACCTGGCCTCGATGAGGCTGGTGACGCTCGGTTTCGACTACGTGGACCGTTCCTCGCAAGACGTCGTCGCCGCCTATCAGGAGGAACGCGACCGTCTGCTGCAGCGTCGGCTCGCCCTCACCGACAGGGCGAGCAAGCTCATCGGGACCACGCTCGACATCACCCGCACCGCGGAGGAGCTGACGGAGGTCTGCACCGAGGACTTCGCCGACCTCGTCACCGTCGACCTCTTCGACTCCGCTCTCGACGAGACGGGCACGGGCTCACCGGACGCTGCGGCGCAGCG
This sequence comes from Streptomyces sp. 15-116A, assembly GCF_025290915.1. GTDB lineage: Bacteria > Actinomycetota > Actinomycetes > Streptomycetales > Streptomycetaceae > Streptomyces. The sequence goes on along the minus strand of NZ_JAOCQE010000051.1, from coordinate 4,064 downwards.
CCGCGTCGCCCAGCGCTCCGTCCTCGACGGCTGTCCGGAGTCCCCGCTCCGCGTCGGTGAGACCCACGCCTACCCCGACGACTCGGAGCCGGTGCGCGCACTGGCCACCGGACGGTCCGTCCTGCACCACATCGCGGAGACCGAGATGCCCAGGTGGGTGGCGCCGTCCACGTCCCACGGCCGAGTGCTGCGCGAACTCGGCCTGCACTCCGTACTCCTCGTGCCCCTGCACGTCCGCGGGGTCACCCTGGGCCTGGTGCAGTTCGTACGTCATCGCACCTCTGTACCCTTCGACGACGACGATCTCCTGCTGGCGCAGGAGATCGTCTCCAGGGCGGCGGTGTCCATCGACAACGCCCGCCGGTACACCCATGAGCATGCCACCGCCCTCACCCTCCAGCGGACCCTGCTGCCGCGCACGACGGCGGAACAGCCGGCCGTCGAAACGGCTTCGCGTTACCTGCCCGCCGGGTCCCGCGCCGGTGTGGGCGGCGACTGGTACGACGTCATTCCCTTGTCCGGGGCCCGCGTCGCGCTGGTCGTCGGCGACGTGGTCGGTCGCGGCCTGCGCGCCGCCGCCACCATGGGCCGGCTCCGCACGGCCGTCCGCGCCTTCGCCGACATCGACCTCATGCCCGATGAACTTCTCACCCATCTGGACGACGTGGTCATCCGCATGCAGCGCGAGGAGTCGATGGACGAGGGCGAGACCAGCGCCACCTGCCTGTACGCGATCTACGACCCGGTCTCCCGCCGGTGCTCCCTGGCCAGTGCCGGCCACATCCCCCCGACCGTCGTGACCGCCCCGGCCTCCGGCGAGACCGCCAGGGTGGCCGGGTTGCCCGAGGTGCCGGTCGGACCACCCCTCGGCCTGGGTGGACTCCCTTTCGAGACGAGCGAGTTCGAGCTGCCGGAGGACAGCCTGCTGGTCCTGTACACCGATGGGCTGATCGCCGGCCGCACGCGGGACGTGGACCTCGGACTCGCCACGCTGCACGGCGTCCTCACCTCGGCGCCGGACTCACTGGAGGAGACCTGCGACCAGTTGCTGGCCGCACTGCTGCCCGGCCGTCCTGCCGATGACGTCGCCCTGCTGGTCGCCCGGACCCATGCCCTCGCCCCGGACCACGTGGCCACGATGGACCTCCCGTCCGATCCGGCGGCCGTGTCCGGGGCCCGCCGCTTCGCCTCCGGCGTCCTGGCGGCCTGGGGGCTGGAAGACCTTTCCTTCACCACGGAGCTGGTCGTCAGCGAACTGGTGACGAACGCGATCCGCTACGGCAAGGCTCCCGTCCAGCTGCGACTGATCCTCCAGTCGACGCTCACCTGCGAGGTCTCCGACGCCAGCAGCACCGCCCCGCATCTGCGCCGCGCCCGGATCTACGACGAAGGCGGCCGCGGCCTGCTCCTCGTGGCCCAGTGCGCCGAGCGCTGGGGAACGCGGCACGGTCGCGAGGGAAAGGTCATCTGGGCCGAGCAGGCTCTCCCCGGCGGCCAGCGCGTCGACCACCTGGGTGACCAGCCTTCGGTCCAGCCGACTTGATCGATCGACTAAGTCGATATAGTGGGCGTATGGCTCATGTGTCCGCGGCGGAGCGCCGCCCCCAGTTGATCAAAGCGGCCATCGACCTCATGACCCGGGAGGGCGTCGCCGCGGGGAGCACCCGCGCCATCGCCGCGGAGCTCGGTGTCGCGCAGGCCACCGTCCACTACACCTTCGGCACGAAGGAGGATCTGTACCGAGCTGTCATGGATCAGATCACCGACGAGCTGGTCGCGCAGGTGCGGCGGGCGGCGCCGGAGGACGCGGGCTTCGAGGAGACCTTCAGCGCCCTGGCGGGTGCCCTGTGGGGCACCGTGCGCGAGCCGACGTCGCACCACCAGCTGCTCAGCGAGCTGACCATGTTCGCTCTGCGCGTGCCCGGCCTCAACGAGGCCCGGCAGAGCCACTACCGGCGGGTCATAGAGGTGACCGCACAGGTGATCACGGAGACGGCCGAGAGGACGGGGCAGGAACTGACCGAGTCCCCGGAGACGGTGGCCCGGTTCTTCCTCTCCGGCTTCGACGGACTCACCATGCAGGTCCTGCAGTGCGTGCCGGACGAGGCCACCGAGCGGACGGGGCTCAGGGCGCTCGTGGCCGCGACCGTGGCGCTGGCCAAGGGGGACCTCGACCTCCCGGACGTACCGGTGGCCTGACACGACGCGAAACGGTGGTGGGCGCACCCGGGAAGGTGCGCCCACCACCGTTTCTGCGGGGGATTCAGCCGGCCCAGACGTCCTCGACGAAGCGTCCGGACCCTACGAGCGCGGCGAGCCATGCCACGGCTTGCTCATCGCTCGCACCGGTCCGCTCGCGGTAGATCGCCATGAACGCTTCCCGTACGGCGGGGGCCATGCGACGCCCGTCGCCGCAGACGTAGACGCGCCCACCGGCCTCCAGGACCGCCCACACCTCCTCGCTCTCGCGGGCGATACGCTCCTGGACGAAGCGGGCGCCGTTCTCGGGCGCATGCATGAACGTGGGGCGCATGCTGACGGCGCCGGCCACCTCCGCCGCCTCGAACTCCTCCCGGTGCAGGAAGTCCACGTCGGGATGGTCGCAGCCGAAGTAGCAGAGCAGGGTGCTCGTCGAGCCGGTGTGGTGGCGATCGAGGACGGCGCCGCGGAAGGGCGCGAGGCCGGTGCCCGCGCTGACCAGGATCACCGGTACGGAGGGGTCCTCGGGGAGGCGGAAGGACTCGCTGCACGGCAGGACCCGGGCCTGGATCACGTCACCCGCGTTCACGGTCTGCAGGAAGTGCGAGGCGATGCCCCGGAAGGTGCCCTCCCCCGACCGGTGCGGCGCGGCGAACAGCGACACCATCAGGTCGACCTCGCCAGGCTGGGCCGCAGCGGACGACGAGATGGAGTAGTGCCGGGGACGCAGGACCGGCAGCAGCTCCAGGAAGCGCTCGAAGGGGAGTTCGCACGCGCGGTAGCGCTCCAGGAGGTCCAGGACGCTGAGCCCCGCGGCGGTCACCTGCTCCCTGAAGGTCTCGGGATCGGCGCTGGCGAAGGCGGTGAGCGGCTGCTTCTCGGGCGGGCAGGAGGTGTGCTCGGCGAGCACGGCGACCTGCTCCTGGGTGGCCGCGTCCTGGAGCTCGACGAAGTCGGTGAGCAGGCGGCGCAGGGTCAGCGGCCGGTCGACGGGCAGGGCGCCCCGGCTCCGGCGGCGGGCGCGCAGCCGGACGGTGCGGTCCAGGTCGAGGCCGAAGCGGTCGGCGACGCGCTGGACGAGGGCCTCGGGGTTGCTGGGCAGGACGGCCAGGTGGTCGGCGGTGCGGTAGGTGACGCCATCGGGCAGCCGGAGCCGAAGGAACCGCTTGGAGCGGCCCAGTTCGTGGTCCGTGTCGACGAGTTCGTACGCGTCGAGGACCTCCATCGGCTGGACGCCGTGGCGCTCGGCGAGACCACCGAGGACCGACTCCGAGGTGTCCTCCAGCTCGTACAGGCCTTCCCCTTCCGCTTCCGCCTCGGGTGCGGGGCGGGCCGCTTCACCGGCGACCGCCTCGCCGTACTCCTCCAGGAGTGCCTTCCACAGGTCCTCCGTCCACTGGTCGACCGCTCCGCCGAAGTCACCAGAGGCGTCGGCGCTGCCGCGCTCCAGCAGGGGGACGGCACCGGCGGCGGCCAGGCGCTCGTCGATCAGGGTGGGGATCCGCTGGTAGGTGGCCGCCCAGTTGCGGTCGCCGACACCGAGGACGGCGTACCTCAGCCCGGTGAGCGAGCCGGGGGCGAGGTTCTCCAGGGAGGCGACGAACTCGGCGGCGTCGTCGGTGGGGCGGCCGTTGTAGGAGGCGGCGACGATGACGACGGGGCCCTCGGCGTGGGCCAGCTTCTCCGTGTACGTGTCGAGGGGGGCGACGGACGGGGCGAAGCCGTGCTCCTCGCCGTCCGTGCCGAGGTCGCGGGCGATGCCGGCGCAGGTGCCGAGGTTGGAGCCGTGCAGCAGGGTCAGCGCGGTGCCGCTCGCCCGGCGCGTCACGGCCGCGGTCCGGCCTGTGGCCGGGCCCGCCGCCGTC
>NZ_JAOCQE010000509.1 GCF_025290915.1 Streptomyces sp. 15-116A | reverse complement strand
CCTCTCCCCCGCACCCCCGCCGTACCCGCGCCCCGCGCGTCCGGCCTCTCCCTGGCACCCCTTGCTGTATCCCTCTTCACCAGACGCACGGAGGCACAAGGTGAGCGAGTCCCTCGCCGAACGCATAGCCGCACTGCCGAAGTCCCGCCGGGCACTGTTCCAGGCCCTCGCGGGCCGCACCGGGGGGCGTGCCGCCGAGCGGGAGGACCCCGAGCCGGCGCCCCGGGATCCCGGCACGGCACCGGTGCTCTCCTTCGCCCAGCGCCGGCTGTGGTTCATCGACCAGCTCCAGCCCGGCAGCCCGGCGTACAACGTGCCCGTCGCCACCCGTATCCGGGGCCCGCTGAACGTCACCGCGCTGCACGGCGCCCTCCAGGACGTCGTGGACCGGCACGAAGTACTGCGGACCGTCTACCAGGACGTGGCCGGCGCGGCCGAGGCCGTGCCCCGGGTGATCGACGGCTACCGGCTGCCGCTGCCGGTCACCGACCTGCCCGACGAGGACGCCGTCCGGGCCTTCTACGACGCGGACGCCTCCGCCCCGTTCGACCTCGCGGGCGCGGTCCCGCTGCGCGCCTCGCTGGCCCGGCTCTCCCCCGACGACCACGTCCTGGTGCTGAACCTCCATCACATCGTGACCGACGGCTGGTCGATGCGGCTGCTCGCGACGGAGCTGGAACGCGCCTACGCGCATCGCACCGGAGCCGGGTACGCGGACCCCGGTGGGCCGCACCCCCCGCTCGCCCTGCAGTACGCGGACTTCGCGGCCTGGCAGCGCGACCGCATCGGCGGCGAGCGGCTCGCGTCGCTCACCGGTTTCTGGCGCGAGGAACTCGCCGGCGCCGCCCCGGTGGATCTGCCCACCGACCGTCCGCGCCCGCCGGTGTTCGGCCACGCCGGGGCCTCCCGGTACATCGAGCTGCCGCCCGGACTCATCGCCCGCTTGCGGGAGTTCGGCAGGTCGGAGGGCGCCACGCTCTACATGACGATGCTGGCCGGCTTCGCCGCGACCCTGCGGCGCTGGACCGGGCAGGAGGACATCGTCGTCGGCACCTCCGTGTCCGGCCGCGACCACCCGGCCTTCAGCGACCTGATCGGCTTCTTCGTCAACACCCTGCCGCTGCGCATCAGGACGGGCGGGGACCCGGGGTTCGCGGAGCTGGTCCGCGCCACACGGCACACCACACTCCAGGCGTACGCCCACCAGGAGCTGCCGTTCGACCTGATCGTCGACGCGCTCGGCCTGCCGCGCGACCCGAGCCGGCCGCCGCTGACCTCGGTGATGTTCCTGCTGGACGAGACCCCGGACACGGCGCCCGGCCTCGCCGGACTGGCCACCGAGCCCATCGACTTCTCGTCCCGCGCCACCAAGTACGACCTGATGATCAGCGTGCACGACACCGGCAGCGCCGTGCGCGCCCTCGTGGAGTACCCCACCGACCTCTTCGACGCCACGACCGTCGACCGGCTGCTGGGCCACTTCCTCACCACGCTGGAAGCGGCCGTCGAGCGGCCCGCCGAGCCGCTGTCGGCGCTGCCGCTGCTCACCGAGCCCGAGCGCCGTGCCGCCCTGGACGACTGGAACGCCACCCGCGCGCCGTTCCCCCAGGACGCCTGTCTGCACCACCTGTTCGAGGAGCACGCCGACCGGCGGCCCGACGCCGCCGCGGTCGTCTGCGGCGGGCTGGGCGGCTGGAGCGTCACCTACGAGGAACTGGAGCGGCGCGCCAACCGGCTCGCGCACCGGCTCGTCGAGGCGGGCGCGGGCCCGGACCGGACGGTGGCCCTGTGCCTGCGGCGCGGGCCGGGGCTGGTGACCGCGATCCTGGCGGTGCTCAAGGCGGGCGCGGCCTATG
>NZ_JAOCQE010000508.1 GCF_025290915.1 Streptomyces sp. 15-116A | reverse complement strand
GGCCGGGCAGCGCCTCCCAGCCGAGGACGTCGTCGAGGGGGTGCAGCACGATGTCGTCGGCCAGATCCTCGACGGACACCTGGTGTGCGGGGACGCCCATCAGTTCCAGTTCGCGCACCTCGTCGCTGCAGGTGGCGAGGACGCGGGCGGAGGTCTGCCCGATCTGCCGTTCGATGCCGATGCGCTGCGGCGGGCTGGTGTCCCGCCAGCCCTGGTGGCGCCGCTTGACGGTGCCGAGGGCGTGGAACGTCTGCACCACCGGGATGCCGTGCGGGCGGGCGCCGAGGTGGGCGGCCAGGCCGGACATCCAGAAGTGGGCGTGCACGACGTCGGGCCGCTCGCGGCGCCAGGCCCGCGCGAGGTACGCGCCGAAAACCGGCATGTGCGGCAGGAGGTCGTCCTTGGGCAGCGTCTCAAACGGTCCGGCGGGCACGTGTTCCACGATCGCGCCGCCGGGCAGCGGCACCCGGTCGGGCAGGCCGGTGGAGTCGCGGCGGGTGTAGACGGTGACGTGATGGCCGCGCCGGGCCAACTCCTCGCTGAGCCGGGCCACGTACACGTTCTGGCCGCCGGCGTCGACGCCGCCGAGCGCGGCGAGCGGGCTCGCGTGCTCGGACACCATGGCGATCCTCATCGGGTCACCTCCTTGAGCAGCCGCTCCCAGTCGTCCAGGAAGCGGGACAGTCCGTAGCGGGGGAGCGCCGCCGCGCGGGCGCCCTCGCCGATGAGGCGGGCGTGCAGCGGGTCGGCGACGAAGTCCCGTACGGCATCGGTCAGTACGTCGATGCGGTTGGACACCACTCCCGCGCCGGGCGGTACGGCCTCGGTGACCTCGGTGGTGGCGAGCGCGACGACGGGCATGCCGAGGTGCATCGCCTCCAGCAGGGACAGGCCGAGGGAGGTCCAGCGGACGGGGTGGACGTAGACGCGGCGGCGGGCCATCGCGGTGTGCAGGTCCGCCTGGGTGAGTTCGTGGCTGCGGCAGCGGTCGGCGGGCAGGCCGAGGGGGGCGGCGAGGCCGTCGGTGCGCATGCCGAAGACGTCGAGGGGTGCGGCGGCGGCGAAGGCGGGCAGCAGGTCGGTGCCGGTGGTACGGCCGCGCCGGATCGGCTCGTTGACGACGACGGCGGCGTGCGGCACCTCGCCGGTCCACCGGTGGCCGGGGTCGACGACGCCGTGCTCGATGACGGTGGCCGGGGCGGAACCGCTGTCCCACATCAGCCGGTTGAAGTGGGTGACGTGGACGAGGGTGACGCCGGGGAGGTCCGCGGCGGGGTGCCGGGTGTCGGGTACGTCGCCGTGCGGGGCGTTGTGCTCCAGGTAGACGAGCGGCGGGCGGCGGCCCAGCCAGGCGTCGACCAGGGCGAGTTCGTGCGGGCGTTGCAGGACGACGAGGTCGATGGGCTCGTCGCGCAGCCGCTCCGGTGGCACCTCGACGACCGAGTCGGGCCAGTCGTAGGTGCGGGCGCGGCCGAGTCCGTCGGGGCCGCGGTCCGGGGTGACCGGGACGACGTAGGTGTGCGGGCCCTGCACGAAGGCGGTGGTCCACGATCCGTGCACGTGCCACAGCAGGATCCTCATGTCACCTCCACGAGCTTGTCGACCGCCGCCACCACGTCCAGCGCGGTGACGCCGTCCAGGCAGGGGTGGCCGGGTACGGGACAGGTGCGGGCCCTGGTGCCGGCGCAGGGCGCCCGCTGGTCGCCGAGCAGGACACAGGGCACGCCGTAGGGGCGCCAGCGTTCGGCGGGGACGACGGGGGCGAACAGGGAGACGACCGGGGTGCCGACGGCGGCGGCGAGATGCGCGGGCCCGGTGTTGCCGGTGACCACGCAGGCGGCCCCGGCGAGCACGCCCGCGAGCTGGGCGGCGTCGGTCCGGCCGCCGAG
>NZ_JAOCQE010000507.1 GCF_025290915.1 Streptomyces sp. 15-116A | reverse complement strand
CGAGGCCCCTGCCGTACCCGCGTCACCGGCCCGGCAGCCGGTGGCGGCGCACCCGGCGTCCCGGCCGGCTTCCGCACCCGCCCCGGGCGGCGTCCCGGACACGGCCCGGACCGCCGTGGCAGAGGCCGGACCGGTATCCGAGGGCCGTGCTCCGGACGAGGTGGCGGACGTGGTGCGGTCACGTCTCGGGGACGTCCTCGGCACACCCGCCGAGGACATAGACCCGCAGCGGCCCTTCGGCGACCTCGGCCTCGACTCCATCTTCCGGATGGACCTGGCCCGCGCCCTGAACCTCGAGTACGGCACGGAGCTGTCGGCTGCCGACCTGTACGAACACGACACGGTGGAACTGCTCGCCCGCCTCGTCGCCGGCTCCCGGACCGCCCCGCCGGCCGACGCAGCCGGGCCGGAGGCCGACTCCACGGCCGCCACCGGCTCGCCACAACCGTCAGCAGCCGCGGAAGCCACCCCCGAGGACACGTCACCCACCGCTCTCCTCGCTCTGCTGGAGAGCGTCCTGGGCCGCCGCCTCGACCCGCACGTCGCCTTCACCGACGCCGGACTGACCTCCTTCGACATGCTCCGGGCGATCAGCGCGCTGGAGAGCCGTCTCGGGGCCCTGCGCAAGACCCTGCTGTTCGACCACCCGACCCCGGCCGAGCTCCACGCCTTCCTGGCCGAACGGTACGGCGGGCACGCGGTCTCCTCGCTCACGCCCGCGCCGGCGAGCGGCAACGGCGGCGAGGCTGCACGACAGCCCTCTCACGGTGCGGGCACCGGGCTGAGCGAACCCCGGTCACACACGGGGGACGCCGGAACGCCGCTGATCGTGCCGCGCCGTGACCCCGGCGACGCGGAGACGGCCGACCTGCTGGAGCGGCTGCTCGGCCGGTACGGTCGCGAGACCGGCCTGGCCGGCCGCGACATCGCACCCCTCGCCTTTCTCGGCGCCGAACGGCGGGGTTACCTCATCTTCTCCAGGAACGGCGACGACCTGCTGGCCTGGAGCTACGTGGGCCCCGACGGCCATTTCGCCGAGCTGGCCGGGGAGTTCGTGGAGTACGCGACGGGGGAGGGCCTGCGGCCCAACTTCCTCTCCCTCCTCCCGCTGACGGAGGTGGGCGGCCACCGGGTCACGGCCACCCCGTTCGGCGCCCTGCAACGCCTGGAGGACATAGGGCGGTTCGACCTCGCCGGGTCGGCGAAGAGCCGGCTGCGCAACATGGTGCAGCGTTTCGCCCGCGCGGGCGAGTGCCGGACGGTCGAGTACGTCTCCGGCTCCGACCCCGCCCTGGACGCGCGACTCGCCGACCTGGTGGACGCGTGGACGCGCGGGAAGGAGATGACCAACCCGTACGTGTGGAGGGTGCGCCGGGAGCTCCTGGACGGCCGTCTCGGCGACCGCCACCGGGTCTTCCTCACCACCGTCGACGACGCCCTGGTGAACGCTGTCGTCGTCACCCGTATCCCGGCGGAGAACGGCTATCTGCTGGACGTGGAGTTTTATCCGCCCGACATGCCGCGGGGCGGACTGGAGTTCGCCCTGGTGCGCATCATCGAGCAGCTCGCGTCCGAGGGCGCCGAGGTGTTCAGCTTCGGCGCGAGCTTCGGGGTACGGCTGGGCGACCCCTCCCACGCCGACCCGGAGGCCGAGCGCGCCCTGCGCGAACTGGACGAGGCCGGGATCTTCGGCAGCGGCAACTTCCGCTTCAAGAACAAGTTCCGCCCGGTGAACACCCCGCTGTACCTCTGCCGCCCCGCCGAGGGCCCGTGCACACCGGTGGCGGACGTCATCCTGATGATCGCCGACCCGCACACGGCCCAGGAGCACCCGACCACACCGGAGGACCGGGCCACCACCGCCGCCCCGACCGGCCGGCCCGGCCCGGTCCCGGCCGAACCGTCCG
>NZ_JAOCQE010000506.1 GCF_025290915.1 Streptomyces sp. 15-116A | reverse complement strand
CCGCCCGCCGCCCGGGCCCGCCCCGCCCGGCCCCGCGGACCATCCGGCTGGGCAGTCCGCGGCCCCGGCTGCGCCTCGTCGGCCTGGCACTGACCCTCGTCCTGATCGCCTTCGTCGTACGCCTGTTCCAGGTGCAGGCTGTCGACGCGAGCACGTATGCCGCCAAGGCCGCGCAGAACCGCTACGTCGGCCAGGTGCTGGCCGCCGAGCGCGGCGAGATCACCGACCGCAACGGCGTGGCCCTCGCGACCAGCGTCGACGCCTACGACATCACCGCCGACCCCACGATGTTCACCCCCGACCAGATGAAGATCGGCGACGGTCCCGAGCAGGCCGCCGCCCTCCTCGCCCCGATCCTCGGCCAGAGCCAGGACAAGCTGGTCGAGAAGCTGCGCCCGGAGAACAAGGCCCTGCGCTATGTCAAACTGGCCGGCCGGCAGACCCCGCAGGTCTGGAAGCAGATCAAGGACCTGAAGTCCGCGCTGGCCAAGAAGACGCAGGACGACAAGTCCGCCGTCAACGTCCTGGCCGGCGTCTTCTCCGTCCCCACCACCAAGCGCGTGTACCCCAACAACGAGCTCGCCGCCGGGATACTGGGCTGGGTCAACGCCTCCGGCAAGGGCGGCGGCGGCATCGAGCTCCAGCTGGACAAGCAGCTCACCGGCAAGGACGGCAAGATCCGCTACGCCCAGTCCGGCGGCCGTCTGGTGCCCACCGCCGGCTCCACCGAGACCCCGGCCGTGCCCGGCAGCGACGTCGAGCTGACCATCGACCGGGACATCCAGTGGGCCGCGCAGAACGCCATCAGCAAGCAGGTGGAGAAGTCACAGGCGGACCGCGGCTACGTCATCGTCCAGGACACCCGCACCGGCGAGATCCTCGCCATGGCCAACGCGCCCGGCTTTGACCCCAACAACCTGTCCGAGGCCGACCCGACGGCGCTCGGCAACGCGGCACTGCAGGACGCCTACGAACCCGGCTCCACCGCCAAGGTGCTGTCGATGGCGGCCGTCCTGGAGGAGAACGCCGCCACCCCGGGCACCCATGTCGTGGTGCCCAACCGCCTGCACCGCGGCGACCGTCTCTTCAAGGACGACGTCGATCACCCGACCTGGTACCTGACCCTCAACGGCGTCCTCGCCAAGTCCAGCAACATCGGGACCATCCTGGCCACCGGCCAGCTCGGCAAGACCCAGTCCGCCGCCAACAAGGTCCTCTACGACTACCTGCGCGGGTTCGGCCTCGGCAGCCACACCGGGCTCGGCTTCCCCGGCGAGACCAAGGGCATCCTGGCCCCGCCCCAGGAGTGGTCGACCTCCCAGCAGTACACGATTCCTTTCGGCCAGGGCGTCTCCATCAACGCCATGCAGGCCGCCTCCGTCTACTCCACCATCGCCAACGGCGGCGTCCGCATCGAACCCAGCCTGGTGCGCGGCACCAAGGGACCCGACGGGAACTTCACGCCCGCCCCCGAGCCCGGGAAGAAGCGGGTGATCAGCGAGAAGACGGCGGACACGCTCGCCCGGATGCTGGAGTCGGTGGTGGACGACGAGGAGGGCACCGGCACCAAGGCGCGCATCCCCGGCTACCGGGTGGCGGGCAAGACGGGTACGGCGAACCGCGTGGATCCGGCCACCGGCAAGTACCGCGGCTACACCTCCTCCTTCGCCGGATTCGCCCCCGCCGACAAGCCCCGGATCACCGTCTACTGCGTCATCCAGAACGCCACCGAGGGCAGCTACTTCGGCGGCCAGATCTGCGGACCGGTCTACAAGCAGGTCATGGAGTTCGCCCTGAAGACCCTCCAGGTCCCCCCGACCGGGGCGAAGCCCGCGAAGTACCCGGTCACCTTCAAGCCCTGACCGACGCGACCCTCCAGGAACCACCTCGTGACGACGACCTCTCCCCGCCCC
>NZ_JAOCQE010000505.1 GCF_025290915.1 Streptomyces sp. 15-116A | reverse complement strand
CCGCCGGCTCGCCCGCCGGCCGCCCACCGGCCGCTCCCGACGCGCCGAAGACGTCGGACCGCCCCGCCGGCGCCCAGGACACCGAGGCCCACTGTCGCGCGTACGAGCAGGTCGCGGGCCGCGGCAAGGCGCTGGACGCGACCGCGTGGCAGCGGCTCACCGAGGCCGCGGGCGGCGAGGAGAACATCGACGCCTACTGCGCCGGGCGGACACGGGACGGGAACAAGGCGGCTGATCCCGCCCGCACCGCGAAGGGCGCCCCCGGCAGCGACCAGAAAAAGGGAACCGGCGGCAAGGACGGCGACCGGGGCGCACCCGGCCGGCCCGAGGGCCGGAACAAGACCCCGTAACCTACGCCTGTGACCAGGCAGGACGGACGACACCGCACGCGCCCGTGGCAGCGGCGTGCCGAGGCCGAGGCAACGGCCGGGGCCGCCACCCCCCACAGGAGAGGCCCCGGCCGTCGCGCGGCACGGGCCGCGCGGCGGCCCGTACTTCCTACAGCGCCGAGAGTGCGTTTTCTGTCACACCCCGCTGTGTCACGGGTTAGTTGCATCCTGGACAGACATGGACGGCGAGTGGTTTCAGGCCGTAACGTGCCTTTCGCGCCATCGGGGCGGGGGCAGGACCACCGCGACCACCTGCGGTCTTGACGCCTCGACGACCAGACGGCCAGACGACCGAACGAGGAAACACGACGGCGAGCGACCCGGTCCGCGACAGCGGCGCCGGTTGGGGCGCAGAAGGGCCTGCGGTGCTGGGGGACGACGCGGAGCTGACCGCCGCGGTGCGTGCGGCACAGGACGGGGACGAGACCGCGTTCCGGACTGTGTACCGTTCCGTGCACCCGCGGCTGCTCGGATACGTACGGACCCTGGTCGGCGAACCCGACGCCGAGGACGTGACCTCCGAGGCGTGGTTGCAGATAGCCCGTGACCTGGAACGGTTCAGCGGTGACGCGGACCGCTTCCGCGGCTGGGCCGCCCGGATCGCCCGCAACCGGGCCCTGGACCACATACGCATGCGCGGCCGCCGCCCCGCGATCGGCGGCGACGAGACCGAGCTGGCCGAACGGGCCGCCGAGTCGGACACCGCCGGTGAGGCCATCGAGGCACTGGCCACCGACGGCGCCTTCTCCCTCATCTCCCGGCTGCCGCAGGACCAGGCCGAGGCCGTCGTGCTGCGGGTGGTCGTGGGCCTCGACGCGAAGACCGCCGCCGAGACCCTCGGCAAGCGGCCCGGCGCCGTCCGCACCGCCGCGCACCGTGGCCTGAAACGACTGGCGGACATGATCGGCGCCGACCCGGAGACGCATCCGGAATCCCCCGGGGTGCTCGACGCCCTCCCGCCCCAGAGAGAGCCCCACAGAGAACCGCACCGCCGTGCGGTGACGTCCGCGAGTGTGACGCATATGCGAGCGCGGACGCAGAAGGACATGTGATGGCCGACGAGCAGCACAGGTGGCTGGACCGCGAAACGGCGGAGCGTTTGCTGAGCGGACTGCCGCCCGAAGCTGCCGATCCGGCTGCCCGCGAACGGGCCGAACGGCTCGCCAGGACCCTCGGCGCGCTCTCCCCGCCCCCGCTGACCAGCGAAGAACTCCCCGGCGAGGCCGCCGCGCTCGCCGCCTTCCGCAAGACGCGCGAGGAGCGCCACGGGCGGTACGAGACGGAGGGCGCCGCCCGCAAGGCCGGAGAGCCGGCCCTGGAGGCGGGCCTCGTCACCATCGGCACCCCGCGCGCGGACGCACCCGTAACCGTCCACCGGTCGCGCTGGACCCGCCCGGTGCGGTTCGCGCTGGCCGCCGCGGTCGCCGCCGGCATGGTCGGCGGAGCCGCCGCCCTGGCCGGAACCGGAGTCCGTGTCGCCGTAGATCGTCGCGCCGAGCGAGAACCCGGCGCCGACCGGGGCCGACGCCTGCACGTTCAGGCGCATCGGGATGTTGACCTCGTAGTC
>NZ_JAOCQE010000504.1 GCF_025290915.1 Streptomyces sp. 15-116A | reverse complement strand
CCCGGCCTGCACGGTCAGGAACCCGGCGCAGGCCCCCGCCGCCGCGGCACCGCCGAGCACCCGCCGCCACACCGGCCAGGGCCGGGCCGCCGCCAGCTCCACCGCGAGCGCGAACTGCAGCGGCACCAGCGTGAGCCCGAGGATCCTGCCGTAGGTGTAGTGCCCGCTGAACCAGCCGTACGCCACCACCGCGCAGTCCAGGACGAACAGCAGCACCAGCGGATCACGCCACGAGCGCCACCAGCGCCACGAGCGCCGGGTGCCGTGGTCCGAAGCGGGCCCCGAACCCCGCCGCGCCCGCAGCCACAGCGCCGGCAGCCCCAGCACCAGCGCCAGCCAGAACTGGCCCCCGAGGTCCAGATACAGCTTCCGGTGCATCCCGTCCACGCTGCTGTCCCCGGCCAGCGACAGGACGTCGAAGTACGGCCACGACACCGCGACCAGCGCCGCGAGAGCGCCCGCGAGCACCCACCGGCCCACCACGGCCCACTCCCACCCCCGCTGCCACCCGGCGACGAACGCCACCGCGCCCAGTGCCGCCGCCACCGCCGTGATCGGGTGGACCAGCACGATCAGCCCGTACAGGGCGCCGAGCGCCGCGTACCCGGACAGCCCGCGCAACCCGCTCGGCCCCACATAGCGCACCGCATGGCGCACCTCATGGTGCCCCCCAGGGCTCACCGCGCCCGCCCCCGCGTCCCAGCCCCCCGCACCCGCCCCCATGTCCCGTGCCCTCTCCCCCGTCAGCGCCCAGGCCCAGAACGTCAGCCCGATCGCGAACGCCGAGGGATACGCCAGATTCCCCGTCATCGACATCAGGCCCAGATAGCCGCTCCACCAGGCCCGTTCCGTCCCCCACAGCAGCGTCATCGCGCCCAGCGCCAGCACCGGCGCCCACGGCCGCGGGCTCAGCACCCGTACGAAGCGGCCGAGCCCGGTGAGCAGCACCAGCAGGTTCAGCGGCCCGGTGAGCCGGACCACCTCCCAGCCGCCAAGGCCCGCCAGCCGCGCGACGACGCCCTGCGCGAGCGCGAACGGCGAGTAGTAGGGGCTGCCCGCGCCCGGCAGGTCCGCCGTCGGATGCCGCGGACGCAGCAGATCGGCCTTGAGCCGTTCGACGACCGCCGCGTGCTGTCCGGCGTCGCAGCACAGCGGCACCCGCCAGTACGCCAGGGACATCACGAGCCAGAAGAGGAACCCGGCGACCTGGTACGGCGTGGGCCGCCAGGAGCCGCCGCCGCGCAGCGCGGTGGCACCGCTTGCCGTACGCCGCCGGACGAGGGCGCCGGCGCTCATCGGGCACTGAGGAGTGGGGAGGATCGAGGCATTTGCCGTATGTTCCCGTGCGGGTCAACGGCGATGACCTCGCCTCACCTCATCGAGTGACCCCCGGACCCGTCGGCCCAGGTCAGCGCGCCAGCTCCACCGGAGGCCCCTGCGCGGGCAGCGGCACCCGCCCCCGCAGCACCGGCTCCAGCAGCAGCGGCACCCCGAGCACCGGCAGCAGCCACGCCACCACGATGAGCCGCCCGCCCCAGATGTTGATGTCCGGGTGCCCGGCCTGGTTGAGGATCCCGGTGGCGGCCGCCGCGACCAGGAACGCGCCGAACACCGGCCGCCGCCGCGCCCCCCAGGCACCGGCCGCCAGGAACGCCACGAACAGCGGCTCCCACATCTGCCGCCGCAGCCACTCCATCCAGAAGTTCCCGTTGAGCTGGAAGAACTCCGCCCACACCCGCTCCCGGTCCGGGCGCGTGAAGTGACCGGCGAGCAGGTCCTGGAGGCTCTCCGACACCGACGGATAGTGCAGCAGCCGCGACAGCAGCACCGTGCCGAGCACCCCGGCGCAGCCCACGCCCGTATCAGACAGAGGTAGAGCACGAGGACGGCGGCGCACCCCAGCGCGGCCTCGGCGCTCGCCAGCGCCGGCTTCCCGTACCAGGCGCCGAGAAGTGCCGTACCGACGATGGCGGCCGTTCCGG
>NZ_JAOCQE010000503.1 GCF_025290915.1 Streptomyces sp. 15-116A | reverse complement strand
GGGCCCGCCTGGCCCTCGGGCCCGCCCCCGCTCGGGAGCAGCCCCCGGCCGCCCCCGCCGATCCGGCCGAGGCGCTCGGCCTCACCAGCCGGGAACGCGACGTCCTGCGCCTGGTGGCCGCCGGACACACCAACCGCCGGATCGCCGAGGAGCTGTTCATCTCCCCGAAGACGGCCAGCGTCCACGTCTCCAACATCCTCGCCAAGCTGGGCGTCTCCGGCCGCGGCGAGGCGGCGGCGGTGGCACACCGGCTGGGGCTCTTCCCGGCGGAGGCCGAAAACCGGGCGGCGGCGGGATAATGGAGTCCTGACCCACCCGGCCCTGCACGTCTCACCCACGCGGCCCCGGAAGGGGAACGATGTTCAACGTCTTCGAGGAACTGTTCGCCCCAGGCCGCAAACACACCCGGGACGAGAAGAGGCGACTGGAACTGACCAGGGAGGACGTGGGCGACTCCGACCCCTCCCGCGGCCCGATAGACCTCGCCTCGGGAAAGGTGGTCATGCGCCCGCCGTCGCAGGACGACACGGGTCCGGCCCGGGCCGAGTGACGGCACTAGCTCACCTCCAGCTCCAGGATCCGGTCGTCGTCGTTGCCCGGGTTGCCGCGGCCGTCCGTGTTGCTCGTGACCAGCCACAGCTTGTTCTCACCGGCCGCGACCACCGTGCGCAGCCGGCCGTACTCCTCCTCCAGGAACGCCTGAGGGTCCGCCGACGCCTCCGTGCCCTTCAGGGGTATCCGCCACAGGCGCTCCCCGCGCAGCCCCGCCATCCATATCGAGCCCTCGGCGTAGGCGATGCCGCTGGGGGACGCCTCGTCCGTGGTCCACTGGTCGACCGGGTTGTGGAAGCCGCCGTCGTCGGACCGGCCCTCCGCCTCGGGCCAGCCGTAGTTGTCGCCGGGCTTGATCGCGTTGAGCTCGTCCCAGGTGTTCTGGCCGAACTCCGCGGCGAACAGCCGCTGTTTGCCGTCCCAGGCGAGACCCTGCACATTGCGGTGGCCGTACGAGTACACCGGAGAGTCCGGGAACGGGTTGCCCGGCGCGGGCTCGCCCTCCGGGGTCAGCCGCAGGATCTTGCCGCCGAGGGAGTCCCGGTCCTGGGACAGCGAGGTGTCACCGCTCTCGCCCGTGCCCGCGTACAGCATCTTGTCCGGGCCGAAGGCGATCCGGCCGCCGTTGTGGACGACGCCCTTGGGGATGCCGCGCAGGATCGTGTCCGGGGCGCCCAACTGCTCGCCGGACGGCTTCTTCTCGTCGTAGATCATGCGGACGACGCGGTTGTCCGAGGCGGAGGTGAAGTAGGCGTAGATCATCCGGTCCGAGGCGAAGTCGGGGGACAGTGCGATGCCCAGCAGCCCGCCCTCGCCGGAGGGGGACACTCCCGGCACCTCGCCCAGCTCGGTCTTCTTGCCCGTCTCGCCGTCCACCCGCGTGATCGTCGCCTCGTCGCGGGAGGAGACGAGCAGGTCGCCGTCCGGCAGCGGGGCGAGGCCCCACGGGGTGTTCAGACCCGAGGCGACGGTGCGCAGCACCTTGACGGAGCCCTTCGCGGGTGGCGTCTCCTCGGAGGCGCGCTCCGAGGGCGACGCCTGCCCCGTCGTACGGCTGGGGGTGGCGCTGCCGTCTCCGCCCGGCGATCCCCCGTCATCGGAGGAGCAGCCGGCCGTCAGCAGGAGCGCGGCGGCGGCCAGCACGGCCGTCACGGCTCGACGTTGCACGATCTTGTCCCTTCGACGCGGCAGGTTCCACTTGTCATACACCGCTCGCGCCTCCCAGGTTCCCGATCACGCAATCCCGAATCCGTGCGCGAGCAAAGCCGCAGGCCAGTCCGATGGCCCCTACGCCTCAGTCCCAGGCCCCTGCGCCTCAGTCCCAGGCCCCTGCGCCTCAGCCCAGCGCTCTGCGCCTCAGCCCAGCGCTCTGCGCCTCAGCCCAGCGCTCTGCGCCTCAGCCCAGCGCTCTGCGCCTCAGCCCAGCGCTCTGCGCCTCAGCCCAGCGCTCTGCGCC
>NZ_JAOCQE010000502.1 GCF_025290915.1 Streptomyces sp. 15-116A | reverse complement strand
GGCTCGGCGGCCTCCGCCGCCACCTCGGCCTCCGTCTCCGCCTCCGCCTCCTGCTCGGCCGTCTCGACGGCCACCGCCGTCTCGGCCTCCAGCGGCTGCTCGGCAGCACCGGCCCGCGCCCGCTTGCGGCGCTTGCCGCCGCCACCGGCGGCGGTCGGCTGGTCGAGGTGGACGATGACACCGCGGCCGTTGCAGTGGACGCAGGTCTCCGAGAACGACTCCAGCAGGCCCTGGCCGACCCGCTTGCGGGTCATCTGGACCAGCCCCAGCGACGTCACCTCGGCGACCTGGTGCTTCGTACGGTCCCGGCCCAGGCACTCCAGCAGGCGCCGCAGCACCAGGTCCCGGTTGGACTCCAGCACCATGTCGATGAAGTCGATCACGATGATGCCGCCGAGGTCGCGCAGCCGCAGCTGGCGCACGATCTCCTCGGCCGCCTCCAGGTTGTTCCTGGTGACCGTCTCCTCCAGGTTGCCGCCCTGGCCGGTGAACTTGCCGGTGTTGACGTCGATGACGACCATCGCCTCGGTCCGGTCGATCACCAGCGAACCGCCGCTCGGCAGCCACACCTTGCGGTCCAGCGCCTTGGCGAGCTGCTCGTCGATCCGGTACGTGGCGAAGACGTCGACCTCGCTGGTCCACTTCTGCAGCCGCTCGGCGAGATCCGGCGCCACGTGCGCGACGTACCCGTGGATGGTCTCCCACGCCTCGTCACCGCTGACGATGACCTTGGAGAAGTCCTCGTTGAAGATGTCCCGCACGACCCGGACGGTCATGTCCGGCTCGCCGTACAGCAGCGTCGGGGCGTTGCCGTTCTTGGACTTCTTCTGGATGTCCTCCCACTGCGCCTGGAGCCGTTCGACGTCCCGGCGCAGCTCGTCCTCGCTCGCGCCCTCGGCGGCGGTGCGCACGATGACGCCCGCGTCCTCGGGGACGATCTTCTTGAGGATGGTCTTCAGCCGGGACCGCTCGGTGTCGGGCAGCTTGCGGCTGATGCCGGTCATCGAGCCCTCGGGGACGTACACGAGGTAGCGGCCCGGGAGGGAGACCTGGCTGGTGAGGCGGGCGCCCTTGTGGCCGATCGGGTCCTTCGTCACCTGGACGAGCACCGACTGGCCGGACTTCAGGGCGGACTCGATGCGGCGCGGGCCGTTGGCCATGCCCAGCGCCTCGAAGTTGACCTCACCGGCGTACAGCACGGCGTTGCGGCCCTTGCCGATGTCGATGAAGGCGGCCTCCATCGACGGCAGCACGTTCTGCACCTTGCCGAGGTAGACGTTGCCGACGTACGACGTCGACTGCTCCTTGTTGACGTAGTGCTCGACGAGCACGTTGTCCTCGAGGACGCCGATCTGCGTGCGGTCGCCGTGCTGGCGTACGACCATCACGCGCTCGACGGCCTCACGGCGGGCCAGGAACTCCGCCTCGGTGATGATCGGCACGCGGCGACGGCCCTGCTCGCGGCCCTCGCGGCGGCGCTGCTTCTTGGCCTCCAGACGGGTCGAGCCCTTGATGGACTGCACCTCGTCGGACGGCTCCGCCTTGGGGCGCGGCTCACGGACCTTGACGACCGTGCGCTCCGGGTCGTCGGCGGCCGGCTCGGGCTCACCGGCGCTGTCACCGGCCCGGCGACGACGACGACGGCGGCGACGGCTGCTGCTGGAGCCGCCCCCGGCACCGGAGTCCTCGCGATCCTCGGCCGACTCACCGGCCTCCTCGGCGTCCTCCTCGGCCTGCTCGGCGGTGTCCTCGGCGTCCTGAGCTGCCTGTACGGCGGAGACGCGGTCGGTCTCGGCGTCCCCGGCCTCGGCGCCCTCGCCCTCGGCGGACTCGCCGCGCCTGCGGCGACGACCGCCGCGACGGCGGCGACGGCGTGAACCGGCGGCCTCGCTGTCGTCCTGGTCCTCGGTGTCCGCCTGGTCCTCGGCGGACTCGTCGGTGTCCTCGGCCTCGTCCTCGTCACGGGTCACGGCGGCGGGCTCGGCGGCCGGTGCCGCCTCGGGCTCCTCGGCCGCGCCCCGGCGACGGCGCCG
>NZ_JAOCQE010000501.1 GCF_025290915.1 Streptomyces sp. 15-116A | reverse complement strand
CCGGCTGCTGCGCCGCCGGTTCCGGCGGTGGCGGCTGCTGCCGCGGCCTTGCGGGCGGCGTTCTCGGCGTGGGCCTTGGCGATCTGCGCTCCTGCGCCGCCGGCGCGGTGGATGGACTCGCCGTCGGTGCCGTCGGCCGCCCAGTGCACGAACTTGAAGACGGCATAGGGGCACAGCAGCACTAGGATCATGATCACGATGCCGGACATGACGTCGGCGAGGGCGGCGATGCCGTCGGTGGCGTCGGTCTTGCCCATGGCGGCGATGCCGAGCACGAAGATCACAGTCATCAGCAGCTTGCTGACGACGAGGGTGGCGGTGGCTTCGATCCAGCCCTTGCGCCAGCGGCGTGCGACTTCCCAGCCGCCGCCGGCGGACGCGAAGACGGCCAGGGTGACCATGACGAGGATGCCGACCTTGCGGACCATCATCACGCACCAGTAGAGGAAGGCGCCGATGGCGGCGCCGAGACCGACGACGACCGGGACGAGCCAGCCGAGTCCGGCCAGGGACCCGATCTGGCTGACCTTCACGATGCGGCGCACGGCCGACTCGATGCTCAGGTGCGCGGTCTTGAACAGGCCGTCGCTGACGGCGTCGACGACTTCGACGGCGACCGTGGTCAGGGCGATGGCGCAGAACGCGAACAGGACCCCTGACATGGTGCCGGTGAACGCCTGGGTGAGGGCTTGTCCGTCGCGTCTGACGGCGGCCCGGACGAGCTGCGCGCAGAAGGTGGCGACCAGCAGGACCAGGCCCAACGGCAGCAGCATCTCGTAGTTGTCGCGGAACCATCCGGCGTTCAGGTCGACCCTCGTGGTGGTGTTGACCGCCTTGGCGGCCAAGTCGGCCGCTGCCGCAGCTAGCTCACCTGCGGACTTCGCCATCCAGTCACCGATGGCCTTGCCAGGGTCCGAGGCGAAATCGACCGCGTCGCCGACGGCACAGAGCTTGTCCGCCAGGGGGTAATCACAGAAACCCACGGGGAATTACTCCTCCTTATCTCGTGTCAGGCGCGGGTCACTGCGTGACGCTCGGAGCGATGGCGGCAAGGGCACAGTCGTGGCCGGGGCGGCACTGCACGGCGAGGGTCACGGCGCGGTCCTCGGCTCCGCCGCCGCCCTTCTTCCAGGCGATCTGCTGCTTGCCGTTGACGGTGACGACGTAGATGTACGCCTCGGTGATCGCCGAGGGGTCCTCCGCGAGGGCCTGCTTGAACGCGCCCGGGTAGTGGCCTTCGGTGACGCGGGCGGTGGCGTGCTGGTCCTGGCCGGCCATCCGCGACCACAGCAACGGATCAGGGACCTGGCCGGAGATGGACGCCCAGTCGGCGTAGGTGGGCTCCTTGGTCATCCACTCGCGCATGCCGGCGAGCTGCTGGTCGTGACTGGTGTCGCGGGTGTTGTAGGACCACAGCATCTGGGCTGCTGCCTTGGCGTACGCGACCGGCTCGGAGATCTGCGGCGGCTTGGGCACGGAACCGGCGTCAGCCTCGGGTTTCGGGGCGGGGGCCTCGGAGGAGGACGGGCTGTGCGTCGCGGCTGGCCCGGCAGCGGTCGGATCCCGGTGGGCGTTGCCGCTGCCGGACAGCCAGGCGACGGCTGCGGCGATGGTGAGCAGGACGGTGACGACCAGAGCGACGATGGCGATGCGTCGGTTGGCCGACCAGCCGACGCCGTAAGAGGTCAGCGAGAGGGTGGTGAATCGGTTCCGCATCAGTGGACCTGCGAGCCGAGGGTGGAGAAGAACGCGACGATTCCGTTCGCGGCGCCGAGGCCGAGGGCGGCGCCCGCGGCGACGACGGCGCCCTTCTTGCCGTTGGCCTCGGCCTGGTGGCCGCCGGTGTGGTGCCCCCATGCCCACACGCCGAGCGAGACGGCGAGGGCGCCGACGACGGCGATGATCCCGAACATGTTGATCGAGTTGACGACGTTCTTCAGCACGCTGAGCCCGGGCAGGCCGCCGCCCTTGGGCGAGATCCCTGGGTCGTAGGCGAGCTGGATGACGCGGTCTGCGAGAGGGAGGGACATAGGTGTGGCGGGGCTCCTTGCATACGCGGGCCAGACGAGGGGCCGGCGGGGGGAGGGGAAG
>NZ_JAOCQE010000500.1 GCF_025290915.1 Streptomyces sp. 15-116A | reverse complement strand
CTGTTGCTGGGCGTAGGGCTGGGGCGGCGGGGCGGGGGTGCCGTACGGCTGCTGCGCCGGCTGCTGGGGGTAGGCCGGGGCGGGCGGCTGCGGCTGGCCGTACTGCTGCTGCGGCGGCTGCTGAGGGTAGGCCGGGGCGGGCGGCGCGGGCGGCCGGCCGTACTGGGGTTGGGGCTGCGGGTACGGCTGCTGCTGAGGCTGCGCGTACCCCTGAGGCTGCGGGTACGGCTGTTGCTGGGCGAAGGGGTTGCCGTGCCCCGGGAGGTGGCCGCCCGGGGGGAGATAGCGCACCCGGCCGGTTTCGTCGGCGAGCTGGGTGAAGCCGGCGGCCTGGAGGCGGGCCGCGTACTTGGCGTTGCGTCGGCGGGTGACGACGAAGCCGACGGCGAGGAGGCCCATGAGGGCGGCCCAGAGGATGCCGCCCACGAGCAGGCCGCCGTCCCCGCCCTGCACGGCGGCGATCACACAGCCCACGGTGACGCCGAGCGCCCCGTACAGCATCCGCTTCTCGGCGCTCTTGCCGGTGAGGTCGAAGTTGATGCGGGCCTTGAGCAGTTCCAGCGCGTCCGGCACGAAGGGCGGCAGCGAGACCCCGTCGCCGGCGTTCGGGTACTGCGCCCAGTTCTGCGCGGCCCGCGTGCGGGCGTGGGGCGAGGGGTCCGGCACGATCAGCATGATGAGCTGGCTGTTGTTGGCCCCGCCCTGCCGTACGTCGGCGTACTCGTACCCGAACTGCTGGGCGACGAAGGCGAGCTTGGCGAGTTTCTTCACGGACGCCATGGCGCTGGTGACCTCCACCGGCTCACCGCTCGCCATCAGCCGCAGCATCTTCTGTATCTGCCGCTTGCTCATCCGCACCCACTCCCGCTCGCCACGCCAGTCCCCTGGTTCACATCAGCAACCGGGGCAGTCTCGCACGCGTGTAGGTCAGGCGGAACCGGTGCTCTGCGCCATCTGCTGTCTGCGATCTGCTATTTGCTCGGCCACAGGCGGGGCTTCCGCCGGGCCGCCAGGTCCTCCGCCCAGCCGAAGGTGACCACACAGCCGGCGAGCAGCATCCACACCAGCAGCAGGACCGGCCAGGAACTCTCCAGCAGCCAGGGGACGTTCAGCTCCAGGACGGGGAAGCCCCAGAGGCGGTCGTAGAGGGTGGCGGCGACCAGGATGCAGACGTTGTGCCACAGATAGATCGTCACCGCCCGGGAGTTGAGGAGGGTGATCAGGCGGTCCCAGCGGCGCAGGTGGCGCGGCCACTCGGTCCAGGACGGGCTGAGGTGCAGCAGGAGCAGGACGGTGCCGAAGGACCACAGTGCCTGGGCGAAGGGGATGGAGTCCAGGTCGTGGCCGGCGCGGAAGCCCTGGTGGAAGGCGTACCAGAGGCCGACGCAGGCGATGATCGGCGCGATCGACGGCACGATGTACTGCGGGATGCGCCGGAACACGCCCTGCTGGTACGCCATGCCGAGGATCCAGCAGGCGCCGAAGGTGCTGAAGTCGGTGACCGCGGAGTCGATCCGCTCGGTGGGGACGGTGAGCCACCCGAACTGCAGGACGCCGGACAGCACCAGCGGCGCGGCGAGTGTCACCCAGGGCTGTGCTCGCAGCGCCTTCAGCAGCAGCGGGGAGAGCAGGACGAACCACAGGTAGGCGCGGATGTACCAGAGCGGCCCGGCGAGTTCCGCGGCCCAGTCCTCGCCGAGGTAGCCCTGGATCCCGGCGACGCCCTCGGCGTAGGGCGGGTCGCTCAGCGGCAGGACCCAGTAGGTGAGGTGGAACCACCACCAGCCGGGGTGGCCCTCGTCGTCCGGGGTCCAGCCCTGGGCCAGCATGCCGGTGACACCGATCGCGCCGAGCAGCCACAGCGGGGGCAGCAGACGGCGCATCCTGCCGCGTACGACCTGGACGGCGGGCCGCTTGAGGGAGCGGGCCATGAGATTGCCGGCCAGGGCGAACATCACGCCCATGGAGGGGAAGACGACGGGCAGCCAGGCCCAGCCCATCAGGTGGTAGAGGACGACGCGGAACAGCGCGATCGCGCGCAGCAGGTCGAAGTACCGGTCCCGGGCGGGCGGTTGGGCGGCCGGGGCGGAGGCCGGGGCGGCTGGGGCAGGGGGTGGG
>NZ_JAOCQE010000050.1 GCF_025290915.1 Streptomyces sp. 15-116A | reverse complement strand
CCGCCGGCCGGCGCGGGCCTCGGCCTCGCCATCGTCCGCGGCATCGTGGAGGCTCACCGAGGCACCACCACCGTCCACAACGTCGCCGGCGGCTGCCGCTTCGAGGTACGGCTACCGACGGCGGAGGGCTGAACAGCGTCCGCGGCCAGGGCGACGCGGCGCGCGAGGCCGCCCGCGCCCGGCACGCCCAGCTCGTCGACCAGGCCCGCGAGGCCCTCGACCGGGACATCGCCCAACTGGTGGCCGAGGCCGAGGTGGTCGAGCCCGCGCTGCCGCCGGCGTTCGCCCGCTGGGACAACCCCGTCTGGCACGGCTACCGGGTGCCGATGGAGATACCGATGGCGCTGCGCCTCGGCGATCTGCATCTGCCGGAGGCCGACCGGGTCCGCATCCCGATGCTGCTCAGGCTGCCGCTGGAGCGCGGACTGTGGATCGACAGCGGACGGGCCGACTCGATCGACGGCTCGTTCCACGACTCTCACGACATGCGCCGCCTCGCCATGGACACGGCGGTCGCGCACGCGGCTCGGCTGCTCGCCGTCTATCCGGCCGGCGAGTTCACTGTCCACGTCATCGACCCGGCCGGGTCGGGTGCGCAGTCGCTGACCCCGCTGACCCAGACCGGAGTGCTGGCCGCCCCGCCCGCGCAGGGCGCGGCGGGGGTGGCGGACGTGCTGGGCAGGCTCACCCAGCGGGTCGACCTGGTGCAGATGGCGCTGCGCGGCGGAGCGCCCGACGCGCTGCCGCCCGGCTTCGACACCTCCCAGCAGCTGCTGATCGTCAACGACTTCCCGCACGGCTTCGACGACCGGGCCGTCAACCAGCTGCGCTACCTCGCCGACGAGGGGCCCGCGGTCGGTGTGCATCTGATGATGGTCGCCGACCGCGAGGAGTCCGCAGGCTACGGCCCGCTGCTCGACCCGCTGTGGCGCTCGCTGCTGCGGCTGACACCGGTCGCCGACGACCATCTGGCCGACCCCTGGGTCGGGCACGCCTGGACGTACGAGCCGCCGCTCGTGCCGCCGGGCAGCCAGGTGCTCCAGCAGGTGCTCACCCAGGTGGCGGCGGCCCGCCGCGCCTGGAACCGCTGACGGCCGCCCCCCGAAGCCGCCTCGCCCAAGCGTATGTAAAGCCACTCTGACCTGCATCTTTGTGTCTTTCTTTACTTTGCTCTTTACCAATCCTTGGTGATTGGGGTACTGTTCTTGGCACGGAGGGGAGTACTCCCTGTCTGTGCGGCGACCCCGTCAATACGGATCAGGCCAGATCCCGGGGCGTCGGCCCGAGGGCCCTGCCCGGCGCTGTCACGCGCCGAGGGCCCGGGTGGAAGAGACCTCCGGCAGCGACGACGCTGACATTTGCCGTGTGACGTATCTGCCGGAGGCGCAGTGGATGTTTCCCTGACCCTGTGGGTCCTGACGATCGTGGGCCTGTGCGCCCTGATCGCGGTCGACTTCTTCATCGGCCGCAAGCCGCACGACGTATCCATCAAGGAAGCGGGTATCTGGACCGGCGTCTGGATCGCCCTGGCCGTGCTCTTCGGGCTCGGCCTGCTGGTCTTCGCCGGAGGCCAGCCCGCCGGTGAGTTCTTCGCCGGCTTCATCACCGAGAAGTCGCTGAGCGTCGACAACCTCTTCGTCTTCGTCCTGATCATGGCGAAGTTCGCGGTGCCGTCGCAGTACCAGCAGCGAGTCCTCCTCATCGGGGTCCTCATAGCCCTGGTGCTGCGCGCCATCTTCATCGCCGCGGGCGCCGCGATCATCGCCAGTTTCTCCTGGGTCTTCTACCTCTTCGGTGCCTTCCTCATCTGGACCGCCTGGAAGCTCATCCAGGAGGCCCGTGCCGAGGAGCACGACGAGGAGTACGAGGAGAACAAGCTGCTCAAGGCCGCCGAGCGCCGCTTCGGCGTGGCCGACCAGTACCACGGCACCAAGCTGTGGATCCAGCAGAACGGCAAGCGGGTCATGACCCCGATGCTGGTCGTGATGCTCGCCATCGGCACCACGGACGTGCTGTTCGCGCTCGACTCGATCCCCGCGATCTTCGGCCTCACCCAGGACCCGTACATCGTGTTCACGGCGAACGCGTTCGCCCTGATGGGTCTCAGGCAGCTGTACTTCCTCATCGGCGGCCTGCTGAAGAAGCTGATCCACCTGTCCTACGGACTGTCGATCATCCTCGGCTTCATCGGCGTCAAGCTGGTGCTGCACGCGCTGCACGAGTCGGGGGTCCACGTCCCCGAGATCAGCATCCCCGTCTCGCTGGGCGTGATCTGCTCCGTCCTGATCGTCACCACCATCACCAGCCTCCGTGCCTCGCGGAAGCAGGCGGAGGCCGAGGCGGCGCAGGGCGGGACCGAGGACCCCGACAGGAAGAGCGTCGACGTCTGACCCCCCGACGCCCGACCGTGGCTCACGGGCCCCGCACGAACAGGTGCGGGGCCCGTTCCCGTCTGCGACGATCGCTGCATGATCGACCGGCTCAGGCCGCTCATGGCGCAGTGGACGACCCTGGTGCCGCTGCTCGCTGCCGTCCTGCTGATCCTGACCTGGGGACGCGATCTGCCCGGCGGGATCGTGGCGGTGGTGACCCTGGTCCTCGCCGGAGCCGTGCTCGCGGCCGTGCACCACGCCGAGGTGGTGGCGCACCGGGTCGGTGAACCCTTCGGTTCGCTGGTCCTCGCGGTCGCCGTCACCATCATCGAGGTGGCACTGATCGTCACGCTGATGGCCGACGGCGGCGACAAGAGCGCGACACTCGCCAGGGACACCGTCTTCGCCGCGGTGATGATCACCTGCAACGGGGTCGTCGGACTGAGCCTCCTGGTCGCCTCCCTGCGCCACGGCACCGCCCTCTTCAACCCCGAGGGCACGGGCGCCGCACTCGCCACGGTCGCGACCCTGGCCACCCTCAGCCTGGTACTGCCGACCTTCACGACGAGCAAGCCAGGCCCGGAGTTCTCCTCCGTGCAGCTCACCTTCGCCGCGGTCTCCTCGCTGACCCTGTACGGCCTGTTCGTGGCGACCCAGACCGTGCGGCACCGCGACTACTTCCTGCCGATCACCCGGCAGGGCGAGGTCATCACCGC
Organism: Streptomyces sp. 15-116A; assembly: GCF_025290915.1. Taxonomy (GTDB): domain Bacteria; phylum Actinomycetota; class Actinomycetes; order Streptomycetales; family Streptomycetaceae; genus Streptomyces. Next base: position 28,507 of record NZ_JAOCQE010000050.1, on the reverse strand, counting down.
CGAGGAGCACGCCGAAGCCCCCTCCGCCCGCACGGCACTGATCAGCCTGGGACTGCTGGGCATCGCCCTGATCGGTGTGGTCGGTCTCGCCAAGGGCGTCTCGCCCACCATCGAGTCGGGCGTGGCGGCGGCCGGGCTGCCGCACGCCGTCGTCGGTGTGATCATCGCGCTGCTGGTCCTGCTCCCCGAGACCATCGCGGCGCTGCGCTCCGCCCGCCGCGACCGCGTGCAGACCAGCCTCAATCTCGCGCTCGGCTCGGCGATGGCCAGCATCGGACTGACCATCCCCGCGGTCGCCCTGGCCTCCCTCTGGCTCTCCGGACCGCTGGTCCTGGGCCTGGGCAACACCCATATGGTGCTGCTCGCCCTGACCGTGGTGGTGAGCGGGCTGACCGTCGTCCCCGGCCGGGCCACCCCGCTCCAGGGCGGAGTGCATCTCGTGCTGTTCGCGGCCTATCTGGAACTGGCGATCAACCCGTAGCCGCGACCGGCTCCGTCGCCCCGGCCGGCACCGGACGCGTCTCGGGCAGCAACGCGAAGCAGCCCAGGCTCAGCAGCGCGATCCCCGTCAGATACGCCCCCACCCCCCACGGCACCCGCCCGCCCTGCTCGGCCAGCGCCGTCGCGGCGAGCGGCGTCAGGGCGCCGCCGATGACCCCGCCCAGGTTGTAGCCGACGGCTGCGCCCGTACAGCGGACGCGTGGCTCGTACAGCTCCGGCAGATACGCGGCGATCACCGCGAACATCGTGATGAACGCCAGCATCGCCCCCAGGAAGCCGACGAACATCGGCAGCGCGTCCCCGGTGGCGAGCAGGGCGACCATCGGGAACATCCACAGGGCCGCCGCCGCGCATCCGGCCAGACACAACGGCCGTCTGCCGTAGCGGTCGCCGAGCAGCGCCATCACCGGGGTGAGCGCCCCCTTCACCGCCACCGCCGCCATGATGCAGGTCAGCGCCACGGACCGGCTCACCCCGAGACGGTCCGTCGCATAGGCGAGCGACCACGTCGACACGGAGTAGAAGATCGCGTACCCCACCGCGAGTGCCCCGCCCGTCAGCAGCACCAGCCGCCAGTGATCGCGGATCACCTCCGCGAACGGCACGCGCGCGTGGTCGTCGATCTCCAGGAAACGGGGACTCTCCGCCAGCGACGAGCGCAGCCACAGCCCCACCAGCGCCAGCACCCCCGCCGCCCAGAACGGCACCCGCCACCCCCACTGGGCGAACTGAGCCTCGGACAACGCCGCCGACAGCCCCAGCACCACACCGTTGGCCAGCAGAAACCCCAGCGAGGGCCCGACCTGCGGAAAGCTCGACCACAGCGCACGCCGCTCCGGCGGAGCGTGCTCCGCGGTCAGCAGCACCGCCCCGCCCCACTCGCCGCCGAGCCCGAGCCCCTGCAGGAACCGCAGGACGAGCAGCAGCAGGGGAGCGAGCACACCGATCGCGTCGTACGTCGGCACACACCCCACCGCGACCGTGGCGCCGCCGGTCAGCAGCAGTGAAGCCATGAGGACCGGCCGGCGTCCGTGCCGGTCCCCGATGTGCCCGAACAGCACCGACCCCAGCGGACGCGCGACGAAGCCCACGCCGAACGTGCCGAACGCGGCCAGCGTCCCCGCCAGCGGCGAGAACGTCGGGAAGAACAGCGGCCCCAGGACCAGAGCGGCGGCCGTCCCGTAGACGAAGAAGTCGTAGAACTCGATCGCTGTCCCCATGAGGGACGCGGTCGCGAGCCGCCGCATGGACGGTGGGGTCGGCGGAGACGGGCATTTCACGGAGGGTTGATCACGCACACCGGATCAACTACCCACCGTGATCGCGCGTTACGGGGGCGCACGGTGGTGCGCGGATCAGTACGTGACCGTGATGCGCCGGGCGGGCCCGTCGACACGGACGAGGCCGCCGTAGGGGATCACCAGCTGCGGATCCGTGTGGCCCAGGTCGACGTCGAAGACCACGAGCAGGTCCGGGGCGTAGGCGCGCACCGCGCGCAGCACGGCCTCCCGCTGCTCCGAGGCGTAGGCCGCGGCCTCCTCAGGGGTGTGGGGCCGGTCGAAGGACCAGGTCTTGGCCCGCCCCATCAGCAGCGCCGAGAAGCGTCCTAGCAGCCCTCGCTCGCCCATGTTGCGCAGCGTCCAGAACACCTCCTTTGCACTCGGCATCTCCTCGGACGTCTCCAGGAACAGCACCCCGCCGTCGTACTCCGACAGATCGGACGCCACCCCGCGGCCGGCCATCAGCAGCCAGCCGACGATCTCCAGACAGCCGCCCCAGGTGCGGCCCTCGACCACCCGGTCGGCGTTCACCCACGTCCAGCCGTTGCCGGGCCGGGTTTCGGGTTCCTCGGCGAAGGTCGCAGGATCCGCCCAGTCGCCGTCGACATCACGCCAGCGCTCCGCGGGCCGCAGCTCGTACTCGTCCGAGGTGAACAGCGCCGCCCGCAGGGAGTCTGCGGTCCGCGGGTGCATCGCCCCGGGGCGGCCCAGCTCCACCATGACGCTCGCGCCGTGATAGCCGACGATGCCCGTCTCGCGCAGAAACGCGAGCAGATTGGTGTTGTCGCTCATCCCGAAGAACGGCTTCGGATGCGCGCGGATCAGCTCCCGGTCCAGCAGCGGCACCACGGTGATCTGGTCGTCGCCACCGATCGACGCCATCACCGCCTTGATGTCCGGGTCGGCGAAGGCGGCGTGAATGTCGTCGGCCCGCTGCCGCGGCGTCGAGCCCATGGTCCGGGTGGCCGGGTACTCGACCGGTTCGAGCCCGTAGTCCTTGCGCAGCCGCTCCAGCCCGAGTTCGTAGGGCAGCGGAAAGAGGCCGGGCAGACCGGACGAGGGGGAGATCACGGCGATGCGGTCGCCCGGGACCGGCTTCGGCGGATACGAGATGATCGTCATGCCGGGAAGGCTAGGAGCGGACATCCGGTCGACGCACCGTGATAAACCGTGAACAGCAAGTGCTCCCGACACCCCACCCCATCCCGCCCCGAACGGACCGGAGGAACCGCACCGTGCCCCGCAGCCTGGCCAACGCCCCGATCATGATCCTCAACGGCCCCAATCTGAACCTGCTCGGCCAGCGTCAGCCCGAGATCTACGGCTCCGACACGCTCGCCGACGTCGAGACGATGTGCGTCAAGGCGGCGGCCGCGCACGGCGGCACGGTGGACCTCCGGCAGTCCAACCACGAGGGTCAGCTGGTGGACTGGATCCACGAGGCGCGGCTGAACCACTGCGGCATCGTGATCAATCCCGGCGCCTACTCGCACACGTCCGTGGCGATCCTGGACGCCCTCAACACCTGCGACGGGCTGCCCGTGATCGAGGTGCACATCTCCAACATCCACAAGCGCGAGGAGTTCCGGCACCACTCGTACGTCTCGCTGCGCGCCGACGGCGTGATCGCGGGATGCGGGGTCCAGGGCTATGTGTTCGCGGTGGAGCGGATCGCGGCGCTGGCCGGTGCGGGCCAGGCCGAGGCGTAAGGGCCGACGTAAGGACTGACCTCAAGGCGCACGGTCCTTACCGGTCACCAGCCCCGCGCGTGCCACTCCGGCAGATGCGGGCGCTCCGCGCCCAGCGTGGTGTCGTCGCCGTGTCCCGGGTAGACCCAGGTCTCGTCGGGCAGTGCATCGAAGATCTTGGTCTCGACGTCATGGATCAAGCTGGCGAACGCCTTCGGATTGTTGTGGGTGTTGCCCACACCGCCCGGGAAGAGACAGTCCCCGGTGAACACATGCGGATGCCCGTGCGGGTCGTCGTAGATCAGGACGATCGAGCCGGGTGTGTGCCCGACCAGATGCCGCGCGGTGAGCTCGACCTGCCCCACGCGGATGACGTCCCCGTCGTCCACCAGGACATCGGTCGGCACCGGGATGCCCTCGGCGTCCTCCCGGCCCGCGTAGGTACGGGCGCCGGTGGCCGCCACGACCGCGCCGAGCGCCTGCCAGTGGTCGGCGTGCCGGTGGGTGGTGACGACGGACGCGATGCCGTCGTCACCGATCGTGCCCAGCAGGGTGTCCGCGTCGTTGGCCGCGTCGATCAGCACCTGCTCGTCGGTGGCCCGGCAACGCAGCAGATAGGCGTTGTTGTCCATGGGGCCGACCGCGATCTTGGTGATCATCAGGTCCTTGAGCTCGTGCACGTCGGCTGGGCCGCCGACCGTCACCCGACCGCTGTACGTCATGGCCGTCAGCCTATAGCGGCAACGGCGCGCGGTCGTGCGGTCGGCGCCAACACGGCAGCCGGCGCGGACCGATAGGACAAGCCGCTCACCGCGAGGCCCGGCTACAGCGGCGGCAGCACCGGAAGCGCCCCGCCCTTCACCCGCAGCCCGGATCCGTCACGGCGGCCGGCGAGCCAGCCGAGCAGGTCGGCGGCCGGACCCTCGACCAGCACCGGGCCGCCCTCCGCTCCGCCCCCGGTGGTCCAGGAGCGGCCGTCCTCGGCGACGAGGTTCGTCTCGGGCACGTCCTGATGCCCGGAGAACCGCCGCGCCAGGAAGTCGATCTCCCGCTCGGTGAACTCCTCCGGCAGATCCTCCAGCTCGTAGCCGATACCGAGATCCACGTGGTGCAGCTCCACCTCCACCCAGCGCCGGAACGGCACCCGGGCCGCGCGGTCGGTGACGCCGTTGCGCAGCTCCACGACGCGCGACCAGTCCTGAGGTGCCCGGCCCGCCTCCTGGAGGCGCTCCGCGCTCTCGCGCACATCGGCGAGCTGCTCGTCGAGCGGGCGCGGGGCACCGGCCTCGATGTCCGCGTCCCGGGCCTCGCCGGAGACGTACATGGGCCGCCCCTCGAGGACGTTCACCAGCGCGTCCGCGTTGCGGGCGAGATGGGCCAGGACATGGCCCCGGGTCCAGCCCGGCAGCCGTGACGACTGGGTCACAGCCGCGTTGTCCAGGGCGCCGACGGCGGCGAGCAGCCGCTCGGTCGCGGTGTGTACAGACGCCAGGTCATGAGCGTGATCAATCATGGTGCTGACCCTAGTCGTGCCACACCTTCGGGTGAAGGTGGTGAAGCAATGCCGTAAATCGAATGCACGTGCTATATGGTCGGGGGTGGCGTCGGGCATGCTGGAGAGCCGGGGTTTGTTGTCAACCCGTGAATCCGACCGGCGTTGTCAGTGGCTCCCCCTAGTCTGAGAAAGCACGGGGGCCCCGCCCCTGTCACTTCTCTGAAAGAAAGGTGCGGACCGGCGTGGCCGACCGTCTCATCGTCCGTGGAGCGCGCGAGCACAACCTCAAGAACGTCTCGCTCGACCTCCCGCGCGACTCGCTCATCGTCTTCACGGGCCTGTCGGGGTCGGGCAAGTCCTCGCTGGCCTTCGACACGATCTTCGCCGAGGGGCAGCGGCGCTACGTGGAGTCGCTCTCCTCGTACGCGCGGCAGTTCCTCGGCCAGATGGACAAGCCGGACGTCGACTTCATCGAGGGCCTGTCCCCGGCGGTCTCCATCGACCAGAAGTCGACCTCGCGCAACCCGCGCTCCACGGTCGGCACCATCACCGAGGTCTACGACTATCTGCGTCTGCTCTTCGCGCGCATCGGCAAGCCGCACTGCCCCGAGTGCTCCCGGCCGATCTCCCGCCAGTCGCCGCAGGCCATCGTCGACAAGGTCCTGGAGCTGCCGGAGGGGAGCCGCTTCCAGGTGCTGTCGCCGCTGGTGCGCGAGCGCAAGGGCGAGTTCGTCGACCTCTTCGCCGACCTGCAGACCAAGGGCTACTCCCGCGCGCGGGTGGACGGCGAGACCATCCAGCTCTCCAACCCGCCCACGCTCAAGAAGCAGGAGAAGCACACCATCGAGGTGGTCGTCGACCGCCTCACGGTGAAGGACAGCGCCAAGCGCCGCCTCACCGACTCCGTGGAGACCGCCCTCGGGCTGTCCGGCGGCATGGTCGTGCTCGACTTCGTCGACCTCCCCGAGGACGACCCCGAGCGCGAGCGCATGTACTCCGAGCACCTGTACTGCCCGTACGACGACCTGTCGTTCGAGGAGCTGGAGCCCCGCTCGTTCTCCTTCAACTCGCCCTTCGGCGCCTGCCCCGAGTGCACCGGCATCGGTACGCGCATGGAGGTCGACCCGGAGCTGATCGTCCCCGACGAGGAGAAGTCCCTCGACGACGGCGCCATCCACCCGTGGTCGCACGGCCACACCAAGGACTACTTCGGCCGGCTGATCGGCGCCCTCGCCGACGCGCTCGGCTTCCGCACGGACATCCCCTTCGCCGGCCTGCCGCAGCGCGCCAAGAAGGCCCTGCTGTACGGCCACAAGACCCAGATCGAGGTCCGCTACCGCAACCGCTACGGCCGCGAACGCCGGTACACCACCGCCTTCGAGGGCGCCGTCCCCTTCGTCAAGCGCCGGCACAGCGAGGCCGAGAGCGACGCCAGCCGCGAGCGCTTCGAGGGCTATATGCGCGAGGTGCCCTGCCCCTCCTGTGAGGGCACGCGCCTGAAGCCGGTCGTCCTCGCCGTCACGATCATGGGCAAGTCGATCGCCGAGGTCTCCGCGATGTCCATCAGCGACTGCGCGGACTTCCTGGGCGAGCTCAAGCTCACCGCCCGCGACAAGAAGATCGCCGAGCGGGTGCTCAAGGAGGTCAACGAGCGGCTGCGCTTCCTGGTCGACGTCGGCCTGGACTACCTCTCGCTCAACCGCGCCGCGGGCACCCTCTCCGGCGGCGAGGCCCAGCGCATCCGCCTGGCCACGCAGATCGGCTCCGGCCTCGTCGGCGTGCTCTACGTCCTGGACGAGCCGTCCATCGGCCTGCACCAGCGCGACAACCACCGGCTGATCGAGACCCTCGTCCGGCTGCGCGACATGGGCAACACCCTGATCGTCGTCGAGCACGACGAGGACACCATCAAGACCGCCGACTGGATCGTCGACATCGGCCCCGGCGCCGGTGAGCACGGCGGCAAGGTCGTCCACAGCGGCTCCCTGAAGGAGCTGCTGGCCAACGCCGAGTCGCAGACCGGGCAGTACCTCGCGGGCAAGAAGTCCATCCCGCTGCCCGACATCCGCCGCCCGATCGACCCGTCCCGGCAGCTCACGGTGCACGGCGCCCGCGAGAACAACCTCAAGGACATCGACGTCTCGTTCCCGCTCGGCGTCTTCACCGCCGTCACGGGTGTCTCCGGGTCCGGCAAGTCCACCCTGGTCAACGACATCCTGTACACCCACCTGGCCCGCGAGCTGAACGGGGCCCGCGCGGTCCCCGGCCGGCACACGCGCGTGGACGGCGACGACCTCGTCGACAAGGTCGTCCACGTCGACCAGTCGCCCATCGGACGCACCCCGCGCTCCAACCCGGCCACGTACACCGGTGTCTTCGACCATGTGCGCAAGCTGTTCGCCGAGACCACCGAGGCGAAGGTGCGGGGATACATGCCCGGCCGTTTCTCCTTCAACGTCAAGGGCGGCCGCTGCGAGAACTGCGCGGGCGACGGCACCATCAAGATCGAGATGAACTTCCTCCCGGACGTCTACGTCCCGTGCGAGGTCTGCCACGGCGCCCGCTACAACCGGGAGACCCTGGAGGTCCACTACAAGGGCAAGTCCATCGCCGACGTCCTGAACATGCCGATCGAAGAGGCCATGCACTTCTTCGAGGCGGTCCCGGCGATCTCCCGCCACCTCAAGACGCTCAACGACGTCGGTCTCGGCTACGTCCGCCTCGGCCAGTCGGCGACCACCCTGTCCGGCGGCGAGGCGCAGCGCGTGAAGCTCGCCAGCGAGCTCCAGAAGCGCTCCACCGGCCGCACGGTCTACGTCCTGGACGAGCCGACCACCGGTCTGCACTTCGAGGACATCAGCAAGCTGCTGAAGGTCCTCTCCGGCCTGGTCGACAAGGGCAACACGGTCATCGTCATCGAGCACAACCTCGACGTGATCAAGACCGCCGACTGGGTCGTCGACATGGGCCCCGAGGGCGGCGCGGGCGGCGGCGTCGTCGTCGCCGAGGGCACGCCCGAGCAGGTGGCGGGAGTTCCGGCCAGCCACACAGGCAAGTTTTTGCGGGAGATCCTGCAGCCGGAGAAGATCAGCGATGCTGCCGGTCCGGCCAAGAGGACGGCGAAGAAGACCGTCGGGCGCCGGAAGGCGGCAGCCAAGCGGTAGGCAGGCGGCTGAGGTTCGGCGCATCCCCGCTGGGGCGGGGAGCACATGCGGTCAGCGCCGAGGATCTCCCGAAGGAACGGACCATCCCCGCTTTAGCGGGGAAGCTCAGCACGCCTGCCACGAAAGGCAACGATCGAGGCCGTGTGGGAGTCACGGTGCCAGTGGACCACAGGTCACCGGGGCAACGGCCGCTCCCCCGGGGCAGGCGGTTCCATCTCGTGCGCGTACGGCGGTTCCGCCCCCGCACGGGAGCAGGTGATCGCCGCCGCGCGTGCGGCGAAGCCCAGCAGGTCCGTCCAGCCGTCGGCGCCCAGCGCGGCCACCTTCTCCTTGCTGAGCGCGTCCCGGACCGCCAGCCCATGCAGGAGGGCGGCGTTCACCGTGTCTCCCGCCCCGATGGTGTCCACCACCGTGACGCGCTCACCGGGCACGGAGTAGACGGAGCCGTCCGCGGTGAACGCGGTCAGCCCGTCGCCGCCCTGGGTGATCACGACCGCCGCCGGACCGGCCGCCAGCCACTCCTGCGGATTCCCGCCGAGCCACTCGGCGTCCTCCGCGGACAGCTTCACCAGCGACACCGACGGCAGCCAGCCGCGGAACCGGGCCCGGTACGCGTCCGGATCCGCGATCAGCCCTGGCCGGATGTTGGGGTCCAGCGCCGTGAACACGCCTCGCGCGGACGCCTCGCGCAGCAGCGTCTCGTAGGCGCTCGCCCCCGGCTCCAGCACCAGTGAGCAGGTGCCGAAGGACACCGCGCGGGTGCCGGGCGGCAGCGCGTCGGGCGCCGTGAACAGCCGGTCCGCGGTGCCCTCGACGTAGAAGGAGTACGCGGCCGAGCCGTCCGCGCCGACCGTGGCGACGGCCAGCGTCGTGGGCTCGTCACCGCGCTGCACCGCCGACACGTCCACGCCGGTCGCGCGCAGCCGGTCCAGCAGGGCCTCACCGAAGGCGTCCCGGGAGAGCCGGGAGCAGAAGGCGGTGGGGCTGCCCAGGCGCCCCAGGGCAACCGCCGTGTTGAAGGGCCCGCCGCCGAGCGCCGGTGTGAGCGCCGCCAGCGCCCCCGCCCCCTGCGGGACCAGATCGATCAGGGCCTCACCGGCTACGACGATCACTGGGAGTTCCTTTCTCGGACGCACGCGAGGGCGCTCCAGGATAGGCAGGAGCGGGGGCGGTGCCACCCGCCCGCATACCCCCTGATCACGCCCGGTATCGTCCCGATGTCCCGCCCTCGATCCTGGAGCACCGCATGCCCGGCCGACCCACCGCGAGCCGCCGTACCGTCCTGCGCGGCGTCGCCCTCACCCCCGTGGCCGGACTGGGCCTCACCGCCTGCGCCGGCGCCGAGGACAAGCCCGCGCGGCCGGCCGGACCGGTCGAGCTCGGCGCCGAGAGCGAGGTCGCCCGGGGGAGCGCCAAGCTGTACCGGGATCACAACGTGGTGGTCAGCCGGGGCGAGGACGGCTCCCTCGCGGCGTACAGCACCATCTGCACGCACGCGCGGTGTGCCATCAACAAGCTGGAGGGGACGAAGCTGATCTGCCCCTGCCACGGCAGCGAGTTCGACGCCACCAACGGCAAGGTGCTGCGCGAACCGGCCGTGGCACCGCTGATGAAGCTCACCGTCGAGGTCGCCAACGGCACGATCGTCGCGAGGCCGGACGCCTGAGCGCGGCAGCGGCGGTCCGGGCACCGGGGGTCCCCGTGCCCGTTTCCTGCCGCCCGCGTGCCCGTGACGTGCCCGCCGCCTCCGGAGCGTTCACTCCCAGTCCCAGGCGATCCCCAGGAACCCCGACCGCACGCGCGGTTCGACCAGGTGCACCGAATGGTGACGCCCGCTGAGCGCGAGTTCCTGGCGCCCCGCGCGCGGGGCGGCCGCTGACTGCTGCGTGAACCGGTGGCAGCGCACCGGGAGCGCACCGGCGTCGAAGCACACCTGGAGGGCGTACTGGCCGCCGGGGGAGTCCGTACCGCGCACGTACTCGTGCGAGACCCCGGCCGTGCCGTCCTCGACGGCGTAGCGGAAGAGGAAGGTGTCACCGGCCCGCAGCCGGGTGTCGAAGAGCAGCTCGGCGGCGAGCACACCGGAGTCGTCGTGTCGGCGCACCCGGCCGACCAGGCAGTTCTCCACGGCGTGCACGGTCATCCGCTCGGGCGTGCAGCCCGGGTCGCCGTGGTGGACGGCCACGAAGCGGTCGACGCCGTCGCGGTGGGCGCGCACGATGTGGTGCGACTCGCGCCCCGCCAGTTCGCGGCGCGCCCCGATCCGCACCCGCTCGTGCAGCCCCAGGGTGTGCAGCCCGCTGCCCCGCGGGGCGCCCAGCTCGCCCAGGAGCCGGTCAACGACGCCCGTGGCCTCGACGAGGGAGCGGTAGGACCGGCCCCCGGAGCGGCCCGCCGGGTCCTCGCCGGAGCCGGACTCGGCGAGCAGCCGGATCAGTGACTCCTCGGGCAGCTGGAGTATCTCCTCCAGCGCCCGTACGGCACGCAACGACTCCGGGCGCTGAGGGCGCCGGGCGCCCTGCTGCCAGTAGCTCAGGCTCGTGACGCCCACCTTCACGCCGTGGCGCGAGAGATGGTGCTGCACGCGCTGCAGAGGCAGCCCGCGTGCGGCGATCGCGGCCCGCAGGGCGACGTGGAAGGGGCCGCCGCGCAGGGCCGAGTCCAGTTCCACGGTGGCGACGTCCGCGTGCGATGTGGCGTGCGGCATGCAGGGGCCTTTCTGTGAATGTCCACAACGGCTGGTCAGACCGTTCGCGCGGGGCACCCCGGGCCGTCCCCGTCGGCGCGCGGCGGAGTCTTCACATCCGTACGCGGCCGTTCAGGTCCCCGAGTTCCCCCGCATTGAAGCGTGTTGACCTAGCCCCGACAACACCTGAGCCCCAACAGCGACACACATCGGCGAGGACCGGCCTACGCGCGGCCGCTCCCCGGCGTGCCGATGGCCTACGCGCGGCCGCTCCCGTCACCGTCCCGTGCGGTGAGGCGCTTGGCGCGCACGATGTCCGGGTCGCGTGGATCGAGGGACGCCCGCAGCGAGGACGGTCCCTGCGCGGAGCCGTGAGCGGGTGTCTCGTCCTCGTATCGTCGGTTTCGGGCCGGCTGTCGTGTCTTCTCGATCCGCGTCCGTCGCATCCGACCGCCCTTCGTCCGTGACCGCCCGACGCTCGCCGAAGGACGGAACCCCCACCTTCCCGCTCGCCACCGCTCGTAACCTTCCGAGGACCTGGCCAGGACCCCACGGACTCACGAAGCGGCTGTCCACAGGCCCGCCGGAGTGTCGGTCCCCGCCAGTAGGGTGTGACTCATGGCCGACCCCTCCAGCTACCGCCCCAAACCGGGCGAGATCCCCGACTCGCCGGGGGTCTACCGGTTCCGTGACGAGCACCGCCGGGTGATCTACGTCGGAAAGGCGAAGAGCCTGCGTCAGCGCCTGGCGAACTACTTCCAGGACCTCGCCGGGCTGCACCCGCGTACCCGCTCCATGGTGACGACGGCCGCGTCCGTGGAGTGGACGGTGGTGTCCACGGAGGTCGAGGCGCTCCAGCTGGAGTACTCCTGGATCAAGGAGTACGACCCCCGGTTCAACGTCAAGTACCGCGACGACAAGAGCTATCCGTACCTCGCGGTGACGATGAACGAGGAGTTCCCGCGCGTGCAGGTGATGCGCGGTCACAAGAAGAAGGGCGTGCGGTACTTCGGGCCGTACGCGCACGCGTGGGCGATCCGCGACACCGTCGACCTGCTGCTGCGGGTGTTCCCGGTGCGTACGTGCTCGGCCGGCGTGTTCAAGAACGCCGCGCGCACCGGCCGCCCTTGTCTGCTCGGCTACATCGGCAAGTGCTCGGCGCCCTGCGTGGACCGGATCTCCGCCGAGGAGCACCGCGAACTGGCCGAGGAGTTCTGCGACTTCATGACCGGCCGTACGGGCACGTACATCCGCCGGCTGGAGAAGCAGATGACCGAGGCGGCCGAGGAGATGGAGTACGAGCGGGCCGCCCGCCTGCGCGACGACATCGAGGCCCTGAAGAAGGCCATGGAGAAGAACGCGGTCGTGCTCGCCGACGCGACCGACGCCGACCTGATCGCGGTCGCCGAGGACGAGCTGGAGGCGGCCGTCCAGATCTTCCATGTGCGCGGCGGACGGGTGCGCGGACAGCGCGGCTGGGTCACCGACAAGGTGGAGGAGATCACCACCGGCGCCCTGGTCGAGCACGCCCTGCAGCAGCTCTACGGCGAGGAGACCGGGGACGCTGTCCCCAGGGAGGTCCTGGTCCCCGCCCTGCCCGACCCGGTGGAGCCGGTCCAGCAGTGGCTGACCGAGCGCCGGGGCTCGGGCGTCTCGCTGCGCATCCCGCAGCGCGGCGACAAGAAGGCGCTGATGGAGACCGTGCAGCGCAACGCCCAGCAGGCGCTCGTGCTGCACAAGACCAAGCGCGCCTCCGACCTCACCACCCGCTCTCGTGCGCTGGAGGAGATCGCCGACGCCCTCGACCTGGACAGCGCCCCGCTGCGGATCGAGTGCTACGACATCTCCCACCTGCAAGGCGACGACGTGGTGGCCTCCATGGTGGTCTTCGAGGACGGGCTGGCCCGGAAGAGCGAGTACCGCCGGTTTCAGATCAAGGGCTTCGCCGGACAGGACGATGTCCGTTCCATGCACGAGGTGATCACCCGCCGCTTCCGGCGCTATCTCGCCGAGAAGGAGCGGACGGGGGAGTGGACCGACGGGGAGAACGGCGCCGAGGGCGAGGCCCCCGACGGCCTCACCGAGCCGCCCGCGAGCACGCTGACCGAGGACGACGGCCGGCCCAAGCGCTTCGCCTACCCGCCCCAGCTCGTCGTCGTCGACGGCGGCGCCCCCCAGGTCGCGGCGGCCCAGCGGGCGCTGGACGAGCTGGGCATCGACGACATCGCCGTGTGCGGTCTCGCCAAGCGCCTGGAGGATGTGTGGCTGCCGGGCGACGACGACCCGGTGGTGCTGCCCCGCACCAGCGAGGGCCTGTATCTGCTCCAGCGCGTACGCGACGAGGCGCACCGCTTCGCCATCACCTACCAGCGCACCAAGCGGGCCAAGCGCTTCCGCGCCGGCCCGCTGGACGACGTGCCCGGACTCGGCGAGACCCGCAAGCAGGCGCTGATCAAGCACTTCGGTTCGGTGAAGCGGCTGCGATCGGCGACAATCGAGCAGATCTGTGAGGTTCCGGGCATAGGCCGCAAGACGGCCGAGACCATTGCCGCGGCCCTCGCCCGGGCGGCACCCGCCGCGCCCGCCGTGAACACGGCAACGGGCGAGATCATGGAAGACATGGAAGAACCCGGCCAGGACTCGGGTTCTCCCGGGGAGCCCGTGTCCGCGGGCGCCCCGGACGAACGACGGGGGCAGGAGAGATGACCGAGCACGAGACAGGGCCCGGAGCGGACCGAGAACAGGCGCAGCGGGAGCCCCACGCGGACGACACCCGCCGGGACGCACGCCACGACGACGGAGCACAGGTGAACACGGGCAACGACAAGGCCGGGCCGGCCGAGGCGGCCATCCCCGAGCTGGTGATCATCTCCGGCATGTCCGGGGCCGGCCGCTCGACGGCCGCGAAGTGCCTGGAGGACCTCGGCTGGTTCGTCGTCGACAACCTGCCGCCCGCGCTGATCCCCACCATGGTGGAGCTCGGCGCGCGCTCCCAGGGCAACGTGGCGCGGATCGCCGTCGTCGTCGACGTCCGCGGCCGGCGCTTCTTCGACAACCTGCGCGAGTCCCTCGCCGACCTCGACGCCCGCGGCGTCACCCGGCGGATCGTCTTCCTGGAGTCCTCCGACGACGCCCTGGTGCGCCGCTTCGAGTCGGTGCGCCGCCCGCACCCCCTCCAGGGCGACGGCCGCATCGTCGACGGCATCGCCGCCGAGCGGGAGCTGCTGCGCGAGCTGCGCGGCGACGCCGACCTGGTGATCGACACCTCCAGCCTCAACGTGCACGAGCTGCGCGCCAAGATGGACGCCCAGTTCGCCGGCGAGGAGGAGCCAGAGCTGCGGGCCACCGTCATGTCCTTCGGCTTCAAGTACGGCCTCCCGGTCGACGCCGACCTGGTCGTGGACATGCGGTTCCTGCCCAACCCGCACTGGGTGCCCGAGCTGCGCCCGTTCACCGGGCTCAACGAGGAGGTGGCGTCGTACGTCTTCAACCAGCCCGGCGCCAAGGAATTCCTCGACCGCTACGCCGAGCTGCTGCGGCTCGTTGCCGCGGGCTACCGTCGTGAGGGCAAGCGCTATGTGACCATCGCCGTCGGCTGCACCGGCGGCAAGCACCGGTCGGTCGCCATGTCGGAGAAGCTGGCCGCGCGGCTCGGCGCCGAGGGCGTGGAGACGGTGGTCGTCCACCGGGACATGGGACGGGAATGACACGACGTACTCCCCGGCTGAGCCGGCTGCGCCGCGCGGTGCCCGAAGGGCGTGCCGGCCGGCCGGTCGAGGCCCGCGGCGCCAGACCGCGCCGCAGGGGCGCTCAGCCCAAGGTGGTGGCACTCGGCGGCGGCATGGGCCTGTCCGCCTCGCTCGCCGCGCTGCGCCGGATCACCGGCGACCTCACCGCCGTCGTCACCGTCGCCGACGACGGCGGCTCCAGCGGGCGCCTGCGCGACGAGCTGGGCGTGCTGCCGCCCGGTGACCTGCGCAAGGCGCTGGCCGCGCTGTGCGGCGACGACGACTGGGGCCAGACCTGGGCCCGGGTCATCCAGCACCGCTTCCAGTCCAAGGGCGATCTGCATGAACACGCGGTCGGCAATCTGCTGATCGTCGCCCTGTGGGAGCAGCTCGGCGACCACGTCAAGGCGCTGGACCTGGTGGGCCGGCTGCTCGGCGCGCACGGGCGCGTGCTGCCCATGTCCGCGGTGCCGCTGGAGCTCCAGGCCCGGGTGCTGGGGCACGACCCCGAGCGCCCGGACGAGGTGGACACCGTGCGCGGGCAGGCCACGGTCGCCCTCACCCCCGGCGAGGTGCAGTCCGTGCACCTCGTGCCGAACGACCCGCCGGCCGTCCCCGAGGCCGTCGAGGCGGTCCTGGACGCCGACTGGGTGGTCCTCGGCCCCGGCTCCTGGTTCTCCTCGGTCATCCCGCACCTGCTGGTGCCCGAGCTGCGGGACGCCCTCATCGAGACCAAGGCCCGCCGGGTACTCTCCCTGAACCTCGCCCCGCAGCCCGGAGAAACCGAGGGCTTCTCCCCGCAGCGTCATTTGGAGGTTTTGGGACGACACGCCCCTAAACTCGCCCTGGACGTGGTGCTGGCCGACGAGGCCGCCGTGCCCGACCGCGATTCGCTCACCGACGCCGCCCAGCGGTTCGGCGCCGCGGTCGAGCTGGCGCCGGTGGCCCGGCCCGACGGAAGCCCCCGGCACGACCCGGAGCTGCTGGCCGCCGCGTACGACCGTATTTTTCGGATGCATGGAAGGATCGGCCCATGGCGATGACGGCAGCGGTGAAGGACGAGATCTCCCGGCTCCCCGTCACCCGGACCTGCTGCAGAAAGGCGGAGGTCTCCGCCATTCTGCGGTTCGCCGGCGGCCTCCACCTGGTGAGCGGTCGCATCGTGATCGAGGCGGAGCTGGACACCGCCATGGCGGCCCGCCGCCTCAAGCGGGACATCCTGGAGATCTTCGGCCACAGCTCCGAACTGATCGTGATGGCCCCCGGCGGACTGCGCCGCGGCTCGCGCTACGTCGTCCGCGTGGTCGCGGGCGGGGACCAGCTGGCCCGGCAGACCGGCCTGGTGGACGGCCGGGGCCGCCCGATCCGGGGCCTGCCCCCGCAGGTGGTCTCCGGGGCCACCTGCGACGCCGAGGCCGCCTGGCGCGGGGCCTTCCTGGCACACGGCTCGCTCACCGAGCCGGGCCGCTCCTCCTCCCTGGAGGTGACCTGCCCCGGACCGGAGGCGGCCCTCGCCCTGGTCGGCGCCGCCCGCCGGCTGTCGATCGCCGCCAAGGCCCGCGAGGTGCGCGGAGTGGACCGGGTCGTCGTCCGTGACGGTGATGCCATCGGCGCGCTGTTGACGCGGCTCGGCGCGCACGAGTCGGTGCTGGCCTGGGAGGAGCGCCGGATGCGCCGCGAGGTGCGGGCCACGGCGAACCGCCTCGCCAACTTCGACGACGCCAACCTGCGCCGCTCCGCCCGCGCGGCCGTTGCCGCGGGCGCCCGGGTGCAGCGCGCGCTGGAGATCCTCGGTGACGACGTCCCCGAGCACCTCGCCGCGGCCGGGCGGCTGCGCATGGAGCACAAGCAGGCATCCCTGGAGGAGCTGGGCGCGCTCGCCGACCCGCCGCTCACCAAGGACGCCGTCGCCGGACGCATCCGCCGGCTGCTCGCCATGGCCGACAAGCGCGCCGCCGACCTCGGCATCCCGGGCACGGAGGCCAATCTCTCCGAGGAGCTGGCCGACAACCTCGCGGGCTGACGACCTCGCGGGCCGACAGCCTCGCGCCTGACACGCGATCAACCAGCCGGTGCCGACGCCCACTTGGGTGAACGGCACCGGCTGTCGCGTGTCGCGAAGGCGCCCTTGACTCGATCATGAAGTGTCATGAGCCTGGCATCCGTTCGCTGCTGTGGCGGACCCACCCTAGGGGGGTTCATGAGACGAAGAGCGAGATCGATCCTCGCTGTCGGCGCGCTCCTCATCGGCGGAGCGGGCTTCGCACCCGTCGCCCAGGCACAACCGGCAGGCCCACCGGCCGCCGAGAACGACGAGGTCAAGGTCTTCCGGGCCGTCGTCACCAGCAAGCAGGTACCGCTGCTGCTGGCCGCCGGCCAGGACGGCCACGAACTCGGTGAGCAGGTCCCCGACCAGGGCACCGCCACCGTCGAGGTCTACCTCACCACCGGGCAGGCCGAGAAACTCGAGAAACAGGGCGTGGAGCTCACCGAGCACAGGATCTCCGCCCGCGCGAAGACCCGGGTCGAGGACGCCGCCGAGGGCGTGTTCCGCCCGTACAGCGGCAGGGGCGGCCTGAGGGAGGAGATCCTCCGCACCGCCCAGAAGCACCCCGACCTCACCAAGGTCGTCTCCATCGGCAAGACCATCAAGGGCCAGGACATCCTCGCCCTGAAGCTCACCAAGAAGGCGAAGAAGACCAAGGACGGATCCAAGCCCGCCGTCCTCTACATGTCCAACCAGCACGCGCGCGAGTGGATCACCCCGGAGATGACCCGGCGGCTGATGCACCACTACCTGGACACGTACAGGACGGACAAGCGCGTCCAGCGGATCGTCGACTCCACCGAGCTGTGGTTCGTCCTGTCGGCCAACCCCGACGGCTACGACTACACCTTCGCCGACGACGCCAACCGCCTGTGGCGCAAGAACCTCCGCGACGTCAACGGCGACGGCACCATCAGCACCGGCGACGGTGTCGACCTCAACCGCAACTTCGCCTACAAGTGGGGCTACGACGACGAGGGTTCGTCCCCCAACCCCACCAGCCAGACCTACCGCGGCGCGAGCCCCGGCTCCGAGCCCGAGACCAAGGCGATCGACGCCTTCCAGAAGCGCATCGGCTTCGCCTACGGCATCAACTACCACTCCGCCGCCGAACTCCTCCTCTACGGCGTCGGCTGGCAGGTCGCCACCCCCACCCCCGACGACGTCCTCTACAAGGCGCTCGCCGGCACGCCCGGGAACTCGGCGATCCCCGGCTACCACCCGCAGCTGTCCTCCGAGCTGTACACCACCAACGGCGAGGCCGACGGACACGCGGCCAACGTCAACGGCATGGCGATGTTCACCCCGGAGATGTCGACCTGTCAGTCCGCCTCGGAGGTCGACCCGGACGACGCCTGGAAGCCCGGCGACTGCCGCTCGATCTTCACCTTCCCGGACGACGAGAAGCTGATCCAGCAGGAGTTCGCCAAGAACATCCCGTTCGCCCTCTCCGTCGCCGAGAGCGCCTCGAACCCCGACCAGCCGAAGTCCTCGGTCGGTCTGAAGGCCGCCGACTTCACCCCGGCCGCCTTCGGCACGTCGTACGCGCGCGGCGGCGACCAGGAGGTCTCCGTCGTCGTCCGCAAGGCCGTGCGCGACAAGGAGCTCAAGTACCGGATCGACGGCGGCCGTACGCGGGACGCGGACCTCAGGGCCTTCAAGGGCGGCGAGCGGTTCGGCGGCGAGGACAACCTGTACTTCGACGAGTACCGAGCCAGGGTGAAGGGCGCCCGTCCCGGTGACCGGGTGGAGGTGTGGTTCACCGGCGAGGCCAAGGGCGGCCGGGACGTCTCCAGCGAGCGCTTCACCTACACGGTGGCCGAACGCCCCCGCGCGGACATCCTCGTCGTCGCCGAGGAGGGCGCCAGGGCCACGCAGGCGCAGAAGTACGTCGACGCGCTCAAGGCGAACGGCGAGCGGGCCGTGGTGTGGGACGTCGCCGAGCTGGGCGCGCCCGACGCGCTCGGCGTGCTGAGCCACTTCGACACCGTGGTCCACTACACCGGCGCGGCCACCCCGGGCGTCGCGACCCAGCTCCAGCTGCGGGCCTTCCTCAACGAGGGCGGCCGGCTGATCGAGGCGGGCGAGCAGGCCGGCGGCTCCGTCGACCTCGGCGGCGGCACCCTGTCCGACGACTTCAGCCAGTACTACCTGGGCGCCTACACCCGCAGCGCGACCTCCGGCGCCACCGGCTTCACCGGCTCCGGAAAGCTGGGCGGCTTCACCGGGGCGCTCGGCGAGGCGCCGGGCAACCCGCTGGACAAGGCCGGCACCTACGGCGTCACCTCCGACGAGCTGCCCGCCGACAGGTACCCGCAGTTCGCGAGCGCCGGCGCGGGCGAGTTCCCGGGGACGGTCAACCCGTACGGCCCGTACGCGGGCTCGTACATGGCCGCCGCCGTCCACACCGACGACGGCTACAAGCGCCTCACCAGAACCATCGACCTCACGGGCACCAGCGCGGCCGACCGGCCCACCCTGCGCACCCAGCTGCTGTGGGACACCGAGCCGGGCTACGACAATGTCATCGTCGAGGCGCACACCGCCGGAGCCGACGACTGGACGACCCTGCCCGAGGCGGGCGGCGCGACCCGCACCACCGTGCCCGCCGAGTGCGAGGGCGGCTTCTACGTCGGGGAACACCCCTGGCTGGAGCACTACCTGACCGTCGCCGACAGCGGCTGCACCGCGACCGGGACCACCGGCTCCTGGAACAGCCTCACCGGCTCCTCCGGCGGCTGGCAGCAGGTGAACTTCGACCTGAGCGCCTACGCCGGCAAGACGGTCGAGGTGTCGATCAGTTACGTCACCGACCCGGGCAGCGGCGGCCACGGCGCCCTCGCCGACGAGGCCTCCCTGGTCGTCGGCGGCACGGCGAGCGAGACCGAGGGCTTCGAGACCTCCCTCGGCGCCTGGAAGGTCACCGGGCCGCCCGCGGGCAGCCCCGCCGTGCTGAAGGACTGGACGCGCACCGGCGCGCTGTTCCGGACCTACGCGGCCGTCACCACCGACGACACCGTGCTGCTGGGCTTCGGCCTGGAGCACCTCACCTCGGCCGCCGACCGGGCGGCCCTGCTGCGCAAGGCACTCGCCGCGCTCGACACATGAGCACCGGCGGCGACAGATGAACAGCGCGACCCGCACACCCCCATAACCGGCCATTTCGACTGAACGGGAGTGACGAGAACCACGCGGACCTGGGCGATCCGTACCCTACTGACGGGTACGGATCGCCCTGCCGGGTATGGGGCAACTCGATGTCACGACCAGGGCCCCGGAGAGGTAGGGTCGGGGGTGGTCGGGGACATCCCAAAACAGCTCGCCGGCACTGAGCCGGCGTACCAACGAGGAGATCGGTTCGTGACGATCCGCGTAGGCATCAACGGGTTTGGCCGCATCGGTCGCAACTACTTCCGGGCACTGCTGGAACAGGGCGCCGACATCGAGATCGTGGCTGTCAACGACCTGGGTGACACCGCGACCACCGCACACCTGCTGAAGTACGACACCATCCTGGGCCGCCTCAAGCAGGAGGTCTCCCACACCGCCGACACGATCACCGTCGACGGCAAGACGATCAAGGTGCTCTCCGAGCGCAACCCCGCCGACATCCCCTGGGGCGAACTGGGCGTCGACATCGTCATCGAGTCGACCGGCATCTTCACCAAGAAGGAAGACGCCGCCAAGCACCTCGCCGGCGGCGCCAAGAAGGTCCTCATCTCGGCCCCCGCCAAGGACGAGGACATCACCATCGTCATGGGCGTCAACCAGGACAAGTACGACCCGGCGAACCACCACGTCATCTCCAACGCCTCCTGCACCACCAACTGCGTGGCGCCGATGGCGAAGGTCCTCGACGAGAACTTCGGCATCGTCAAGGGTCTGATGACGACGGTGCACGCCTACACCAACGACCAGCGCATCCTGGACTTCCCGCACAAGGACCTGCGTCGCGCGCGTGCCGCCGCCGAGAACATCATCCCCACCACCACGGGTGCCGCCAAGGCGACCGCCCTGGTGCTGCCGCAGCTCAAGGGCAAGCTGGACGGCATCGCGATGCGCGTCCCGGTCCCGACCGGCTCGGTCACCGACCTGGTGCTGGAACTCGGCCGCGAGGTCACCAAGGAAGAGGTCAACGCTGCCTTCCAGAAGGCCGCCGAGGGTGAGCTCAAGGGCCTGCTCGACTACACCGAGGACCCGATCGTCTCCTCCGACATCGTCAACTCCCCGGCGTCCTGCACCTTCGACTCCTCCCTGACCATGGTCCAGGAGGGCAAGAACGTGAAGGTCATCGGCTGGTACGACAATGAGTGGGGTTACTCCAACCGCCTCGTGGACCTCACGGTCTTCGTCGGCAACCAGCTCTGATCGCACTGCGGGCAGCCTGATATGAGTTGCAGGGCTCGGTCGGCGCACCAACGCGCCGTCCGGGCCCTGACGCACGTATCGGAGCAGTCGCCCTCTTTCGATCACGAGCGATCACGAGCGAACACGAGCTCTAGCAGGGAGCCCTCTCATGAAGACGATCGACGAACTCCTCTCCGAAGGGGTCGCGGGCAAGCGGGTCTTCGTCCGCGCCGACCTCAACGTGCCGCTGGACGGCACCACCATCACCGACGACGGCCGCATCCGCGCCGTGCTGCCCACCGTCAAGGCCCTCGCCGACGCGGGCGCCCGCGTGGTCGTCGCCTCGCACCTGGGCCGCCCCAAGGGCGCCCCGGACCCCGCCTTCTCGCTCGCCCCCGCCGCCGCCCGCCTCGGTGAACTCCTCGGCGCCGACGTGGCGTTCGCGACGGACACCGTCGGCGAGTCCGCCACCTCGACCGTCGCCGGCCTCGCCGGCGGCCAGGTCGCGGTCATCGAGAACCTGCGCTTCAACGCCGGCGAGACCAGCAAGGACGACGCCGAACGCGCCGCCTTCGCCGACCAGCTCGCCGCCCTCGCCGACGTCTACGTGGGTGACGGCTTCGGCGCGGTGCACCGGGGGCACGCCTCAGTCCTCGACCTGCCGAAGAAGCTCCCGCACTACGCCGGCCACCTCATCGCCACCGAGGTCGGCGTCCTGAAGAAGCTCACCGAGGACGTCAAGCGGCCCTACGTCGTCGCCCTCGGCGGCGCCAAGGTCTCGGACAAGCTCGCCGTCATCGACCAGCTGCTCGGCAAGGCCGACCGCCTCCTCATCGGCGGCGGCATGGCGTACACCTTCCTCAAGGCCAAGGGCTACGAGGTCGGCAAGTCGCTCCTCCAGGAGGACCAGATCCCGGTCGTCACGGAGTACATGGAGCGCGCCGAGAAGCAGGGCGTCGAACTGGTCCTGCCGGTCGACGCGCTGGTCGCCGCCGACTTCCCGGATCTGAAGACCAAGGCACCGGCCAACCCCACCGCCGTCGCCGCGGACGCCATCCCCGCCGACCAGGAGGGCCTGGACATCGGTCCGGAGACCCGCAAGCTCTACGCCTCGAAGCTCGCCGACGCGGCCACCGTCTTCTGGAACGGCCCCATGGGCGTCTTCGAGCACCCCGACTACGCCGAGGGCACCAAGGCGGTCGCCCAGGCCCTCCTCGACTCCCCGGGCTTCACCGTGGTCGGCGGTGGCGACTCCGCCGCGGCCGTCCGCACCCTGGGCTTCGACGAGACCGCATTCGGCCACATCTCGACCGGAGGCGGCGCCTCCCTCGAATACCTCGAGGGCAAGACGCTCCCCGGCCTCGCCGCACTGGAGGACTGACCCTTTATGAGCACGCGCACGCCGCTGATGGCGGGCAACTGGAAGATGAACCTCAACCACCTCGAGGCCATCGCGCACGTCCAGAAGCTCGCCTTCGCCCTGGCCGACAAGGACTACGAGGCCGTCGAGGTCGCCGTCCTGCCGCCCTTCACCGACCTGCGCTCCGTGCAGACCCTGGTCGACGGCGACAAGCTGAAGATCAAGTACGGCGCCCAGGACATCTCGGCCCAGGACTCCGGTGCCTACACCGGCGAGATCTCCGGCCCGATGCTGGCCAAGCTGAAGTGCACCTACGTCGCGATCGGGCACTCCGAGCGGCGCCAGTACCACGGCGAGACCGACGAGATCGTGAACGCCAAGGTCAAGGCCGCCTTCAAGCACGGGATCACCCCCATCCTGTGCGTCGGCGAGGAGCTGGAGGTCCGTGAGGCGGGCAACCACGTCTCCCACACGCTCACGCAGGTCGAGGGCGGCCTCAAGGACGTCCCCGCCGAGCAGGCCGAGACCATCGTGATCGCCTACGAGCCCGTCTGGGCCATCGGCACCGGCAAGGTCTGCGGCGCCGAGGACGCCCAGGAGGTCTGCGCCGCCATCCGCGGCAAGCTCGCCGAGCTGTACAGCCAGGACGTGGCCGACAAGATCCGCATCCAGTACGGCGGCTCCGTCAAGGCCGGCAACGTCGCCGAGATCATGGCGCAGGCCGACATCGACGGCGCCCTGGTCGGCGGCGCCTCCCTGGACGCCGACGAGTTCGTCAAGATCGTCCGCTTCCGCGACCAGTGAGCCGGAGGGCCGCGGCCGTGAGTATGCGGTAGCGGCGATCCGTCGTACCCTTGCGGGGTCCAGCAGAAGATGCTGGGCCCCGTCGTCCATCCGAATCCGAGGAAGTTGGTCCAGCCGTGGTTATGGGGTTCTCCATCGCCCTGATCGTCTTCAGCCTGCTGCTGATGCTGCTGGTGCTGATGCACAAGGGGAAGGGCGGCGGCCTCTCCGACATGTTCGGTGGTGGCATGCAGTCCTCCGTCGGCGGCTCCTCGGTCGCCGAGCGCAACCTCGACCGGATCACCGTCGTGGTCGGTCTGCTGTGGTTCGCGTGCATCGTGGCGCTCGGCATCATGATGAAGGTGAACAACTGAGCCGAGGCGCATACCGCACGCTTTTCGTGCGTATCCCCTCCGCATTCCGTACGTAAGGCCCCATGTTCGGTACGCGCGGCACCGCGCGGCCTATCATGGGGCTTGCGTCTGGGAGCGGGGCCTGTGTAACTCCAATCACTGGACGCGCGTTGGGCCTTACGTAGACTGAGGCGCTCGCAGCGAAGCGGAACGCCGACTCGCTTCGCGGCACCATCACGCAGGGAGTTACGACCGTGGCAAGTGGCAACGCGATCCGGGGAAGCCGGGTCGGGGCGGGGCCGATGGGCGAGGCCGAGCGCGGCGAGTCCGCGCCGCGGCTGCGCGTCTCCTTCTGGTGCTCCAACGGACACGAGACCCAGCCGAGCTTCGCCAGCGACGCGCAGGTGCCCGACACCTGGGACTGCCCCCGCTGTGGCTTTCCGGCCGGTCAGGACCGCGACAACCCGCCGGACCCGCCGCGCACCGAGCCCTACAAGACGCACCTCGCGTATGTACGGGAGCGGCGCAGCGACGCGGACGGCGAGGCGATCCTCGCCGAGGCGCTCGCCAAACTGCGGGGCGAGATCTAGTCATTGACGACCGGCCGGGCTCCTGAGAAACGCCTGGTCGCAGTCGTTTCTCCGGCCGCCGGCCGGAGAAGCTCGCGCATCGATTGTCAGTGGTGCCCTCTACGGTTTGTGAATCGGCGAACCGTGAGGGGGAGTTGTGACGACGATCGAGGCCGCGGGCACCTGTGCGCCCGCGTGGCGCGGGGGATTCGGACGGCTGTGGGCCGCGGCCACGCTGTCCAGCTTCGGCGACGCCCTGCGCACCGCCGCGCTGCCCCTGCTCGCCGTCACCCTGACCGACGAGCCCCTGCTCATCGCCTCCGTCACCGCCTGCGGCTATCTTCCCTGGATCGTCTTCGGCCTGCTCGGCGGCGCGGT
The DNA here is from genome assembly GCF_025290915.1 of Streptomyces sp. 15-116A. Lineage (GTDB taxonomy): Bacteria > Actinomycetota > Actinomycetes > Streptomycetales > Streptomycetaceae > Streptomyces. The sequence continues at coordinate 4,128 of NZ_JAOCQE010000050.1, read as the reverse complement.
CGCCGACCGGGTGGACCAGCGGCGGGCCATGTGGACGGTCGACGTGCTGCGCGGGCTGCTGGTCGCGGCGTTCGCCGTGGCCGTCGCGCTCGGCCACGCCTCCATCGGGCTGCTGATCGCCCTGGCGTTCACCCTGACCACCCTGCAGACCCTCTTCGACAACGCCGCCACCGCCCTGCTGCCCTCCCTGGTGCCCCGGGACGCCCTCGGCAGCGCCAACGCCCGCCTGATGACCGGCCAGCGCCTGGCCGGCGGACTGCTCGGCGGACCCGCCGTCCCGCTGCTGCTGACCGCAGGAGCCGCCGCGCCGTTCGCGGTCGACGCGGCCACCTATCTGCTGGCCGCCGCCCTGATCGCCTCACTGGCCGCCCCCGCGCCCGAGCGCACACCGAGACCCGCGGGCAGCACCCTGCGCCGGGAGATCGCCGAGGGTCTGCGCACCCTCGTAGGGGACCGGGCCCTGCGCGCACTGTGCGCGGCCACCGCGCTGTGCAACACCGGCATGGGCGCCCTCATCGCCACCCTGGTCATCCTGGTGACCGGCTGGCTCGACGCGGGCAGCACCGGCTACGCCGCCGCCCTGACCGCCTACACGGTCGGCAGCCTCGCCGGGGGAGCGGCCAACAGACGGCTGGTCGCCCGGCTCGGGCGGACGCGGGCCGTGCTCCTCGCGGGCAGCGCGCAGACGGCGGCGCTCGTCGCCATGGGATCGGTGCGCCACCTGGGCGTCCTGGTCGCCGCCCTGGCCGTCTTCGGGTTCATGGGCATGCTGTGGAACGTCAACACCACCACGCTGCTGCAGGCCCGCAGTCCCGCCGAGATGCTCGGCCGGGTCAGCTCCGCGCACCGCACCCTCGCGGTCGCCGGGGCGCCCCTGGGCGCGCTGCTCGGGGGAGCCGTGGCAGACGCGTGGGGGCCGAACACCCCGGCGCTGCTCGCGGCCTGCTTCTTCGTGCTGTCCGTCGCCGCGCTGATACCCGTGCGCCGGCCGGACGTACCTGTTGTTGCGCCGGACGACGGTGCCACGACAGCTCACGTCCACCGCTGATCAATTAGGTTGGGACCGGCAGCGGGGCAAGGTACGCAGCACAGGCAGCAAGGAAGAAGGCTGAAGTCCGAGATGAACGCAGACGGCCGTACCAGGCTCAACCAGACACCCGAGTGGAATGCCCTGGCCAAGCACCGTGAGGAACTCGGCGAGGTGCAGCTGCGCGAGCTGTTCGCCGCCGACCCCGGCCGCGGCACGGCATACTCCCTCCAGGTCGGTGACCTCTACATCGACTACTCGAAGCATCTGGTGACCGACGAGACGCTGGCGCTGTTGCGGGAGCTGGCGGCGGCGACGGATGTGTTCGGGTCGCGGGACGCCATGTTCCGCGGGGAGAAGATCAACACGACCGAGGGGCGGGCGGTGCTGCACACCGCGCTGCGCGCGCCGCGGGACGCGGTGGTCGAGGTCGACGGCGAGAACGTGGTGCCGGGTGTGCACGCGGTGCTGGAGAAGATGGCCGGCTTCGCCGAACGCGTGCGCTCCGGTGAGTGGACCGGTCACACCGGCCGGCGGATCCGCAACGTCGTCAACGTCGGGATCGGCGGATCGGATCTGGGCCCGGCCATGGCGTACGAGGCGCTGCGCGCCTATACCGCCCGGGATCTGACGTTCCGGTTCGTGTCCAACGTGGACGGGGCGGATCTGCACGAGGCGATCCGGGACCTGGACCCCGCGGAGACACTGTTCATCATCGCCTCCAAGACGTTCACCACCATCGAGACGGTCACCAACGCCACCTCCGCCCGGCAGTGGCTGCTGGACGCCCTCGGCGACGAAGCCGCCGTCGCCAAGCACTTCGTCGCCTTGTCGACGAACGCGGAGAAGGTCGCCGCGTTCGGGATCGACACGGCGAACATGTTCGAGTTCTGGGACTGGGTGGGCGGCCGGTACTCCTACGACTCGGCGATCGGCCTGTCGCTGATGATCGCCATCGGCCCGGACCGCTTCCGGGAGATGCTGGACGGGTTCCGGCTGGTCGACGAGCACTTCCGGACCGCGCCGGCGGAGGCCAACGCGCCGCTGCTGCTGGGCCTGCTGGGCGTCTGGTACAACAACTTCTTCGACGCGCAGTCGCACGCGGTACTGCCGTACTCGCACTACCTGTCGAAGTTCACCGCGTATCTGCAGCAGCTGGACATGGAGTCCAACGGCAAGTCGGTGGACCGTCAGGGCCGCCCGGTCGCCTGGCAGACGGGGCCGGTGGTGTGGGGCACGCCCGGGACCAACGGGCAGCACGCGTACTACCAGTTGATCCACCAGGGCACCAAGCTGATCCCGGCGGACTTCATCGGGTTCGCCGAGCCGGTCGCCGAGCTCGGTGACGAACTCAAGGCGCAGCACGACCTGCTGATGGCGAACTTCTTCGCGCAGACGCAGGCCCTCGCCTTCGGCAAGACGCCCGAGGAGGTACGGGCGGAGGGGGTGCCCGAGGAGCTGGTGGCGCACAAGACGTTCCGCGGCAACCATCCCACGACCACGATCCTGGCCCGGGAGCTGACGCCGTCGGTGCTGGGGCAGTTGGTCGCGCTCTACGAGCACAAGGTGTTCGTGCAGGGCGCCGTCTGGGACATCGACTCCTTCGACCAGTGGGGCGTGGAGCTGGGCAAGGTCCTGGCCAAGCGCATCGAACCCGCCCTCACCGAGGGGGCCGAGGTGCAGGGTCTGGACGCCTCGACCACGGCGCTCGTCGGCACCTACCGGGAGTTGCGCGGCCGTTCGTGAGCGCGGTGCGCGGAAGCGGGCGGCGGGGTGCCGTCCGCTTCCCGTAGAATCCCCGGCGATCAACAACCGGTCAGCAGCCGGTCAGCACGGCGATCGCTCGGGGGAGCACAAAGTGGCACGTACGCACGGTGGTTGGATCGGCGGGCCGCTGACGGCGCGGACCTTACTGAAGCCCCACAAGATCGCCCGCGCCGTGTTCCACCCCGTCTGGATCCCCGACTCGCTCGATCCGACGGTCGAACGGCTGAAGCGATTCCGGGTCATCGCCGGGGCGGTCGCCTCGCTCGGTGTCTACACCTTCATCGAGGGCGGCTTCGGCATCGACGAGCTGCTGGAGAACGCGCTGACCGCGGCCGCCGTGCTGCTGTTCCTCACCCCGCTGACGGTCGGCGTGATGCTGTTCGTGTGGCGGCGCACCGGTACCGCACGGCAGTTGCGCGTGCCGCTGCTGAACTCCCTCAAGCTGCTTCTGCTGTTCGTCGGCTGTGTCGTGGCGCTCGTGGTGATGGCGCAGGTGGTGAACACGTCGGCGGGCAATCCGCTGGTGATCCTGGGCGTGGGCGCGGTGATGATGTGGGGTCTCGTCTTCGTCGGCCAAGGGGCCTTCCGGGTCTGCGGCAACTTCTTCGGCACGGCCGCCGTGCACCGCTGTCTGCCGGCGCTGCTGGCCACGGTGACGAGCTGGCTCACCGCCCTTCCCGACCTGGTCACCGGGGACCTGCACGGGCTCAGCTTCACCATGGGCATCGTCTTCATCCTGGGCGCCCCGGTCACGGTCACGGCGATCGCCCTGGCGGAGACCGGCCGGCTGAAGCGCCGCTACGGCATCCGGCTGGGCACGCACCCCGCGAGCCTGCCGCCGATCCCGGCCCACCCGGCGCCGATGCCGCCGACGGGCCTGCCGCACGTGCCGCCCCAGGGCCACCCGTACGGCCACCCGCACCCCACGATGGGCGGCGGCACCCCGTACGCCCCGGGCCCTCAGCCCCCGTACATGCCGGGCGCGGGCGGCCATCCGTACGTCCCGGGCCCCGGCGGTCACCCCTACGCACCGGGCCCGGGCGGCGGACCCTACCAGCCCGGACCGCAGAACCCGTACGTCCCGCAGCCGCCGTATCCGCCGCAGAATCCCTACGGGGGCTGAGGGCCCGGCGCCGGGTTGGAGTCAGGCCACCGCGCTCAGCTTGTCCGTGTGGCGGCGGTTGACCGTCCGGGCGGGAGCCAGGACAGGACTCACGCCACCGCTCCTAGCGTGCCCCCGAGGCGGCGGGTCATGGAGGCAGGACCCGGCTCACGCCACCGCGCTCAGCGTGTCCGCGAGGCGGCGGCGGGCCGCGCGGGCGGCAGGCAGGGCG
>NZ_JAOCQE010000005.1 GCF_025290915.1 Streptomyces sp. 15-116A | reverse complement strand
GGGCGCGGGCTGCGGCGGCACGGCGGACAGGGCCGGCTTGACGGCGGCGGCCGGCAGGGCGGTCTGGCCGGTGCCGTACTCGAGGGCGGGCTGCCAGGCGGTGGAGAAATGCCGCACGAGCAGGTCGGTGACGGCGGCGGGCTGCTCCACGGGCACGAGGTGGGAGGCGCCGGGCACGACGGCGAGCCGGGCGTCCGGGATGCCGGCGACCAGGTGGCGGGCCTCGGCCGGGCCGGTGACCTGGTCCTCGGAGCCGACCAGCACGAGGGTCGGCACGCCGACCCGGCCGAGCTCGGTGCGGACGTCGAAGGAGGCGAGCGCCTCGCAGGCGGCGATGTAGCAGCCGGGGTCGGTGGTGCGCACCATCTGCACGGCCCACTCGGTGATCGCGGGCTGTGCGGCGGCGAAACCGCCGGTGAACCAGCGGTCGGGGGCGGTGCGGGCGATCGGGTCGAGCCCGTTGGTCCGCACGATGACGCCGCGCTGGCGGAACTCGTCGGCGGTGCCGAAGCGGGGTGAGGCGGCGATCAGCGCGAGGGACGCGACGCGCTCGGGGTGCCGCAGCGCCAGCTCGGTCCCGATCGCCCCGCCGAGCGCACACCCGGCGTACCCGAACCGCTGCACCCCGAGCCCGTCGAGGGTGGCGAGCAGCCGCGCGGTGAGCTCCCCGACCGACCCGGCCGGATACGCGGGCGCGCCCCCGTGCCCCGGCAGATCGAACCGGAAGACCCGCCACTGCTTCGTCAGCTCGGGGATCTGCCGGTCCCACATGTGCCATGTGGTACCGAGGGACGGCCCCAGGATCAGGACTGGTAGGTGTTCTGGCCCGTCAAAGCGGTATTGCAGCGTCTCGGTCTTGCCTTCGGTCACGGGTTCACACCTTCATCTGTCACGATCTGTCACACGCCCCCTGCGAGACCTCCCCACGCCTCCGCCGCCGGAAGCAGGTCCGCCACATCCGGCTTCACGTACCACTTCTTCGTCGTCTTCACGTTGGTGTGCCCGGCCCACATGGCGAGCAGGTGATCCGGCACCCCGTTGTTGGCGAGGTACGTGAGGCAAGACGCCCGAGCATCGTACAGACGGACCCTGCGAAGGCCGTTTGCATCCATTATTTTGTAGGCCCGCGTTCGGAGCTGCCGACCGTTCAGCGCGCGCCCAAGTTCATCCACGAGGACATACCCGCCGCCCTCGTACCCCTCGCCCGCCGCCAGGCGCTCCACTGCCTGGGTGGCGCGGAACGTCTTCAACGCTTCCCGTACGAGGCTCGGGATCGGCAACACACGCTCCCCCGCCATGCTCTTCGTGTCCTTCTCCACCACCGTGCGGTTGCCCATCATGGTCCGGGTGTTGGCGATGCTGAGCGTGGCTGCGGCCAGGTCGATGTCCGACCACCGCAGGCCGCAGACCTCCGCCGGACGGAGCCCCATCACGGACAGCAGCAACGGCGCGAACAGGCGGTCACTCTTCATCGCAGCGACAAAGGCACCCACCTCCGAGGCGTTCCATGGCTGGACAACCTCCTTAGTCCTCCGCTCCGCTTTCCGGGCCTTCAGCGGAATGTGCACCTCGCTGGCTACGTTGACGGGCACCAGACCGCGCGTGACAGCGCGGTTCAGGGCGTCCTTCAGTCTGGCCAGGCTCATGTCAACCGACGTGACCCCGAGACCCGTTCCCGCCTTCCCGCCCCGCACACGGCCCCCCTGGAGAGCCCACTGCATCCACGCCATCACATGGTCCTCCGTGAGTTCCTGCAGCCGGACGTTCCCGAGCTTCCCGCGTACACGATCCAGCGTCACCCGGTAGTTGTAGACCGTGGTCGGCTCCAGGTCTTCGGCCTTCATCACGAGCCACTGATCCAGCCACTCGTTCACGGTGATCTTGTTGGGCGGGACGAACGTCCCTTCATGCCGCTTGCTGGTGATGCGGGCGTACTCCGCCTTCGCTTCCCTCAGCGTGTTGAAGGTACGCCGGAGCTGCTTCCGCTTCCCCGTCTCCGGATCTGTGCCGGCGTCCACCACAAAGCGGTAGCGCACCTGGCCCTTTGCGTTTGGGAGCAGCTTCTTGATTGGTTCGGGCATCTCAAGTTCCTTTCCTGATGTGGTGGGCCAGCTCGCGTTTTCCCTCAGGGCGCCGACCAAGTGCGTGTCCGTCCGCGGGAGCTTGGCTGAACACCGACCAACCGCACCAACCCCGCTCAACGTCGGTCGGCTCAGTCGTGTCTGCCAATGCGATGGCCGGATCCTTCAACCACAACTCCAAAGCCAACCAGACCGGAATACGGGCCCCCGGGAAGGACATCGTCCAGGTCGAGCGGGCGGCCTTAGCTCGAAGCGGCCCGGCCCACCAACGACACGGCGCTGCGTGAGGCCCACGACGAGGCCGCGCGCAACCCGGAACTGGCCCCGCTGGTCCGCGCCGTCGAGACGCTGAAGGCGCCGGTGCCGGCCTGACCGGACGGGTCCGAGCAGGACGCGAACCCGGCCGGTTCCGCAAAGGACCGCCGGATGTGGCGAGGAATGGGTCTGCATCGCCCTCGACACGTGTCGTCCGCCGAGTACGAAGATGACTTTCGGCCGCCTCATATTCCTCCTGAGACGAGATGATGGACTGCACGGAACTCGGACACCCGTAGCCGTCACCCGCAGAAAGCGGCAACGAACGCCCATGTCGCGCCGAGTCGCCGCCAAATGTCGGCACGTACGGCGCCAATGGTCCGCACGGTCGCCGGTTTGGCGAACCGGCGATCATCGGCTATGTTGCCTGCCGCATCACGGGCCCTGTGTCCGCTCGGCCTCACAGTCGGCAGGTGAGCGCGAGGCTCCGGGAGCGCTGTCTGGGGGCGACCATCAGCGGACCGTCACCCGTGAGCCGGTCGAGATTTGCCGTGACGCGGCGCTCAGGGACCCCTAGGGTCTGTGCGACCTGCCTCGTTGTGGCACCCGGATGCCGTGCCACGTGCGCGAGGACGACACGATCTGCGCGGTGGCCTCGCTGGAAGAGATTGTCTCCGAAAAGGCTGACGGCGGCGCAGGCGGAAACACAGAGCCCTGTCGAGACCGCGAGGTAGTTACCGGCCGTTCGCCCCCCCCAGACATTTAGACCACCGAGGACAAAGAGCACGGGCGAAGTGAAGCGAGCAGATCGAATAGCAGACTCAGACAGACGGGCCTCCTAAGAGGGAGCCACACCAGCGGGCCAACCCTCACAACGCCCACCCCAAATGGTTTCAAAGAAGTGAGCGGAGCCGAGCGGTGGCACCGTCTGGCCTGGACTTTGCGGGACGTTGTACGTTGACATGCCCTCGCGCCACTATCCAGTCTTTCTGCGATCTTTCTTGTCTGCCGTAGGCGAATTCGTCGCTTCTGCAATCCGGAGGCATCGCGGCACAGGGTCCGATGGCGGATCAAGCGATGCGTCTAAAATGGGTAAGGCTGCCCATGAGACTTGTTGCTACTCATGATCAGCTGGTAGTGGGCTACATGATCCCCTTCCATCGCCACGGCGGCGTCCCGGCCCGACCGCGCAAGCAGTCAATGCGGTACTGCGCCTCCCGCCGCCACTCTGGACGGCTGGCAGCGTGCTGCGCGGCATACGTCGTCATCCGCAGCTCTCGCGCGCCAGCCAGAAGTTCATACCCTTCCCACTCCGTGACGTCAGCGCCGTAGGTCTCGCAGAACGCGGCGTACTCCTCGGCGGACACCGCGCCGGTCGTGGTGAGCTTCACTGCGGTCGACACTAGATCCCACTCCGGAGGGCCGAACGAAGCGCGCTCGAAGTCGAGCAACATCGGGCCGGCCTCCGTGCGCGCCACGTTGCCGACCCATGCATCCCCGTGGACTACACACTCCGGCAGGCCCTTCGGCCTTGAGGCCCATTGCTGCTTGAGGTCCTCAAGCCGGCCCTTCAGCCACAGCCGGTCATCGTCAGAAATCGTGCTCGCTGCGTCGATGCGCTCATCCAGCCGGACGAACGGGTCCAGCTCACCCAGTGGCAGGTCTGGTTTCGGCAGGGCGTGCAGTTGCTTGAGGAGCACGACGACGTCGGTGACAGTCCCGATTGCGTGTGGCGGCAGCTCTTCCCAGAACGTCACCGGGTACCCGCTGGCTGCTACCGGCTGCCGCAGATCAAGGGCGCGTACGGCGGGCACGCCCTGGGCTGCCAGCCAGCGGGCGACCTGAACCTCGCGCGTTGCGGCAGCGACCTGGCCAGGCCGGGCGATACGCACCACCATCCCCCCGGGCAGACGCCAAACGGCGTTCTCGGCGATCCGTATCGGTTGGGCGTTGGTCGCGTCGAGGCCAACGGCATGGCACGCCTCCTCAAGTACGGCTTGGGTGGGCGTGGGTGAAGTAGTCACGCCTGCACCGTAGCTGCGATGCGCTCGCGCAGGTCGCTGGCCTCGGGGAGGTTCCGGTGTCGGCCTGCGAACCGGGCGAGTTCCCGCAGGTCCTCGGCGGCCCGGCAGGAGGTTAGCTTGCCGACGTCGTCCAGCGCTCGGTGGCCGAGCACGACCGCGTGCCGCGGATCGTCGCCCTTGGCCATAACCAGGGAAGCGAGCTTTGTCTCGGAGATGGCGCGCGAGCGGGCAAAGGTGTTGCCGTGCCCCTTCACCGCGATCTCGAAGCGGCGGGCCGCCTGCCCTGGGTCTTGGTCCGCGTGGACCGCGAGGTCGAACAGCGCGTGGGCGGTGTCGCCGTGGTGCTGGGCGTAGTCGTAGTAGGCCATCCACGGCGGATCCTGTGCCGGGTCGGACTGTTCGAACGCGGCATCGGATTCTCCAACCGCGCGCAGGGTGTTGGCTACGTCACGCATCTTGCCGAAGGCGCGGGCACGTGCGGTGTGGAGCATGGCACGCTCGGTCGCGGTCAGTCGGTCGGAGCGCACGAGACCCTTCTCTGCGTGAGTTAGGCCAGTATCCGGATCTCCGATCCAGATTTCCTGCCGGGCCATGAACGAGTACGTCTTGGCGCGCAGGTGCCACTCCCCGGCTTCTTCCGCGCACTCAGCGGCTAGCCGGAAGCTGACTCGGGCATCGTCGTGAGCGTACGCGTCGAACTGCGAGGCGCCGACGACAACCCCTAACCGAGCTACAGAGGCCAGGAGTTCAGGCCGCAGGGGCTCGGGGCAGGGCACCGGCAGCAGGGAGGCTCCCCACATGATGGCGCCGCGGGCGAGTTCTCGCACCGCGCCGCCGCCTCCGTACTCGTTGTCCTGGCGATGGATGACATCGGCCAGCGACTTCAGTTGCCTGATCTCGCGCGGGCGGATCTGAGTCGGGACCTCCCGGGGGGCTGCTGGGGTCACGAGATGGGCGAGGTCTATGGGGGCGATGGCGGCAAGGCCGCTCGTGGCAAGGAAGGCGCGACGGTCCACAGAGGCAGGGCTCCCGCTTGGAGGTGTAGTACTACCTCTGCCCAGGATGCGGCCTTCATGGACCTGAACCGGCACCTCCGCCCTGCCAGTGGGTGCACTTTCCGTTTCAGGACGGGCTTTTTCCGTTTGCCCGAACACCATCCCCCACGCCCGGGTGAGGACTCCGCCCGTCTGCAGGACCTCGTCCAAGCGCTCAGCCAAGTCCTTCGAACAGGTAGCAGTCCGCTTCTCGATCTTCTCAATGAGTGAACCGCTGACCTGCACTCTCGCGCCCAACTCGGCGTGCGTGAGAGGGCCGCGCTTCTTACGCCAGGTCCGCAGTTCATGACCGAACCAGTCACGCGGGGATGCGTCCGGAGTCAATTGCTTCTCGGGTCTTGGCATGGGCTGTTCCTCGCTCGCGAAACGGAAGATCGAGGTTTCCGAATCAAGATCTGCACGCGGTCCTGTCGGCCTGGCTCAATGGTTGCTCACGGCCGCCACCCCAGTACACACCGCATCCGGCGCCGGTTGGAGAGATTTCGTGGAACGAGGGACCCCCCGTGAAGGCAGACCTGATGGAGGCTCAACACACCCTTACGGACGGCACAAGCGCTGCGGTCCGGACGCGTTCCGGAGCATGCGAAATCGACGTCGCTCTGACAGCCGCTGCCGTCTCGGGCGTGCGTGACCTCGTCAGTGCGTGCCTCCGTTTGTGGGGCCTGACCGAACTCGACTGGCGGGTCACGCTCACTGCGTCCGAGCTACTGACGAATGTCTTCCAGCACGCCCGCAAGGAGGATGAGTCCTCGGTTCCAGCGAAGGTCGTCCTCACCCGGACCCCCGACGGGGTCTTCCTGTGCGTCAGTGACCCGCACCCCTGGCTCCCAGCCCCCGTCTCGGCAGGCGACAACGACGAGGGCGGGCGCGGCCTGATGTTGATCAAGACGCTCAGCGACAGATACGGCTGCTCGTCCACGGCCCACGGCAAAGACGTTTGGGTCACGATCCTGCACTCGGCGTAGCCGCAATCTCCCTGCCTCTGACGAGACCCGAAAGGACCACCATCATGTGCCAGCACTCGCCGCCGTTCCCCGGGGCCGACGCGAAGGCCGGCGGCGGTTCATCGTCAGCGACGCTGCGCTCGGAAGAATCGAATGACAGCTTCGGGTTGAGGCACGGCCCTCGCACGAGAACTCTTCTGGGAGGGCGACGTCAGCGAGATCGCTCGTACTTCCTGGTCTACCTTCCGCGCCCTCGCGGACAGGGCGCGATGTACGCCCGCACGAGCTGCAGCGTCGTGGAATTACGGCAAGCCTGCCTTCGGGCGCTCCGCTGCATCGCGCCAGTAGTCGGCAAGCATCTCGCTCGGCCAGGCCGGCTGGCGGATGGAACCTCGGGGCCCCATTTCCTGAAAGTAGGGGGCCAGATCAATCACCGGCGTCCCGTCGACTGCGTCGAGGTCGGTCACCAGAAGGTCGCGGCCGTCCACGCCCAGCAACCTCGGGTAGCTGACAGCCAACTGGTTGGGGCGCCGATGATTTCGGTGGACGAAGGTTCCGGTCGCTGGCCACTGCACGTTGCCCCTGGGGCTGCGGGCGTGGAGTTGCACGTCCTCGGGCTGCGCCAGGTGGAAGCGCCACGTCACCGTCAGGTGGGAGAACTCGTCGATTCCCCGCAGCGTTTCGAGGGGGTACGCCTCGTTGAGTCGAATCACCGACTCAACCCCACCCTGGTAGTCGTCCTGAACGCGGGTGTGTCCCCCGACGACCGTTGCGATCGACTCGACCTCGTACGACGTCACCGGTACTGGTTCCTCTCCTCGGGCGATGCTGGTCCGCGGGCTGCCATGGGGCATCGAACGTCCGTGTCGCGATCAGCCTATGGCCCGGAGCATGCCGCGTGCCCGGCGATCCAGCTCGGTGACATGGCGGCCTCCGCGTTGCCGGACGGGCGAGAGATCGCTCTGGATCCGGACGATGACGTCACGTGCCCGGCCGGACTGGACGCCCGTCATGGCGTCGAGTGCTTCGTTCCAGGTTGCGCACGCCTCGTCAAGGTTTCCCCGCTGAACCTGGACTGCACCGAGGTAGCCGAGCGTCACGCTGTGGGTGCGGGCGAACTGCTGGCGCCGGCGCGTGGCCACACTCCGCTTGAAGTGGATCTCCGCGTCGCGGGGCTGACCTATGTCGCGCAGCGCGCAGGCCGTCTCGTGGGCGAGGGAGGCTTCCTGGAAGAAGCCGACGCGAGCCGGCGTCTCGGTGGTGTCGGCGCGGGCGAGGTCCCGCTCCGCGCGGCTGATAGCCGCGAGGGTTCCGGAGCGGTCGCCGTCAGCCGCGAGCGCGCGGGCGTAAACGATCGCCAACAGCGCCTTCTCGCGGTGGCTGGCCTGGCCGTAGCGGTCGCGAGACATCGAGGCGTCGGCCAGGGCCAGCGCCCTGCGTGGGTGCCCGAGGTCGACGGCCTGGTGAGCAAGGGCGCGCAGGACGTGGCCACCGAGCGGTCCGTCACCGGCCTCCGCCGCGATCCGGGCGGCGATGGTGAGGTAGCGCTGGGCGGTGCGGTGTTCGCCGGCGTCGAAGGCCATCCAGCCAGCGAGGTACGTCATCTCTGCGACGGCAGAGTGCGTGTCGCGGCGGAGCTGATCTGTACGAAATCGGCCACCGAGCAGCGGCACCGCCTCGTCGAGCAGGTGGCTGGCGAGGGCTTTGCGGCCGGTTGCGCCGCCTCGCTGCTGGTCGCGCGCGGAGTAGTAGACCGTGAGGTCGCGGACGTCGTCGATGTCGGCTCGGGTCACCGAGCGCGAGGAGGACGGTCGGCGGTTCGCCGCTGCGGCGGGGGCGGCTGCCCACCACGAAGTGGTGGGCAGGGCGAAGCCGACTGCGGAGTAGGCGGCGGTGGCCAGCAGCTTGCGTCGGTGCATGTCGAGGTCGTCGCTTCCCAGCTCGGCCAGTGCGGTCAGAGGGTCGACGCTCCAGTCGGATCCGGTGTCGGTCGTGCCTGTCGGCTCTTCTTCCAGCCCGAGGTCGGCCAGGGAGAGCCGGCGGCCAAGCCTGCGGGACAGCGTCTCACGCAGGATATGCGGCCCTCTGCCACTCGGCTTCGTGCCGAGCACCCACATGGAGATGTGCGAGCGGGAGATCACCTCCAGCTCACGCACTCCACACTCCGCCGCCACGCGGGCAACGGCGGCGGCTGCTTGCGGCTGGGACCAGCCTGCTTCGCGCAGGAGTGCGGCAAGGGCGACGTTGCGGTCACGGGCCATGGACTGCCCCTCGGTTCCGTAATGATCTTTGGCGCCTTTGGCGACCTTCCCGTCCACCAAGGCATACCCCTCGAACGGGATTCGCGGTTCGCTCAACGTAGCGGCCAGATCACTCACATCGCACGCCGACCGACGCCTCCGACAGGCGATCTCGGCTCACTTTGGCTTGATCCGAACAGGAGTTGTGGCATGCGCCTTTTGCTGGTTCCTCGCCGAGACGGCAGCCAGCCCGTGGGCGAGCGCGGGCGGCAAGCGCCCGTCACCGCGGCACCGGCGCCGGAGCGCGATCACGTGGTGGCCGCGTCGGAGACGGTGACACTGGTACTGGGCGAAGATTCGCCACTACCCGAGAGCGCTGCCGACGTGGAGGACCTCGTTCGCCTTCTGCGCGGCCACATTGCCCAGTTGGGTGCACGGACCGCTCCGCATGTTCCCGCCCTGCTGCGTGCGCAGCGGCTCTGCTCCGACAGGATCCCGGAGGGTTATGTGTCGAGCCGGGTACACCTGGTCAGGCTCGCCAAGGCCACCCAGGAACTGACGGCTTACGTGGAACGCGGCGGTCCCGGGCCGAACAGCAAGGAGGGCGGGCGGCGTTGGCCGAGGCCAACGCTCAACGTGCTGCGCGGCACCGTCTTCGCCCTCGCCCTGGCCTGCCTGATCTTCGCCGCTTCGGTGCCGCGGACATGACGGTGACCGGTGCCGTCGTCATCGCTCTGGTCCTCGGGCCGACGGCCTGGCTAATGCTTCGCGGCGAGCGGACGGCCGACCTTGCACGGGCCGCCGAGCACCTGCCGCCGCCCGGCGCTCCCTCCCTACCTGGTGAACACGGACCTACCTACCGCCCACCGTTCCCGGCCGCTGCGACGGCCCTGATACGGCCCCGAACCTGCGGGGCTCACGGAGATCCACACGATGAATCGGCTTCCGCGCATCGAGCAGTACGGCCTGATCGGCGACACACAGACCAGTGCCCACGTCTGCGATGACGGTTCGATGGACTGGCTGTGCCTGCCCCGTTTCGACTCGCCGGCCGTCTTCGCCGGTCTGCTCGGCACGCAGAAGCACGGCTCCTGGCAGATCTCTCCGGCGCCGTCCGCAGGCCGGAGGGGTTCAGAGAAGGTCGCTGAGCGCCAGTACCGCGGTGACTCGCTCGTCCTCGAATCGGTGTGGCGCACCCCGACGGGTTCGGTCCGCGTCCTGGATTTCATGCCGCCGCGCGACGGGGCCCCGCAGGTGATCCGGATCGTTGAGGGCCTGACCGGCGAAGTGGAGATGGTCTCGGCCATGCGTCCTCGACCGGGATACGGCAGCGTCAGCCCGTGGATCCACGAGGTCGGTGGGCGCATGGTCGCGGAGGCCGGCGCGGACGCTCTGTGGCTCGATACCTGCGTCCCGCAGGTGGAGAAGGACGGCGTCGTCGTCAGCGCCTTCACCATCGCCGCCGGACAGAGCGTGGCGTTCGTGCTCAGCTGGTGCCTGTCCCATGCAGCCGCCCCTGGCGTTGCTGCCCCCGAGACCGCCCTCGCCGAGACGCTCGCCTTCTGGCAGGACTGGACGCAGGAGTGCACCTACGACGGGCCCTACCGCGAGGCCGTGGTCCGGTCCTCGATCGCGCTGAAAGCCATGACCTACGGGCCGAGCGGCGGCATCGTCGCAGCGCCGACCACGTCACTTCCCGAGGAGATCGGCGGTGACCGGAACTGGGACTACCGATACACCTGGCTGCGCGACGCCTCCACCACCTTGGCCGCACTGCTGGGGACCGGGTACCGGCAGGAGGCACAGGCATGGCGGCGATGGCTGCTGCGTGCTGTGGCCGGGGACCCGGAGAACCTGCAGATCATGTACGGGATCACCGGAGAGCGTGACCTGCGGGAGCGGGAGCTGCCCTGGCTTCCCGGGTACGAGGGCTCGGCCCCGGTACGGGTCGGAAACGGCGCGGCGAACCAGCTGCAGCTGGACGTGTACGGCGAGGTGATCGAGACCTTGTACGTCGCGCACCAGAGTGGTGTCGCCCACTGCGCCGACACCGCGGTCCTGCACCAGCGGCTGATCGAGCACCTGGCGCAGCGCTGGCAGGAGCCCGACGAGGGCATCTGGGAGATCCGCGGGGCTCGCCGGCACTTCGTCCATTCCAAGGTGATGGCCTGGGTGGCGGTCGATCGCACCATCCGCCTGGCCGAGGCCGGCGCGCTCGACATGGATCTGGCCCCTCTGGTCGGACTGCGGGCGACGATCCACCAGGAGGTCTGTGACAAGGGCTTCGACCCGGTGCGCAACACCTTCACCCAGTCCTACGGCTCGCAGGAACTGGACGCTGCCACGCTGCTCATCCCCCGCACCGGCTTCCTGCCGCCCGACGACCCGCGCGTGATCGGCACCGTGGATGCCGTACGTCGTGAACTCTCCACAGACGACGGACTCGTGTACCGGTACCCGACCCGCGGCAAACGCACCGGGGTGGACGGCCTGACCGGCGACGAGGGCACCTTCTTCCTGTGCAACTTCTGGCTCGTCGACGGCCTCGCCCTGACCGGCCGCCTCGACGAAGCCCGCTGCCTCTTCGAGCGCCTCCTGGCATTGCGTAACGATCTCGGGCTCCTAGCGGAGGAGTACGACCCCGTCCAGCAACGCCAGCTCGGCAACTTCCCGCAAGCCTTCAGCCACATGGGCCTGATCCAAAGCGCCCTGCTCCTTCAGCAGATGGCGACGCATTCCTCTCCCCGCCACGGCGCGGTCGCGATTCCTGCGCCCCGCTCGACCTCCCGCAGCACGCTCCAGAACGCCGCAGACCTGACGCCGCAGCACGCATAGCCCCCCCACCCCCTGACGAGGATTCCCATGCCTGACAGCGCCTCCCCGGCACGGCCGGCCGCTACCGGCCACCGCAGACGGCGGCCCCCGGTCGACGCGGACACCCTGCGCCTCGCCCGCCGCGCCGTGGCACTGCCTCTGGTGCTCCTTGCCGCGGTGCTGGGCGCCGCCTTCGCTCTCGGGTCGGTGGCCGCCGTAGGACCCGGCTGGGTATTGGTCTATCTGGTCTGCGGACTGACGGGGGTCGTCGCGGCGGCGGCTCGTGGAGCGCGCACCGTCGCCAGAACCGTGCAGTCGGCTGTAGAGGAGTCCCAGGCAGCGGCGCTGAAAGCGGTCGCAGGGGCGGCGGCGGCCGTCGAGAAGTCGGTGCTGTGGTCGACGGACGAGCTGTGCCGCGGGAAACGCCCATCGCTGCCGGACCCACAGACGCAGCAGTCGCCCACTGCGACGACCGAGATCGACAACGCGCTGAGTGTCCTCCAGGCGCAGGCCATCGCATCGCTGATCCGTGTGCACGACGAGTCCCAATCCGTCGTCCTCCTGGAAGTGCTCCGGCGCCTGGCCATGCGCGAGCACGCCCTGGTCAGCAAGGCACTCCAGGCACTGAGCCGACTGGAGATGCTGACCGACGACCCGGAGCTGCTGGCCAAGATCTTCGAGATCGATCACCTCGTGACGCGGATGCGCCGCCAGGTCGAAAGCACGGCGGTGCTGGGCGGGCAATCGCTGCGCAACGTGCGCCGACCCGTTCCCGTCACGACAGTCCTGCGCGGCGCCGTCTCCGAGGTCGTGCAGTACCCGCGGGTCGCCGTCGCGGCCGGCTCCGTGGGCGTGGAACTGGGGCTTCCGGGCCATGTCGGCCCGGACCTGACGCACCTGCTGGCCGAGCTGATCGAGAACGCCTGCGAATGCTCCGATCCAGCGACGAAGGTGATGGTGCGGGCGCAGCGGGTGCCACACGGGCTGGCCATCGAGGTCGAGGACCGGGCCATCCCCATGCATCCGCAAACGCGGGCGCAGATGAATCACCTGCTCAAGACCCCGGACGAGGTCGACGTCAGCGGCCAAGTCCGAGCTGGCCAGCTCGGCTTGCTGGTCGCCGCGAAGATCGCCCAGTCACACGGGCTGTCCGTGCTCCTGCAGGAGAACGTGACGGGGGGCACCACCGCCCTGGTCGTCATACCGACACGGCTCCTAGTAGCAACTCCATCGGTCGAGGACGCGGGCGCCCCGCCGCCCGAGGAAGCCCGACCCTCCGGGCGGCAGCCGCAGCAGGCCGCCGCGACCCCCGCCGCCCCGAGGGCAGCACAGGTCGCACATCCCGGCGCAACTGGGGAGCCGACCGCAAAAGCGGGTCAGTCGGCCGACGCGCCCGCTCTTCCCACCCGCACACGCCGGACGGAGCCCTTCCGTCCACCACACGAGCGGGAGCAAGCCCCCGTGGCCGCGACGACGCCCGGGCTCGCAGCCGCCTTCCGCAACGGCCTCCAAGCCAGCGGGACCGCCGGCTCCCCCACAACAGAACACCCCAGGCCCTGACCCTCGTCCTTCCGCGTTCCCGGTGGCCCGTGGCTTCCGCTGGCCCTTCCCCTTCTGGAGCGATCCCTATGAGCACCCACCCCCCGATCAGCAACGTGACCGACGGCACGCCCGCATCCGCGACGACCACAAGCGGACAGCGGGACAGCATGGTCTGGCTGCTGCGTCAGTTCGCCTCCGAGACACCGGGCGTCACACACGCCGTCCTGATCTCACGTGACGGGCTGCGTCTGCTGGACAGCGATGTCGACAAGGACTGGGCGGACGAACTGTCGGCCGCCTTCAGCGGGGTGGCCTCACTCGCGGCAAACATCACCGGTCCGCGCGGGAAGAAGAGGCCGGCGGGCCAGGTCATCATCGAGCGAGACGACTGCCTGTTCTTCGTCCAGAGCGCCGGGCGCAGCGCGGCCTTCGACACCCATCCCGGCAACGAACGCGGTGAGGTGGACACCATCCTCGCCGTCATCGCCGCCAGAGACGCCGACGCGGGCACCGTCGGGTTCGAGATGGGGCGCCTGGTCCAAAAGTTCGCCCCGTACATGGTGATCCCCGTCCGTGTCGGCGCGGGCGGAGAGGTCCGGTGACCACGTACGGTCGCGCGGCCGAGGAGTCGGCGTTCGTGCGGACCTACACCCTGACGCGCGGGCGTACCAAGCCGCGGCACCTGCTCGGTCTGGAAACCGTGCTGGAGCCCGGAGCGGGCAGGCCCGGCCCGGCGCAGGCCGAGGAGTGCGAGGAGATCCTCGCCCTGTGCCGGGAGCGCCGGCGGTCGGTGGTCGAGCTGGCGGGCCGCCTTGGCCGGCCCGTCACCGCCGTCAAAATCCTCGTGTCCGACCTCATGGACGCCGACGCCCTCGTCGTCCCCCTGGCCCAGTCCTATGCCGATACCGGTGCGGGCTCCGGTCCGTCTACTCAGCTGCTGGCAGCCGTGTCAGCGGGCTTGAAGAGGAAGTGGCCTGATGCCGTTGCCTACCCCCAGGGCCGGTCCGTCTCCCCAGCTGCTGGCAGCCGTGTCAGCGGGCTCGAAGAGGAAGTGGCCTGATGCCGTTGCCTGTCCCCAGGCCGGATGACCCGGCCGCGGTGCCGCATAGTTCGCCGCTCCTGCGGACCGGTGCGCCGACGGTGCTGAAAATCGTGATCGCCGGGGGCTTCGGCGCGGGCAAGACCACCGCCGTGGGCGCCGTCAGTGAGATCACGCCGCTGAGCACGGAGGAGTACCTGACCGAGGCGAGCGCGGACGTCGACAGTCTGGCGGGCATCGAGGCGAAGGAGACCACCACGGTCGCCTTCGACTTCGGCCGCCTGAGCCTGCCCGACGCGCCGATGCCTTTGGAGCTGTTCCTGTTTGGCACGCCGGGCCAGGACCGTTTCGTCGACCTCTGGTACGACCTCTCCCGCGGCGCCGTCGGCGCGGTCGTCCTGGTCGACACCCGCCGCTTGGAGAGCAGCTTCACCCCCGTCAGCTTCTTCGAAGACATCGGTCTGCCCTTCGTTGTCGCCCTCAATCAGTTCGACGGGGCGCACCGCTACCACCCCGAGCAGGTCCGCACCGCTCTCGAACTTCCCGCCGCCGTGCCTGTGGTCACCTGCGACGCCCGCGACCCGAACCACGTCGCCGGCGTCCTGCTGACCCTCGTCGACCACGCCGTGAACAGCGCCGCTACCACCCGCGCTGGTCACGCTCCTTCCACCAACCTCCAGGACGCCTGATGCCACAGCACCCCAGCGACCTCTACCGCGCGCCGCAGGAAGCCCCGCCCACCCGGTCCTTGCCGCGACGCGATATGCGGGACGTCGCACGCGGCCAGCCTGCCCCGCCCACCACCGCCCTCACCCGCCAGTCGCCCCAGCAGTCGCTGGAGCTGGCGCGGCGTTACGAGCTGCTCAACCTCTTGGGCGTGCCGCCCGTGGCCAACGAGGACTTCGATGAGCTGGCCCGCGACATGGCTGAGCAGGCCGGGTTCCTGTACGGCTTCGTCAACCTGGGCTTGGAGGAGCAGACCTTCGTCGGGCTGCACCAGCCGCCCGCCGACAGCGGGTACGTGATCGTCGGCCGCACCATGAGCCGCGACCACGGCTGGTGCCCGGAGGTCATGGCCCGCAAGAAGGCCCTCCCGCTACACGATGTACACGCCAGCCCGCGCTTCAGCGGTAACGCGGTGGTCGACGCGGTCGGGATCCGCTCCTACTTCGGCGCCCCGCTGATCCACGAAAGCGGCACCGTCCTGGGCACGGTGTGCGTCATCGACCCCGAGAAACGGCCTCTGAGCGAGGCCCGACGGATCAGGGACATCACCATCAACACCGGCACGCAGGTGATGGACCACATGTCCCGGGCCCTCGTCCGCTAGGCCGTTACACGCCCCCACCCGGGAGCCGTAGGCGATCCCCGGCCGCTCCGCGTCGCGACCTTCATCCAGGGAGAGGGAGACCATGTCCGCCACACCCACCACGCCTCCGCCGGCGCTGCGTCCCTACCTCACCGCCCGCCACGACCTGCTGTGGCAGGAGGCAGACTCCTTCGCGGCCGAGCACGTCGCGCCGCGCGCCGCGCGGATGGAGGCCGCTCCGGGCAAAGTGGAGCGCAAGGTCGCCGGCCTGATGGCCGCACGGCGCTGGTTCGCCGTCACCGTCCCGGCCGCCTTCGGCGGACTGGGCGCCGGACACGTGGCCAAGACCATCCTGGTCCACCGCATCGCGCGGGCCTCGGCGGCTGCCGCGGCCATCCTGCAGGCCACCCTCATCCCCGTCGGCGCCCTGCTGCACTTCGCCACCTACGAGCAGAAGGGCCGCTGGCTGCCCCGGGTCGCGGACGGGTCCCTGCTGCTGTCGATCGCCGTGACCGAACCGCAAGCCGGCGGACACATCGGCGGCATCGAAACCACCGCCGAACGCGCCGGCACCGAGTGGGTGATCACCGGCAGCAAGACCCACATCGGCAACAGCCACCTCGCCGGAGCCCACCTCATCATCGCCCGCACCGCCGCACCCGGCGTGAACACCTCCCAGGCCCTGACCGCGTTCATGGTCGAAGCCGACCGCCCCAGGCTCTGCGTCCCCGACCACCGTGCCGGGCTCGGCCTGCACGGCTTCTCCGCCGGCCGACTCGACCTCGACCACGTCCGCGTCCCCGAAGACAACGTGGTCGGCGAGGTCGGCCAGGGACTGGCCGTGGCCCAGAGCAGCAGCATCCTCTACGGCCGCCCCAACCTGGCCGCCGTCAGCCTCGGCATCCACGAAGCCGTCGTGGACACCACCACCAGTCGGCTCAAGACCCGAGCCCGCTACCGGGGCGCCCTGTCCGACCTGCCCGTCCTGCGGGACCGCATCGGCGGCATGGAGGCCCGCCTGCGCGCCGGCCGGATACTCGCCTACCAGGCCGTGCACCTCCTCGACCAGGGCCTGCCCTGCGACGCCGACCTGATCAACTCGAAATACCTCGGCCACCAGTGGGCCATGCAGTCCGCCCAGGACGCCATGGAACTGCACGGCGCCCACGCCCTCGACCGCGACTACGTCCTCCAGCGTCTGTGGCGCGACATCCAGCACACCTACCCACCGGCCGGTACCGGCGAAGTCCAGCGCATCCGCCTGGCCGATGCCGCCTTCGACGAAGACCACATCCAGTGGTCCGAACGCCTCGCTGCCGAAGCCGCCTGGGCGCGACCCGACCCGACGGCCGCATGAGCCCCCGTGCGCGGCACCCCGTGACTCCCCACCGCCGCGCACGGGCCCGTGCCGCCGGCCCCCGTCCCCCGCGGGGACCGGCGGCACCCCTCCCCGTGACCATCCACCCAGCCGAGAGAGACACCGTGACCCCGCCCGTGACGACCAGTGCACCGATCACGCCCCTGACGCCGACCCTGCAGCGCGTCGCCCAGCACCTCGCGAACGGCCTCACGGCCCAAGAGATTGCCACGCAGACCGTCCTGTCACCCGTGACCGTCCGCCAGTACCTCCGCGACATCCGCGAGAGCCTCCACTGCCCGCCCCGCTGCAAGCCTCCGGTGATCGTGCACCGCATGTTCGCCACCCAGCAGGTGGCCCCACCCACGGCGGACCGGCCAGCGCCATCCCTCACCCCGGAGCAGCGGCTGCTGCTCCGAGCCGTCGCCGAGCACAGCGACCCCCGCGGCATCGCCGTCGCCGCCAAGCTCGCCCCCGCCGACCAGCGCGCCGCACTCGACCAACTCCTCGCCGACACAGGCGCGCGGGACACCACCCACCTGGTGATCCTTGCCCACGGCTGGAAGCTGCTGCCGACCGACCCAGCGGCGCGGAGCGGAGCGAGCCAGTGAAAAGGCCCCCCACTCCCCTGGCCCGCGAGGAGCCTCCGGCTGCTACCTCGTCCGCGCCAAAGTACCCGGGCGCCATATACACGGTGCGCACGTTACGCACGGACGCCGAGCGCGCGGAAGCCGCGGCTCTCGTGCAGGACCGGCAGCGCTGGCTCACCCTGCGCGGTCTCCCGGTGCCCGCCCAAGCCGACGTGCCGACCCTGTTCCGCGACCCGCAGACGAACTCGGCCGGTCTGTTCGAGGACGGAAAGCTGCTCGCCTGCATGGTCCCCGCGCACGATCCTGGCCTCAGCTGGGGCGACGGCCCCTGCCTCCGCCTGGGACGCGTCCACACCCTGCCCGACCAGCCCGACGACATCACCCGGCTGATCACCCTGTGGGCCTCCGACCTCGCCGCCCGGCTAAGCCTCCCGCTCGTACGGGCCGAAATCCTGGCCCGCCACGCCCTCCAAGCCGAGCCCATCGCCGCCCTGCTGCGTCGACTCACGGACATGGGATGGGACGTGCGGGGTTCCGGTCCGGGCCGGGAGGGGGACCGCGTCGCCCGCCTCGAACTGGCCGCCGAGCACCGCCCCGGACTCAGCGCACTGATCAGCTGCCAGGCCCACGCTCCTTATCCGGCAGGGGACGATCGGAGCCCCGCGTGACAACCGACCAGCCACAGCGACCCGACCTCGCCCGCGAGCTGATCGCCCGCGCACAGGCGTCGGCCGCGCACCGGGCCAAGCGCGTGCGCGACCAGCTCGACGCCGTCCAACTCGGGCAGGGCCGGCACACCGACCACGCCAACACCAACGTGCTGCGTCGCATCCTGGCCGAGCACGACTGGCCCGGACACCGCCTCGTCGGCGTTTCCGGCGCCCGCGCCGCCTGGCGCATCGCCCTGCACAGCGACGACAACTCAGGCTTCCAGCGCGCCGCCACCAGACTGCTGGAACGAGCGGTTCAGTCCAACGACGCGCTCGTCCACCACTGGGCACACCTGCACGACCGCACCCTCATCAACACCGGCCAGGACCAGGAGTACGGCACCCAGCTCCTGCTGAGCGCCGACGGGATCGAGCTGTGCCCGCTGCGCGCGCCGGCGTCCGTCGACGCGCGCAGGGCGACCGTGGGTCTGCCGCCGCTTGCCATCGCTCTCAAGGCGGTGCGCCGCCGCTACAGGCCGGACCACTCTGCCGCTGAAGCCCTGACCGTCGTCCTCGCGGGGGCGGCGTGAACACGCGCCCCCCAGGTTCTCCACCAGTCGGCCTGCCGACCGCCACTCCGCCCTGCGAAAGGATCGTTGACCGATGAAGCTCACCACCGCCGTCCTGGCTGCCGGTGCGGCCGTCTCCCTCACCAGCGCCATGGTCGGAGCCGCCCGGCTCAGGCAGGACGCGCGGCACCAGGCCCAGCGCAACGAGACGGTTCTCGCCCGCAACCAGCTCGACTGGCTGGCCCAGATCTCCACCAACCCCGACCTCGCCAAGCTCTGGACGCCCGAGGACATGGACGTCGAGGAGTACATGCAGCTGCTGAAAGCCAACCAGCTCATCTGCATGCTCAGCCTGCGCAACCGCCTCGGCTTCGTCCGCACCGGGCACCTGCCGTGGTACGCCGCGCAGCTGATGGAGAGCGACGTCTGCCAGCGGTACTGGAAGCGGTTCGGCAGCCTCCGAGCCGAGGAGGCCGAGGGCGATGAGCAGGCCGAGCACTTCACCCGGGTGCTAGACCAAGCCGCCAGCAATCCTCCCCGGGCCCAGGCCGCTACGGCCTGACGGCACCACCCCGACTCCCCGGCGCGCGACCACGCAGGCGCCTTCGCCGCCCGTCGCCGTCTGGTGGCAGACCCCGGGGTCCGACCGGGCCTCGGCATCCTGCACCACCCACTCCTAGGAGGCATGTATGACCGCCATTCAGGCCGAGAGGCCGACCGCTCCCGCGCAGGCGAACCTCGCGAAGACCGACGACGACCCGTTCGTCCTCGACATCACCTTCATCGAGGGCACGCCGGCGACCGAGACGGTCCTGATGTGCAGCACGGGCGACACCTGCGGCAGCTCCTGCCCCAGCGCCTGCACCACCTCGTAAGCCGGGACACCTCGGCAACGCGGGCCGGACGGGGACTCTCCCCGTCCGGCCCGCCCAGCCCGCCACGCCAGAAGATGAGGAGAGCCCTGATGACACGGCGACGGCCCATTCTGTACGAGGCCGCGGGGCAGGCCATGCTGCGCGCCGCGGCGCACACCACCGAGCCCACCATGCCGCTCTGGCCGTCAACCACGGCGCCCGTGGAAGAGTGGCGCGCCTGGCTGCGTACGGTGTGGTCCGACACCGACTTCCGCCAGACCGTGTCGCAGACGACCCCTCACCTCGCCGAGCAGGTGCGGGCCATCATCGACGGCCACACGCCGAAGGCGCGCCGGATGCGCCGGGCGGCGCTGGCCACCGCCCGCTACGCGATCCGCTACACACGCCGCTCCACCCCCTTCGGCCTGTTCGCCGGCGTCGCGCCGCTCGGCTTCGACCAGACCACATCCGTCCGCATCGGCGACGAGCACCAGGCCGTGGCCCGCCCCGAGCCGGTCGGTCTCGAGGAAATGCTCAGCGCCTGGGAGAGCGACGCGGCGCGCATGGCCGACGCCGAGGTCTGCGTCAACACCCTGATCCGGCAGCGCGACCGGCACATCCACGTGCCCTCGGAGGGAGACGCCGCCTTTTGCCTCGCTCTGAGCCCCGCACTACGTCTCGTGCTCGACCTGGCCCGATCACCCATCGCGTACCGCCAGTTGTCAGAGAAGCTGGCCGCGGAGTTCCCCGCCGTGGACGGCACCGCGCGTGACCGGTTGCTCAGTGAACTGCTGCGGGTGCGGCTGTTGCGTTCCTCGCTGCGCGCGCCCGCCACCGTCGCCGATCCCACCGACGTCTTACCGCCTGCGGCGCGCGCTCAGACAGCCGGCCTGCGGGCCGCATGCGACCTGCGGCTGGACGCCGACGTGCGGCTGCCCGAGCAGGTGCTGACCGAAGCGGAGACCGCGGCGACCGTCCTGGCCCGCCTGGTCACCCATCCGAACGGGACACCGACCTGGCGCCGGTGGATCGAGCAGTTCACCGAGCGCTACGGCGAGAACACCGCGGTGCCGGTGGAGGTGGCGACGGACCCCGACCGGGGCGTGGGCTTCCCGGTCGGGTTTGTCACGGCGAGCGAACCCCCTCGGCCGATGTCCCGGCGCGACCGCCTGTTGCTGGAGCTGACCGGCACCGCCGCCGCCGAAGGCACCCGCACCGTCACGGTGACCGGGGTGATGATCGAGGAACTGGAGGCAGCGGCCGGCGGCAAGCCTCGCGAGGTGGCGCCCCACCTCGAACTTGCCGCACAGGTCCACGCCTCCTCCGGCCCTGCCCTGGACCGGGGTGACTTCCGGCTTCGTGTGCTGACCGTCTCCCGCTCGGCCGGATCGATGACCGGCCGGTTCTGGCACCTGTTCCCCGGCATTGAGGCCACGTACGCACATCTGCCCACCGTCGATCCGGAGGCGGAACTCGCGCAGCTCTCCTTCCACGCCGGACGGGTGGCGGCCGACCTGCTCACCCGCGCGCCCCAGGCCCTGCCCCGGATCGTGAGCGTCGGCGAATTCCGCCGCCCCGCCCCGCACGTCCTCTTCCCCCGCGACCTGGCAGTCACCGTCACCGACGGCCGCCCCCAGCTGGTGGAATCCGCGACGGGCAAGCCGCTGGAGCTACTGGCCCCCACCGCCATCAACTTCTTGTGGAACAACTACACCCCGCCGATGGCCCGCTTCCTCGGCGAGATCAGCAGGGCCACCTCCCCGCAGGTGACCTGGTTCGACTGGGGCGCCGCCTGGACCCTGCCCTTCACCCCGGCCCTCACCTACCGGCGCACCATCCTCACCGCCGCCCGCTGGAAAATCCACAGCCGCACGCTGCCCGCCCGCACCGCACCACTCCAGCAGTGGGCCGACCAACTCCACGCCTGGCGTGCCCGGTTCCGGATGCCGGAGCGGGTCCTGCTCGTCGAGGACGACCAGCAACTGCCCCTCAACCTGTCCCGCGACATCGACCTGGACCTCCTGCGCGCGCACCTGGACGCCAGCCCCTTCGGCATCGCCACCCTGCACGACGCGCCCCCGCCGGCCGCCGACGGGTGGATCGGCGGCCGGGCCCACAGCATCGTCGTCCCCCTGGCCAGGCGCTCATGACCACGATGACCGTGCCCCGCACGCAGGACCTGTCCGAGGGCGCCCTGGGGATGGCCCTGCTCGACATCGAGCGCCGTGACCTGTCCACCGCCCGCCGCCACCTCGCCCAGGCCACCGCCCGCGGGGTCAGCACCGGCAGTAACGCCAGCCTCTTCCACGGCGCACCCGCCCTGGAGTTCGTCCTGACCCGCGTCCACGGAGCTGGCGGCGACGTCCGCGCGGCCGTCGACCGCGTCGTGGACGCCCGGCTCGCTGCCGCCCACCGTCGCCAGGCGGCCGGCGCGCTGCCCCACCTCGCCGAATGGGACCTCATCCGCGGCATGACCGGACTCGCCGCCCTCCTGCTCTCCCGCCAACCGCCCGCGGCCCGGCTGCCCGACGTGCTCACCTGCCTCGTCGCGCTCGCCCGCCCCAGCCCCGGTGACGGCCGGACACTGCCCGGGTGGTGGTCGCCTGTCGGCCCCGACGGGAAGGAGATGGCCGGCGGGCACGGCAACAACGGCATGGCTCACGGCATCGCCGGGCCCCTTGCCGTGCTCTCCCTCGCCCTGCGCGAAGGCATCCGCGTCCCCGGTCATGAGGAGGCCGTCGGCACCTTCGCGACCTGGCTCGACCGGCACGGCGCCCACTACTGGTCCACCGCAGCACACCTGGACGCCGAGCAGCCGCCCGCGCCGGAACCGGCCCGCCAGTCCTGGTGCTACGGCGGGCCCGGCATCGCCCGCGCCCAGCAGCTCGCCGCGCTTGCCCTCGGCGACCCTGCCCGCCGCCGGGCGGCCGAGGACACCGTGGAGACCCTCCTGACCGACCCGCTGCACCTCGCCCGCATCACCGACTCCACGCTCTGCCACGGCTGGGCCGGGCTGCTGACGCTCACCCGCGCGGTCGCCGCCGACAGCGCCGCACCCAACCGCTTCAGCCCGATCATCCAGGACCTGCACCGACGGCTGGCCACCGGTTGGGAGCGCCTGCCCAAGCTCGGCTTCATGGAAGGCCGCGCCGGAGCCCAACTCGCCCTGCAGGCCGCCGACGCCACCGGCTGGAGCCGCGCCCTCCTGCTCACCTGACCCCCGAACCTGCCGACGTGCAAGGAGTTTCCTACGAATGGCCTTCGACGACGAGAACCTGCCGATCCCTCCGGCCACGTCCTGGTGGCACACATCCGTAACCTTGCCCAACCCGCACACGGACGCCGCTCGGGCCCTGGCGACCTCGCTGTCCGGGTACCGCTTCCACTTCCTGCGCAAGGACGCCGGCGTGCGTCTGCGCACCGAACAGCCTGCCACCGGCCTGCTGGACCAGCTCGTCGCCGACGGCGTCATCACCGGTTGGACGGGCGGGATCTACGAGCCGGAGACGCATGCCTTCGGCGGCCCCGAAGGCATGGACGTCGCGCACGACGTGTTCTGCGCCGACAGCCCGGCCGCGCTCGCCGAGACCGGCACCCTCGGCGCCCGCGAGCGCAGCGTGATGCTGCTGTCCGCCATGATCCGCGGGACCGGGCTGGACCCGTTCGAAGCCGGAGACGTCTACGCCCAGTGGGCCGCCCTGCGGCCCCCCGTCACCCCGCCCCAGGGCCCCGCGCTGGAGATGGCCGTCTCAGCGATGCGGCGGCTGATGAACGCGGACGCCGCCCTGCGCCCCGACGCGGAGGCGAGCTGGGTCGGGCGCGTCGCAGCGTTCGAGGACGCCGGCCGCCGTCTGCGCCGGCTCGCATCCGACGGCCGACTGATACGCGGAATCCGAGCAGTTATCGCCCATCACGCGATCTTCGCGTTCAACCGCGCAGGCGTGCCCGCCGACGTGCAGGCCGCCACCGCGTGGCTCGGCCGTCACGTCGCCTTCTCCACCCAAGAAGGAGCTGACGTGTCTACCCGCAAGTCCGCCTCCGCGGACCCTAGCCTCCCTCGAATGGAGACCACCGTGACACCCGTAACTGACCCCAACCAGCTGCGCGAAGCCCTCGCCCAGCGGCTCGCCGACAGCGGCCACTTGCGCAGCCAGGCGGCCATCGACGCCTTCCGCACCACGGACCGGCACGCCTTCCTGCCCGGCGTCGACCTGGAGAGCGCGTACAAGGAGGACGCGGTGCCGATCAAGCACGACGAGCACGGGGAGATGATCTCCTGCATCTCCGCGCCGTCCATTGTCGCCACCCAGCTCGAACAGCTCGGCGCCCATCCCGGTCACAAGGTCCTGGAAGCCGGAGCGGCCACCGGCTACAACGCCGCCCTCCTCGGCAAGATCGTCTCCCCCGGTGGGCAGGTGTGGACGCTCGACGTCGACCAGGACCTCGTCGCCGGCGCGAACCGGCACCTCGCCGAGGCCGGCGTCGACAACGCCACCGCGGTCATGGCCGACGGCGCGGCCGGGCTGCCCGAACACGCCCCCTACGACCGGATCATCTTCACCGTCGGCGCCGGTGATGTCCCCGTGAAGATCCTCGACCAGCTCGTCCCCGGCGGGCGCCTGGTCCTGCCGATGCGGATCCGCGGCAGCATCTCCCGGAGCTTCGCCTTCGAACGGGACGGCGACACGTGGAAGACCGTCTCCTGCGAGATGGCCACCTTCATCCCGTTGCGCAAGGGCGTCTGCGACGACGTGTACACGCTGGTGCCGATGGCCGGCGAGGGCAACGTGCGCCTGGAGACGTTCAGCGAGCAGGACGTCGACCGCGACGCCTTGCGTACCGTCCTCGACCAGCAGCAGACCAAGATCTACACGGGGGTGAAGTTCCGGCAGGGGTCCGCCTGGGAGTGGCTGTACCTGTACCTGGCCTGCGTACTGCCCAACGGCCTCTCCCGGCTGCCGGGCCAGCGCCCCGGGTTCACCCCGCACTTCGGGTGGGGGTCCATGGCGGCCCTCGACGGCGGGTCGCTCGCGTACCTGAGCATCCGGGAGGGCGAGGACGAGAAGGGCCGGTACTGGGAGGTCGGCGTGATCGGCCACGGCGAGGGCGGCGCTGGCCTCGCCGAGCGTGTGGTGAGCGAGATCCGCGACTGGGACGCGACCGGCGGCAACGACGCCGCCGAGCCGGGCTTCCGGATGGCCGTCGCGGACTCGCGTGACCGGCTGACGGCGGACGACCCGCGCTTCGTCGTCGACAAGCCGTACAGCCGACTGGTCGTCGACTGGGCGCGCAAGGGCTGAGCCGATGATCCCCGCGATGGCCAGCCGTATCCCGCTGGTCCGCCGTACCAAGGCGCCCGCGCTCCCCTTGGAGGAGCGCATCAACCACCTCACCGGGCTGACCGTCGCGCCCGCAGGTGCGAGCCACCACGACCTGGTGGCCCGCGCCTGCGGGGTCCTCAACTACGCGGCGCTCATCGCCTCCGACGTCGGTCTGCCCGATCTGGCCGAGTATTTGTGCTGGCGTCAGCACCAGGTCTTCGCCAACGCCGGACGCCTCAGCGGACGGGCCGCCGTCATGTCGCTGATGCCGCTGGTCAACCTCGCCCGGCTGCAGACCCGCGCCGGCCACGGCGAACTCGCCTACAGCTTGTTGCACTGCCTCAACGACGCCGCCCGGCACCGCAACAAGACCGACATCGACGGCCGCACCGTCGACCTCTCGACCCTGACCGGCACAGACGAGGATCACCGCACTGTGTGCCAGGAGCTGTACATCACCCTGCTTGTGGACGGCGCCCGCGCCCTCGCCCAGATCGGGCGGTGGACCGAGGCCGCCGACGCCATGGCCCAGCACCGCGGCATCGGCAACCGCCTCCTCGACGGCCGCCAGATCAAGATCATGGCCCTGATGGAGCAGGGCCTGGACCAGCAGGCTCGCGACCTGATCGACACCACCCAGCTCACAGAACCCTGGGAGAAGGCCGTCGCCCTCCTCCTGCACGCGCACTGCCGGCCTGCCAAGGCCCCCGTCCCCGGAGCCGATCTCGACCGCACCGTGGAGGAAGCCGTCCAGCTCCTTGCCCATCCCGATCCGCCGACCGCCGTCTTCCAGACCCGAACGGGCCTGTCGGCTCTGGAACTGGACCACGCCGGCCTCCACCATGCCCGGATACTCGACTCCCTCCTCAGCGTCGCCCGACTCGACGCCTACGCCGCACGAGAGGCTCTGCACCACCCCGCCGCCGCACCAGCCCTGGATGACCAGGCGACGGGGGCGCTGACCGCGCTGATCGCCGCGGCCGGACTGGGAGCCGGCGCTCTGTCCGCGCACGACCACGAGGCCCTGACAGGCGCGGTCAGCAACGCCGAGCGGGAGCTGGAAAGGCTACTGCAGGCCGATTCCAACCCCGGTTAGGAGGCGGGCGACCTGCGGTGCCGAGGCGTACTGCCCACGCGGTGACGGTGTCGGCGTTTCGGCCATTTCCTGCCCGCAGCCGCTCCAAGCCAGACCAGGGATGTGGCGCCTGCGGGTTCCACGGACGCAGGCAATTACGGGCTTTCCAGCACGACCGAATGACGTGTGTTCGATATCGCAACCGCGTCGTTAGACCTCACGACTCAGCCGCAGCGACCGTCCTAGGGGGAACGATGACCTCGGCCATTACGCAGGACCAGCCGCCGCAACCGCCCAGGGGGACCGCGCCGGACGGCGAACAGCAGGATGCCGGTGTTCGAGAAGAGGAATACCTCTACCGCGACGAGTCCAGGCTCCAGGCCGGCTCCCTGCTGACCTCCCGAACCATGGCGCGGCGCCTGCCCTCGCTGGTGAGGCGCTCGATGCAGATGGCCTGGCGCGTGGACCGCGGCGCCACCATCGGCCTGTTGATGTGCCAGATCGGAACCGGCGTCCTCGCGGCCCTCGGCCTCCTGGCCGTCACGGGCACGATCACCGCGCTGGTCTCCTCGGGCGACATCACCGAGCGGCTGTGGGACGCCGCCCCGCAACTGACCGTGATCGCCACCGCCGCCGGCCTGCGCGCGCTGATGGGCATCGCCGTCGTCTGGCTCACCGGGCGTCTGCGCCCGGTGCTCGGCCGGGCGGCGGAGCTGACGATGATCGAGGCCGCGCTCGGCGCGGAACTGGCCGCCAACAACAAGCCCGGCTACAACGACGCCTACGACATCGCCGACCGCGGCGCCCAGGTCACCCCCGACCTCGTCGAAGAAGCCCAGGACGTGCTCGCAGCGACCGCCACGCTCGCGGCCGGCGCCACCGTCCTGACCGTCCTGCACCCCCTACTCCTTCCGCTGCTCTTCCTCGCGTGCCTGCCGCAGGCCGCCGCGTACGTCCGCTCCGCCCGCGTGCTCTACCTCGCCGGACTGGAGACCTCCGGGCGGCGCCGGATGCTGGGCAAGCTCCGCTGGCACATGGCCTATCAGGAGTCGAGTGAGGAGATGCGTGCCTGCCTGGCCGGCCCTTTCCTGATCGGCCGGTACCGGCGGCTGGCCGCCTCGGTCAACGACGCCGAGCGCAAGGCCGCGAACACCGGTGCCTGGATGGGGCTGGCCGGAGCCGTGGCCGGCGGGGTCGCCTCGACCGCGGTGTGGGCAGCGCTGTTGTGGCTCCTGGCCTCCGGGCGGATGAGCCTGGCGGCCGGCGGCGGCGCCGTCTTCGCCCTGCAGACCGCCACCGGCTCGGTGCGCGGCATCATCAACGGCGGGGCCCGCCTAGTGCGCACCGGCTGGTACGTACAGGACTGGCAGCGGTTTCTCGACAACGCACACGGGCAGGCCATGGCCGACTCCCGCGGCACCACTCCCGTGACCGCAGTACCGGAGCGCTTCGAGGTCCGTGACGTCACCTACCGCTACGACGGCGCCCCGAAGGACAGCCTGAGCGACGTCTCCCTGCATGTGAAGCGCGGGGAGATCGTGGCGCTGGTCGGGGAGAACGGCTCCGGCAAGACGACCCTCTCGCGCCTGCTGTGCGGGTTGCTGCTGCCCACCGAGGGCGACGTGGCCTGGGACCACGCCTCCACCGCGGACCTGGACCCGTGGGGATCGTGGGAGCACGTCGCGCTGGTGCCGCAGAAATTCACCTACCTGCCGCTGACGATGCGCGACAACATCACCTTCGGGCAGGGCGACACCAGCGACGCCGCCCTGCTCGCCGCGTGCGAGGCGTCCGGCGCCGCAGAGATGCTTCCCAGGCTCCGCTCGGGCCTGAACACCCTCCTGACCAGCGAGTGGTTCGGAGGACAGCAACTCTCCGGCGGGCAGTGGCAGCGCCTGGTCCTCACCCGCGCATTCCATCGGAAGGCAGCGCTGCTGGTGATGGACGAACCCACGGCCGCCCTCGACGCCCGCGCCGAGCACCGGATCTTCGCCGGCCTGCGCGAACTGGCCAAGGACCGCGCCATCCTGCTGATCACGCACCGCCTCACCAACGTGGCCGTCGCCGACCGGATCGTGGTCCTGGACGAAGGGCGGATCGTCCAGGAGGGCACCTACGCACAACTTACGCAGCAGCCGGGGCTGTTCCGGTCCCTGTGGGAGCTGCAGCGCCGGATGAGCGGCGACGCCCCTTGATCACCGGGCCGCGCCGGGCCACCGGTCCGCCGGATAGAGGCACCAGCCCGTTCCCGCTACTCCCTCCGCCCCACGTCCCTCTGAGGTAGTCCCCATGTCGTTGTCGCACCAGCACATCCGCACCACCGTCGATACCTACCTCGCTCGCCACCCTCACGAGCGCGAGCAGCTCAGCGTCCTCCTGGACGCCCTCGACCGGCCTGGCGAGGACATCGCCAGCCGCTCGACCTTCACCGGGCACGTCACCTGCGGCGCGATCCTCGTCGACCAGCTCGGCCGCGTCCTGCACGTGCTGCACCTGGCCAGCGGGAAGGTCCTCGCCCCCGGCGGACACACCGAGCCCACCGACGACTCCCTGGCAGCGGCGGCTCTGCGTGAACTGCACGAGGAGACCGGGATCCCGGCTCGGGCCGTCACTCCGTGGCCGGGCTACGAGATCGTGCCGCTGGACATCGACATCCACGACATCGACGCCCATCCGGGCAAGGGCGAGCCCGGACACCAGCACTTCGACCTCCGATTCCTCTTCCGTCTGCAGACGACCGAGGTGCAGGTCGTGCCGCAGGAAGAGGAGGTCAGCGG
This sequence comes from Streptomyces sp. 15-116A, assembly GCF_025290915.1. Taxonomy (GTDB): domain Bacteria; phylum Actinomycetota; class Actinomycetes; order Streptomycetales; family Streptomycetaceae; genus Streptomyces. Next base: position 53,693 of record NZ_JAOCQE010000005.1, on the reverse strand, counting down.
CATCGAGTGGCGTCCCGTGGACCGGGTGACCTCCCCGACACTGCGCGAGAAGCTGCTCAAACTGCCGCTCCAGGTCGAACCGGAGACAGCCAACGCCTCGGCCCTGATCTACAACGACCGCGGCGAGTACCTGCTCCATCTCCGCGACTACTTCCCCGGTCAGATCTGGGAGCCGGGCATGTGGTCCCTGCTCGGCGGCGGCCGAGAGCCCCGGGACGCCACCCTGGAACACACCGTGCGGCGCGAACTGGCCGAGGAAGCCGGCCTCGATCTCGCCGACCTGTCCCCGTTCGCCACCGAGTACGCCTCCCACGGCGACGGCACGACCGTACCCATCGCCATCTACGCTGGCCGCTGGAACGGCGACCCACGCGAACTCCACCTGACCGAAGGAGTAATGCTCGCCTGGTTCGCCCCCGACGACCTTCACCGCCTGCGCATCGCGGACACGACCAGCGACCTCGTACGGCGCCACGCCGCCAGCTTCCCGGCGGCGCAGAGCGGGCCCGAGCCCGAGGACCAGCGTCTGGCTTCGCCTCACGGCACGGTCCCCCACATCATCGGCGTCCACCTCTACCTGGAACGCCCCGATGGGACGGTGCTGCTCGGGCTGCGCCACCCCGACTCCGCGTTCGCGCCGTCCACCTGGCACGTCCTGGCCGGCCACTGCGAGCAGGAGAACTCCATCGACTGCCTGATCAGGGAGGCGAGGGAGGAAGCCGGGCTGCACATCGAGCGCCAGGACGTGGAACTCGTCCACGTCGTCCACCACATCGGTCAGCCCAGGAACCCGCCCCGCATGGGCCTGTTCTTCCGCGTCCGTACCTGGAGTGGCGAGCCGGTGCTGCGCGAGCCGGACAAGTGCACCCAGTGGAAGTTCTGGGACCCCGCCGCCCTTCCCGATGACCTCGTCCCCTACACCCGACTGGCCATCGAGAAGATCCAGAACGGCGAGCTGTACAGCGAGACGGGCTGGCCCGCATGACCAGCGCATCCAGTCGCGTGCCCACTGCGACAGCGACCGGGCGTCCAGACACCCGGCTCGTGGTGCTCCGCGGCAACTCGGCGTCCGGCAAGTCCAGCGTGGCCCAGGGCCTGCGAGATCACTACGGCCGCGGTATCGCGATCGTGGGCCAGGATGTGATCCGCCGGAACGTGCTCAGGGAACACGACACCGCGCGCGGCGCCAACATCGCCTTGCTGAGCACGATCGCCCGCGCCGCCCTCGACGCCGGCTTCCACGTCGTCCTCGAAGGGATCCTGTACGCCGACCGCTACGGCCACATGATCACCTCTCTGGTACGAGATCACCGCGGCGTCTCCAGCTGCTACTACCTGGACGTACCGCTGGAAGCGACGTTGGTACGGCACGCGTCGAAGGCGGATGCCGCCTACCTGACGCAGGTCACCGACGCCCATCTCACCTCCTGGTACCGCAAGCTGGACCTGCTGCCCGGCGGTCTGGAAACCGTGATCCCAGCCGACAGCACGCTGCGCGACACCGTCGCCCGGGTCGTACGCGAGACCGGTCTGACCGCTGCCGCCCCCGCCTCGCCGCCTCAGCGCAATCCGTCACAGGGAGACTCGGTCATTCCTCCGGTGTTGATGTCCGATCCGCAGGTCGCGGCGATCCCCGTGCGCGAGTGCGGAGAGCCGCTCGTCGACGTGCGCGACCACGACTTCCGCGTCGACCCCCGCAAGCAAGACCCGCTGGGGGCGTTCGCCCACGTCCGTGAAGGCATCCTGGCCCGGTTGAAGCACGCCCGCTCGCTCCTGCCCGCCGGCACCGACCTGCTGTTCATCGAGGGCTACCGGCCACTGGCCCTCCAGCAGCGCTACTTCACTGATTACCGTGCGGAGCTGGCCGCAGCTCACCCAGACTGGACACCTGAGCAGCTGCACCAGGCCGCCAGCCGGTACGTGTCGCCGCCGGAGATCGCGCCTCACTCCGCGGGCGCGGCCGTGGACGTGACCCTCGTCGACCAGGACGGCCACGAACTCGACCTCGGCACCCGCATCAACGCCTCCCCCGAGGAGAGCGATGGCACCTGCTACACACACGCCGTGAACCTCAGCGCCCAGGCGCGCCACCACCGCACCCTGCTGCTCACCGCCATGGAGGGCGCAGGTTTCACGAATTACGGGACCGAGTTCTGGCACTTCTCGGCAGCAGACCGGTACGACGCCCTGATGCGGCAGGAGCCGCACGCGCGCTACGGACCGGTCGAACTGCCGTAGCTCGCCCGTGGACTCATCCACGTCGCGCCCAACGACCGCAGCGGACGGAAAGCATCGAACACGGAGGCACGTATGCCTGACGACACCCAGCAAGCCATCCCAGCCGTCCCGAGCCCGGCGGCCGGAGACGAAACGCCCGAGCATCACATGCACCTGCTCGGGCCGTACTACCGGCAGGTGGAGGCGGGGCGCAAGACGATCGAAGTGAGGGTGGCCACCCCGAATAGGCGCGGCATCAGCGTCGGCGAGACAGTCGTCTTCCACGACCGGGACACAGACCGGGAACTCGACGTCATCGTGCAGCGGATCACCCCCTATCCCTTCTTCGATGACCTGCTCCGCTCGGAGGACACCTCACGTATCAACCCGGACGGGTCGTCCGATGAGCTGCTCGCCGACCTCCGCGGCATCTACCCGCCGGCCAAGGAAGCCCTCGGCGTTCTCGCCCTCGCATTCGACCACCGCCCTGCCCGGCCGGGCCGCCCCCTTCCGATGAAACCCGAGGAGTACGCGCAGACCATCCCCCATCACACGGTGTACGGCTGCCTGTACATCCGCGATGAGCATGACCGTCCTGTCCAGCTCCGCTCGGTCTACGGCTCGAGACTCTGGCAGTTCCCCGGCGGCAACCTAGACGCCCTGAGCGAAGACCCGCTGCAGACCGCCCGACGGGAGACAGTCGAGGAGACCGGACTCGAACTCGCCCTCAACACGCCGCCCCTGCTGCTGACGCACTTCCTTCACGCCGGACCACGCCAGCCGCTGAACAAGGTGGGGTTCATCTTCGACGGAGGCCAGCTGACCGCCGACCAACTCGACCGGTTCCGCCTCGACCCCGCGGAACACGACATGTGGGCCGTCCACGACCTCTCGACGTGGCAGGAGCTGATGGCCCCGCGCGCCTTCGCCCGCCTCGACGCCGTCGAACAAGCCCGACGCGGCGAGGGCCCCGCCTACCTGATCACACACACCTGACCCCTTGAACACCCGCCCACCAGGAGGCAACCATGCCCGCCGAGGACACCAACACCCGGGCCTGGCAGATCTACGGCCAGCGCCAACTCGCTCGGGCCTTCACCCCGCCCGTCCCCGACCGGCTCAGCTGGACGCCCTGGGAAGGCACCGGACCAGGAGCGGAAGTCCTCGGTGACGTCACCGGCCGCCGCGTCCTGGACATCGGCTCCGGAGCCGGCCACCACGCCGTCCACCTCGCCCAAGCACACGGAGCGCATGTCACCGGCATCGAGCTGTCCCCGACCCAACACGAACGCGCCGTCAGCACCCACACGGACCTGAACGGCGTAGAGTTCGTCCAAGCAGACGTGGTCGAGTACCTGGCCGAAACCGAATCGTTCGACGCCGCGTACGCGATCGGGACGCTCGCCTTCATCGACCCGCACCGCTCACTGCCTGCACTGCGCAATGGCCTGCGCCCCGGCGCCCCGCTGATCCTTTCGCTTCTGCACACCGATCTGCACGGCCACGGTCCATCCACGGCAGTGGCGCCGCGCGAGCAGATGATCCTGCTGCGCGACGGCCCGCCGCTGCCGACGCAGATGTGGGTCCTGTCACCGCAGCTGTGGGAGGGCCTGCTCACGGAGTACGGCTTCCGCGTCGAAGCCATCGATCTTTTCCCGCACCCTGACGAGAACGCCACGGTCATCCAGCAGCTCATCCGCGCCCGGCGCCTTCCCGATCGGCCGACGCGCGTCTCCAGCCGACCCCGCTCGACAGCCTCAACCGGCTAGGGCATCGCGCAGTTCCCTGACGACGGGTCCGCGATGGGAACGGTCTGGGATGCAGCGGTACAGGTCCTCTGTCCGCTGGTGTACGAGTCCGGCCGTATCGGGCGCGATCGATAGGATGGCCGGGCTCGACCGCCGGCCCGGCGGCAGGCCCACTCCTCTTGGAGGACCCTGCAGTGAGCCAGCCCCGTTCCACCCGAGCGGCGGTGTTCTCTGCCGGGTCTTGGCCAGGCGGACCAGGTCGGCGATCGGGGTGTCGGCGGGCAGGCTGGACAGCCAGTACTCGGTGGGCGCCTCGGCGTCTTCGGGCCACTCGATCAGTAGCCAGCAGTCGGGCAGGATGCCGTCCCACCAGCCCTGTTCGGCCGAGGCGGCGGCCCGGATCGGACGCTCGCCGGCTTTGCCGGCGGGACGGACGCCCAGGGCGGCGAAGCGGGAACGTAACGCGCCGCGTAAGCCCTGCCGCCAGGTGAGGGAGATGAACGCTTCCTGGCCCGCTGGTCCTTACGCGACACCGGCGCGAACACATCAGCCACGCACACCGCGAACTTCGCCCGGACACGGTTCACTTCATGTGCATCCATCCACCCAACATGCCCCGGAACAGGCCGAACCCGAAGATCTAACGGAGTCCCATTAGTCAGCTCTCAGTGTCTCGACCCCAGCGAGCCGCAACTGACTCTGCGGGTGTAACGGCCATCAAGCGGCAGGACGGGAGTTCCATAGGGGTGAAGGCAAGGAAGCGGACGGTGAATTCTTTTCCGCCTTGCCGCGCCAGGTAGAGGCGCCGCGGCCGGTGAGACGCGGGATGGGTGATGCTGGGTAGGTTCGGAGCGTCCCACAGTTTCCGGGCAGTTGCGTCGCTGCGCACGGTATCGATGACGGCTTGAAGACGTTCGTCGGTGTGGTATTGCTCGGCGTGGAAACGGAGTTGGGCGATCATAGGTAGTGCCCACTCGTCCTGCCAGTCGATGAGTTGTGTACGGGCTTCGGGCCAGGTGAGCACCCATTCCATAACGTTGAGGCCGTACATCATCCACGGGAAAATATCCAGCGTCTTGGCGTTGTAGGCCAGGATGTCCCACCGATGGTCGCTGAGATAGAACGCCCAGGTCTGGGTGTTCTCGACGAGTTCGCGGACCGCGTCAGGAAGCAGGCCGGTCAGCGGGCTGATGGGCGCTTCGGTTGGGGTCTGCCCTCGGGTGATGCGGTAGACGACATGCCATTCCTCTGCGGTCAGGTCAAGGATGCGTCGGACAGCCTGCAGGAGGGTGTCGCTGTAGTTCGCCGGCCGCCCGGATTCCAAGGCGTTGTACCAGCGACGGCTCACGCCGGCCAGCTTCGCCGTCTCTTCCTGTGTGATTCCGGGAGCGGACCTTTCTCCGAATGCCGCCGTGAATCCGGGAATGTCCGATGTGTCACGGCGCGAGCGGGCTTGCCGCAAAATATGGGTGATGATCGACTGCCCTGCCACATCGGCCTTCATAACGTTCCAATAACTGTCTAGGTTGAGGTCCAGATCACATTTCCGGTTCGCACGACACTACCCGAGCAACCTGATCTTCGAGTCAATCGATGCTGCATTTCGGGAAGTTGACGATACTCATCATGTCCGAATGAGGGACCGGAGGCGCGTCTGACCGGAGGAATGGGAACTGTCAGTTCTCACCATCAGGATAAGCACATGCCGCGTGCCCCCGAGGCCCTCGTGATGCCGCCTTAAGGTCACCAACATCACCGCCGGTGCAATACTCGTACGGCGGAATCAGCTCGCTGACCGGTTTAAGGATCTTGATGTCGCGCTCCGTTTTTGTTATTGGTGGGAACCGTGGAATCGGTCATGCCACCGTCCGCGCATTCCTCAAGCGCGGTGACACCGTCGCCTTCACCTACCGCACGGGTGGGCCCGCACCCGATCTCGTCCTGGACGGTGCCATGGCAGTGGAGTGCGACATCACCGACCCCGAGCAGGTTGAACTGGCCTTCAAGGAGGTCGAGGCCGACCAGGGGCCGGTCGAGGTCCTGGTGGCCAACGCCGGCATCACCCGCGACAGGCTGCTGCTGCGGATGTCGGAAGAGGACTTCGCCACCGTGGTGGAGACGAACCTCACCGCCTCCTATCGGCTGGCCAAGCGGGCTACGCGGAGCATGCTGAAGGCCAAGTGCGGCGGCCGGATCGTCCTCGTGTCCTCCGCCGTCGCGCTGAAGGGCGAAGCCGGGCAGACCAATTACGCGGCTTCCAAGGCGGGCCTGATCGGCTTCGGCCGCTCGCTGGCGCGGGAGCTCGGCTCTCGCCAGATCACCGTCAACATCGTCACACCGGGCCTGACCGACACCGACATGGCTGCGGCACTCTCCGAGGAACGCGTTCAGGAGATCCTCCGCGATGTTCCGCTGGGCCGTATCGGCAACCCGAACGAAATAGCCGCGACCATCTCCTTCCTGGCCAGCGAGGAAGCCGCCTACATCACCGGCGCAGTGGTGCCGGTCGACGGCGGCACCTCCATGGGGCGTTGATCTTGTCTCGAGTGCGAGGCGCGATGGGGTGGCCGAAACTTCACGGCGGCCGGGCCCAGTCTTCGGGCACCGGCGAGCCGACACGTTCAGGCGGCCGGGCAGGCTGCCGGCGTACGCTGCGACAGGAATGTCAGGACCTGCTGGAGCAGATGCCGGTGCCGCAGCCGTTCACGTTGGACGGTCTGATCGCGGGCATTGAGGCCGAGCGCGGCCGACGCATCAAACTGGTCGCCATCCCCGACCGCCTGCTGGCTCATACCGACGTGTGTGGCCTGTGGCTCCAACTGGGCGCCGCTCCGGTCGACTTGATTCTCTACGTGGAAGGCACCACGGCCTTCCATCGGATGAGGATCATCCTCCACGAGCTCGCCCACCTGTGGTGCGACGACGTGAGCGAAGCCGGCATCGAGCAACTTGCCCGGCTCCTGTCGGACTGCCCTCCCGACGTCGTGGACCGCCTCACGCAGCGCGGCCGGGTCATGGCCCGCCACCGCTACGACTCCCCGGTCGAGAGGCGGGCCGAGATGCTGGCCGATCTGCTGCACCACGAGGCGTACAACACCGACTACATCGAGGACCCCGTGCTCCGGCATCTCGACGAGGACCTGTCCCGTCTGAACTTCATCCCCCGCTCCCGCACCTTCCGGAAGAACCGTGTCCGTCTCTGATGCGTTCGTCGCCTTGATCATCGGGCTCCTGCTGCTGCAGGCTGCCGTGCGGTCGCCGGCTGTGCTGCGCGGTCGGAACCGCCAGCGCAGCCTGTGGGGTGCCTTCGCCGCATTTGCTCTCGCGTGGTGGCTGCGCACCGACACCGGCCGCGCCGTGATCGACACACTGGGCGTCAACGACTTGCCTACCCTGCTCAAACACACCTTGGCCATCGCCGGGATCTGCGGGCTGCTGACCTACGTCACCGACGTCTACCAGGACGAGGACGCAACTGCCCGCCACATCAAGATCACCTCCGTGGTGCAGCGCACCGCCGCACGCGCCTCGCTTGCGACTGTGCTGTGCCTGGCCGCTGTATTCTTCCTCGCCCTCGACCGCTCGAAAACCGGAGTCGACAACCCGTACTTCATGGGCCGACACGTCGGAGAGCCGACGCTGGTCGTGTACCTCGGCCTGTTCAACGCCTACACCGCCGCGGCCGCCGCGGTGTGCGCCTACCAGTGGGGCCGGGCCACCCGCCTCGCCCGCCGCCGCAGCCTGCGTACCGGCTTGATGTTGATGGCCATCGGCATGACCATGATGGTCCTGTACGCCGTTCTGCGTACCGTCTACCTTGCGGCGATCACCCTCGTCCCGGCCACCGCCACGGCCGGCGCCGCCCAGGAGCACGTCACCGACACCGTGCTGTATGCCGGGTTCCTGCTGTGGCTGCTCGGCTCCATCACCCCCGCCACCCACGCGCTTGGCGCCCGGGCCCGCGCCCTGAAGTCCGTCATCGGACTTCACTACCTGTGGCGCGACCTGGTCCTGGGTATCGATGGCATCGCCCTGCACCAGCCGAGCAGGCTCCTGGGCGGACACCGCGCCGCCTCGCTTATCAACACGGTGCGCGACATCGTCTCCCACGACGCCAGCCCGCAGATCCGCCTCGGCCGCTACGTCACCGAGATCCGCGATGCCACCCACGAACTGCGCCGCCGTGCTCCGGCCGACCTTTTCCAGCGTGCCCACCGGCTCGCCGAAGCTGAGGGTCACACCGCCACGGATGCCGACGCCGCTGCTGAGGCGTACTGGCTGAAGGCAGCGCTCACCACGGTGAATGCCCCCGCCGGCGCACCCGCCGCCTTCCACACCGCCGGCGACGACTTCGCCTCCGAAGTGGCATGGCTCTTGCGGGTCGCCCGCGCGTACCGCGCGGCCTCCCCCCACACCGGAGCGATCATGGATGCCCTGGCTCCCGTCCCCCTCCACAGCGCAAGGTGATAACCATGAGTGCTCTGACTGCATCGGCCGCCGCTCTGTTCTTCAACCAAAACGGCGAGGTCCTCATTGTCAACCCTACGTACAAGGACCATTGGAACCTGCCCGGCGGCGCCGTCGACATCGACCAGGGCGAAAATCCGTACGACGCTGCCGTCCGCGAGGTCCGCGAAGAGCTCGGTATCACCCCGCCCATCGGACGTCTGCTGGTTCACGCGTGGCTCACCGTCCCGGACAAGGGCGCGCAGGTGCTCTACGTCTTCGACGGCGGTGTTCTCAACCACGACACCCAGGCGGCGATCACGTTGCAGGCCAGCGAGCTGAGTGAGTACCGGTTCTGTCCGCCCCACGGTATGGAGGATGGTCTGATCCCGCCGCATCTGGCCGACGTGTGGCAGCAGGCATTGATCGCACACGTTGAGGGCCGGATCACGTACGTCCCCGTGCGTCTGTGACCAGCTGGCGCAGCCGCGCCAACACACGTCGGTCGGGCAGCCCAGCAACGCTGTCAGAACGTCTGCGGGTTTATCCAGGGGTGGGATGATCGCGGTGAGCGAGAGCTTCCGAGCGGGCCTTGGCGACCTCCTTGTTGATGAACGCCAGCAGCTCCGCCGACAGTCCCTCTTCCTCGCCGCCGCGGGCAGCGATCGCGGCAACCTGGCTCTTGAGGACCAGCGTCTCCGCGATGACCCGCTGAACGCCGGCATCGCCGGACCGGAAGATGAGCGGCGTGGTGTCCAGAGCCTCCGCGAGCGCGCCGAGAATCTCGTCGGACGCGTCCGTCGCGGCGCCCGTTCGCAGGCCGCGCACCAGATCTTCCGTCAGAACCTGGGCACCCGTCCTGTCGTTCCCGCGGGCAGCGATCTCGGCATCAGACAACCGCGCCAGCGACTGCTCCAGCAGATACGTGATCTTTCCGCCGAGGGTGGCCGGCAGCGTAGTTCCCTCACCCGACCCGGGATTGGCGGGTTCCGGCTCGTCCGGCTCCGGCACGTCACGCCCGAAGGAGCGCTCCTGCGCCCGTCGCAGCGCCGCCACGCTCACCCCGTAGGCATCGGCGAGCGGCTGCTCGTACTCCTGCGCCAGCCTTCGCTGCCCGTTCTCCGCGGCAGCAACCGGCCCCTGGGTCCTGGTGTTGGTCAGCTCCCGGGTCGCGACCTGGGAGTAGCCGGCATCGGCGCGCAGATCCGCAAGATCGGGACGCCCCTCCCGCGGGAAGAGCCCATCCAGCTCCCGCTTCACCGCCTCCGCCAGCCGTGGCAGCTTCTCCGGGTCCGGCCTCGACCGCCCCGTTTCCCAGGCACTAACGCGGACAGCGCTCACCCCCACGGCGCGCGCGACATCGCTCTGCCTCAAACCTTCCTCGCGGCGTGCGAGCAGCAGGCGCTGGGCGTCGAACCGGCGGGGCGGCATGCAGCACATCCTTCCTGGTCCGATGAGGCAAGCGTTATGTTCCTGCCGCTTGATCGACAGATCAAACAAGGATAGTTTCGTTCCATCGATCAGGGTGACTTGTCAGCTTACCTCTGAGCCGTTGTGGCGCGCACTCAGGCGAAACGCTTCTGCGCGCCTCACGCCGAGGGTCACCGCATGTCCCACCTGGTCCGCTACCGCAAGTACGTCGACCTGGACGACTTCTACAGAGTTTAAGAACCAAGTCTGGATCTTGACGCAGGGTCGTGCGTATGTTCGTCGTCCCCCGGGCAGCCCGCCCGGCATGACAACCACGAGGAGCCACAGCATGCACGTACTTCGGACCTCGTAAGCCGGCATACAGCGACGGCGCCCGAGAGCGGCAACTCTCGGACGCCGAACGCCTCACGGCTGGACCGCCCCGGCAAGGGCGGAAGTCGCCACCATCACCACGCTGATCCCTTCCACGGGGCGTCTCAGCGTGGCAACACAGAAGGAGATTCTTGCATGCGCTCCGCCCTGCGCAAAAGGCTCGACGGACCGGCCTGCGCGGCAGCTAGCTCCGCCTCGGCGCCTCAGCGCCCCGAGCCGGACCGCACCATCCTGGCCCCAGCGAGTCGCTGCTCCCGCCCGCTTCTCACGAGCGGCCGATGAGCAGCGAAGCCCGCGAGTGGGTGTGGGAGCACAGCTCCAGCCGAGGGGCCGCACGTCTGGTCCTGCTGTCGATCGCCGACCGGGTGGCCGACGATCAGTGCATCTCCTGGGCCTCGCTGTCCAGCCTGGCCAAGCGCACGAACGCCTCGGTCTCCACGGTGCGCGAAGCCGTCGAGCGCCTGCTCCTGGCCGGCGAGCTGGAACAGCTCGACGACCTGGTGGGCCCGCAGCGCAGCACGGTCTACCGCCTGCCTCTCGCCGCCGAAGCGGTCGCCCAGGCGCTGAGAGAGCAGCGGGAGGAAGCGGGCGACCCGGCGGTGCCGGACGAGCCCGCTGACCCGGCGAAGCTCCGGCTGTCGGCCCTGCGCCGGTACGGCATCCGCCCGCGTGAGGTGCCGGAATCCCCCACGAGGGTCCGGAAACCGGCAGTACCGGAAACCGGCAGGCCCAGGCGGAAACCGGCACAGCGGCGTACCGGCCACCGGCACAGCGATGTACCGGCCACCGGCACACAGAACCGTAGTGAACCTGATTTGAACCGGAGGTACAGCAGTGGTGGTGCTGCCGTCCTCCCGGCTGCCGAGTGGCAGGTCGACTCCGCCACCCACACCTGGGCCCGCCAGCAGGGACACCTCGACCGCCTCGGCGAGCAGGGCCTGCAGGCCGCCGACGCGAAGTGGCGTGCACACCGGGCAGGACATGCTCCGAGGCCAGCGGAAGCCTGGGCTGCCGACTGGCGAGCCTGGGTCACCCGGGAGCACGCCCCCAGTCGCCCGAACCTCTACGCCGTGCCCGGCCAGCACACCGCCGCGCCCGGTGGCATGACGCGGGCCGAGAAGCACACCGCCGCCCTTCTCGCCGCTCTGGACGAGCCGACCGGAACGGAGGGCTGACCGTGGACCGCCGCGAGATCGCCGCCCTGCTGGCCTACATCGGCCGACTCGACCCCCGCAGCATCCGCACCGACGAGGGCGAGGCCCGCGACCAGTTGGCCCAGTGGCACGAGCTGCTCGGCGACGTGCCGATGGCCACCCCGCACGGCTGGGACGCCCGCGCCGCCGCCCGCCAGCACTACCGCGCCTCGCCATACCAGATCCAGCCCGCGGACGTGGTCCGCCCCTGGGAGAGCTACCGGCGCAACCGCCTGGCCCTCCACTGGGACCCCACACCGTCCGCGGACCCGGATGACCAGGCCGCCTGGACCGCAGAGCTGGTCGGCACCCGCCACGCCGTCGCCGCCGGCACAGCGCAGCCCGCGTATGCCCCGGCCATCACCAGCAGCCAGGAGGGAATCAACCCGAGGCTGCAGGCTCGGCTGGACCAGATCGGCTCCTGCATACCGCCCGCCGCCCGAGCCGCTCTCGCACCGTTCCGGCCCGCCCGGGCAGCACGCGAAGCCGCCGTCGCACAGGGGCTGCCCGATGCCCTGAGCGTGCGATGCGAGTGGTGCTTGGCCCCGGTCGGCGAGCCGTGCCGGCGCCGCCGGATCGGCCCCAACGACGGGGTACGCGCCATCACGCCGCGCGCCACCCCGCACCCCGGCCGTGTGGATCTCGCCGCCCATCAGGCCCAGCACGCCGAGCAGGCCCAGCAGCCCGCCCTGGCCTGACCGGCGCCTCCGGCGCGTGCATCCCGTCTGCTGCACCGCCGCAACCTCACCGTCCCGCACCGGCTGCGGCGCACGCCCACGCGCCGCAGCCGGCGCCCGACGCCGCACCCGCCGCGCACTGCGTTAGCCGGCCGGTGTGGCAGCACATCGGAGACTCGCCTTGCGCCACATCACCACCCACGACGCGCCGGCCACCGGCCTGCGCGGCATCGCAGACACCAGCTGGCACGTCCGCGGAGCGTGCCACGGCATGGACGTCGAGGACGCCGACGCCGTGTTCTTCCCCGGGCCCCGGGATCACGAGGAGATCGCGGAGGCGAAGGAGCTGTGCGGCTGGTGCCCCGTCCGCCGCGCGTGCCTGGGCTTCGCCCTGGAGAACGTGCTCAAGGAAGGCGTCTGGGGCGGGCTCACCGAAGCCGAGCGGCGCCCGCTGCACGACAACCTGCACCGGCGCCTGGACTACCGGCGTGTGACCGCCTTCTTCCAGGGACGCGACGTGCACCTGACGGAAGCCGAGCGGCAGGTGGCCATCGACCACGCCTACGTCCGGGGCTGGCAGCCCGACCGGCTCGCCGCCGCCCTTCAGATCAGCCACAAGCACGCCCGTGACCTGCTCCGGCAAGCGGCCAACAAGGTCTTCGACCGCGACCGCAATTACGGCGTGCCCCGCCGGAAGAAGAAGCGGAAGAAGACCTCCAAGGCCAAGGGCATCCCCGCGCCCGCAGCTCCCGGCACTCAGCAGCCGACAGGCCGCCTGGCGGCGTCGACCCCGGCGCACGCCCCTCTCGGAAAGGCAGCATGACCCACCCTGTCCTCGCCTTCGGTGCTACCTCGGACCTCCCTCTCCTCCTCGCCGCCGTCGTGCCCGCCGCCCTCGCCCTTGTGCTGACCGCCTGGGCGGTCCGGCGCCGGGGGACTCGCTCGCAGAAACGTCTCGGCGGCCCGGCGGTCAAAGTCGCCGCCGTCGCCGCCCTGGGCTGCACCGCCTACAGCGCCGACACCAGCTGGCGCTTCGCCGCCGACTACCTCGACATGGCCGGCACCGCCGAACGCGCCGGCATGTTCGCCGCCGCCGAACTCGCCCTGTTCGCCACGGCGCTGATGGCACGGCAGAACCTCGCCGTTCAAGGCGCCCCCGGCCTGCCGGGCACGCTGGTCTGGGTGATCACCACGGTGCAGGTGATCCCCGCCTACGCTGAGAGCGGCCCCATCGGCGGCACGGTCCGCGCCTTCGTCGGACCGGTCATGGCGGCGATGCTGTGGCACCTGGCCATGGGCATCGAACTGCGCCTGCGCACCCCGGGTGCAGCCTCGCACGGACTGCTCGCCGTCCTGGGCCGGGAGGCACGCGAGCGGCTGCTGTCCCGCCTGGGCATTGCCGCGCGGGACCGGGACGCCGCGCAGATCACCCGGGACCGGGCCACCGCCCGTGCGGTCACCCTCGCCGCCCGCCTCGCCGAGCGCACACCCGAGCAGCAGCAGAGCCGTCGCGGCCGGCGACTGACGCGACGCCTGTCGAAGGCGGTCGGCAGGGCTTCGGTCGGCACCGACCCTCTCCAGCGGGCGCAGCTGCTCGACCAGCTCGCCGCCCGGCGACACGCGCTGGCGCTCGCCACGGTCCCGCTCCCTTCTCCCTGGTCCCCGGCGCACAGCAGCGCATCGGCGGCCACGGTCCCCGCACAACCGACATCCAATGTGACGGTCCCCGCCCCCGGTCCCGACGAGCCGGTCCGGGACCGAGGACCGAGGTCTCCTCGGGGATCCGTCCCCGAGAAGGCGGACCCGGAAGCCGAGGTCGGCGCAAGGACCAAGGGCGACGCAACGGGGACGGCCGCGGGAACCAAGCCCTCTGAAGACGGTGCGGTCTCGGGGACCGAACTCGCCGGACCGGAAGCCGCAGCGCGGGACGCAGCGGCCGTGAGGACCGACCACAGCACGCGTGAAGTAGCAGCTCAGGACCCGGATTCTCATCGGGGACCAGGCAACACGAAGACGGGGACCGAGGCCACCGAGGACCGAGGACCGACTGCCCCACAGTCCGGGACCGAGACCACCCAGGACCGAGGACCGACTGCCCCACAGTCCGGGACCGAGACCACCCAGGACCGAGGACCGACTGCCCCACAGTCCGGGACCGAGACCACCCAGGACCGAGGACCGACCGCCCCACAGTCCGGGACCGAGACCACCCAGGACCGAGGACACAAGGTCCCTCGCCGGAAGCCGACCAGGACGTCCCGGACGAAGAACAAGGACAAGCGTGCCCGGTCCCGCTCTCCGCAGACGGAGCGCCAGGCACGCGAGCTGGGTGAGTCCGAGCGCCAGCTGGTCCGAGAGGTGCGCCCCCATGTTCCCGCCCTGCTCGAACGGGACGGGAACGGTGCGATCACCCGGGTACAGCTGCGCGAAATCATCCGCCGCCAGGGCCTGACGGGTGTCGGTAACGACCGACTCGGCCTGGTCCTCCAGGAGCTGCGGAACGAGGACATGACGACGACGAGGAGTGCCGCCCGATGAAGACCTGCCACCAGTTCAAGACGGTCCGCTCGGAGTACGAGCGAGAGATCGGATTCATGCTCGCTCACTCCGAGCGGCATGCGGGCAGGCCGGCGGCGAAGTCCAGTGCGAAGCAGGCAGCCTCGGCGAAACAGCGGATGGCCCGCGCGCTCAACAGTCACGTCGGCCGCTGCCCCGAGTGCGGCTGAGCTGGCAAAACCCCCACTCAGGGCCCGTATCCGCAAAGGTGGCCCGGCTCAAGCCGGGCCGCCGCCCCTCTTAGGAGGTGCGCCATGATTCCTTGTCCCCCTCGCTTTTCCGGGCCCACCACCGCCGAAGCCGATGCCTGGGCAGACGTCCTCGTCCGCCGACAACTCCTCCACGCCGTCGTCCTCACGCCGACCGGACAGTGGCTCGTCCAGGACCGTCCCAACAAACCGGTCCGCGTCCTTGCCAGCCCCGCCGATGTCCTCGCGCTGGCCGCAACCATCCAGCAACGCACCCGCTCTACGAGGCCCGAATCCCAATGACGAACGCACCCAAGACCGGTACCACCCCGGAACGTGATCCCGACTCCAACTCGGTCTCGGGGCGAGCAAGTTATCGCAAGAGCATTGCTCCCGAGGGGAGCAATGCTCTTGCGTTCCCCGCCCCTGGAGTGGCGGGAGCGGAACGGCACCGGGGGGCGCCGATCCGTGAGGATGCGACCGAGGGCGGCTCGCATCCCGAGGGGCAGGACCAGCACGCCTGCCACAGTGCGCACTGCACGCACACCGCCCCTTCAAAGCCGCATGTGCAACAGCGTGAGCGCCTGCGCGACGAGAACAAGCGCATGCGCCAGCCCAGCTGCCGCATGAACGACGACGAGTACCAACTCCTAGCTCGTGCAGCCGCCGTGTGCCACATGAGCGTCGCCAGTTTCCTCGCCCACGCCGCTCTCAAAGCCGCCCACGATCTCGACCGTACGGCGGCGGAAATCGCCGCCCAACGAGAAGTCCACAACGAGCTCTTCGCTGTGCGCCGGCACCTCGGCCACATCGGCAACAACGTCAACCAGGTAGCTAAGGCCGCCAACTCCGGTGCCGACGTCCCCTACGCCGAAGCCGTACTCGGCGCCGTCCAGCGCGCCACCCAGCGCGTGGACGCCTTCATCCAGCACTACCTCGACACCGAAAGGCGAACCGGTTGATCCCTCGCGTCCACAAGCGTGGCTCGAACACGTTTGGCCTGCTCATCTACCTCTACGGCAAAGGGACTCATGAGGAGCACGTCGATCCGCATCTCGTGGCGGCATGGGACAGCTTCGCTCCCGACCCCGGTCGCGATCCTCAAGCTACGAAGAGACAGTTGCAGCAGCTCCTGGACCAGCCCGTCCAGACGCTCGCGGAGTCGCGCCGCCCGGCCAAGCACGTCTGGCACCTATCCGTCCGGGCCGCACCCGACGACCTGGTTCTCTCCGACGAGCAATGGGGGGAGATCGCCCGACGCATGGTCGCCGCGACCGGCATCGCTCCGGCCGCCGACGAGGCGGGATGCCGCTGGGCAGCCGTGCGCCACGCCGACGACCACATCCACATCATCGCCACGCTCGTCCGCGAAGACGGCCGGCGCCCCCGACTCAACAACGACGCCAAGCGATCCCAGGCCGAAGCCCGCCTGATCGAAACCGAGTACGGGCTCAAGCAGCTCAGCACCGGGGACGGGACCGCAGCACAACGACCGACCAGCGCCGAGCGCCACAAGGCCCAGCGCCAGGGCCGCGAGCGCACCGCCCGCGAGGAACTGCGGGAATCCGTGCGGCGTGCGGTGGCCGGCGCGAGAAGCGACGAGGAGTTCTTCGACCGCCTCGCCGCCGCCGGCCTGCTGATCCGCAAGCGCGCCGCGCCCTCCGGTGACCTGCTCGGATACAAGGTCGCCCTGCCCGACGACCTGAACAAGGACGGCGAACCGGTGTTCTACCCCGGCGCGCGCCTCGCTCCCGACCTGTCCTTGCCTCGCATCCGCGAGCGGTGGTCCGGTGATGCGCAGGATGTCCCTGCGGCCCGGCGGGACGAAGCGATTCGTACGGGGCCGGGCAGTCCGGCCTCCGCGCGCCGCGGCACGGCATCGGCCGTGTGGCAGGCCGTGCTCGTCGGCGACCACGGCGAGGACGGGGTCGCCGCCGCCCACATCGCCGCGGTCGGCGAGGTCCTGGACGCCCTCGCGAAGACGTCCGCCGCTCACACCCGCCGCGAACTGCACGACGCCGCAACGGCCTTCGAACGGGCCTCGCGCTCTCACGTCCGCGCCGTACGCGGGCACGATCGAGCCCTGCGACAGGCCGCCCGCGACCTCGTCCAGGGCGGCCCGGCCCTCGGCCGCGGTGAGGACGGAGCCACCACGGCGATGGCGATCGACATGCTGTTCTTCCTGATCACCGCCACCGCGCACTGGCACGCCCGGAAGGGCCACGCCCAGCAGGCCGAGGCCGCCACCCGAGCCGCCGAACACCTGCGCACCGCTTACCAGGCCGCCTCGGCCCAGCCGCTCGGTGTGCTATACCAGCGCGGCCGACGTCTGAGCCGGCCGATGCTCCAGCGGCAGACCGCGCTGCTGCGCGAGGCGCTCCCGGAACTGGCCGAGCAGATCCTCGCCGAACCCGGCTGGTACGCCCTGGCCGCGACCATCACGGAAGCCGAAGCCGCCGGCCACAACCCGGCCGCCCTCCTGCCCGACGTTGCCGCTCGGCGCGAACTGGGCACCGCGGACTCCATCAGCGACGTGCTCGTATGGCGGATGCGACGGACAGCCGACCTGCCCGCCGATGCCTCCCAGCTTCCCGAGACCAGCACCGCAGCGAACCGGTCCGCGACGCGCAGGGCGACGACCAGGCCCTCCACGCCCGGCAGGCGGCGCAGCGGAGAGGAGTCACCGCGTCAGGCCCGATAAGTACACCAGACGGCACGCAGGCTCCCCGGATCGCCGCTGTGCCGTACCGAGACATGCGTCGTGGCCTCCTCGTCACCCGGGCAGCCGAGAGGCCACACCCGTGCTGACCTGGCCGAAGGGACTGTGGACGTTGTGAATTGAAACCGCCGACGGCGTGGGGCACGATCATGAAGACGCGCAGGACGAGGTGCCGAGGTAGAGGAGGACGCCAGGGTGTTTCACCGAATACGCCGCAGGGCCAAGGGGCCGAGCGAAGCTCAGAAACGGTTCGCCGAGCTGCACGCGCAGATGCAGGGACAGGTCCCGCCCGGCATCGGAGTGCCGGCGCCCGAGCCGCAGCCCGCCGAGCCGACCGCCATCGTGGACGACTTCCTCCCGCCGGAGCTGCGGGTGCCGAGCCACGACCAGGTCGAGGGCAAGATGATGCCGTGGAAGCAGCCCCTGGTCCTCGACGGCGAGATGGCCACCTGCGCCGAGTGCGGCGCGTACCGGGACTGGCTCATCCTCTCCACCCGCGGTGAGATCTGGCTGCGCTGCCGGGCCGGACACCAGCAGCTGGAGACGCGCATCGACACCGCCTGGTACAACCGGCACTCCGGGCCGGCGGACTCGACGCACGCCACGTTCGAGGACTGCCTGCGCCACCTCGGGCACTGACCACCACTCCTACGACCCCACCGGGCCCGCGGGCCCGCACTGACCACCCGTCGCCTAGCACCAAGGGGTCAGTTCCGTCATGCGCGTTCGCGTCGCCACCACCGCACTCGGCATCACCGCCGCCCTCCTCGCCGTGCCCGCCTGCTCCACCGACACCCCCGGGTCCAAGCACCGGACCGCCTCCTCCCGTACGGGAAAGCCGACCGAGGTCGCCCAGGAGCCGGCCGCGCTCTCCTCGGCCGCGCTCGAGTCCCGCCTGCTCGACCCGCGCGACCTCGGCAGCGGCTACCTTCCCCAGCCGGAGCGTCCGGCCCAGCACGATGACGTCACCGTCCTCGGCTGCCCGGCCCTGAGCGAGCTGGGCGGTGACGCGGCGACTGGCGGCACACTCGCCTTCCCGCACAAGGCGAAGGCGGACTTCACCTACGGCTACAGCTCCTCGGAAATCTCCGAGGAGCTGTACAGCGACAGCGTGAAGAAGCTCTCCGACGGCACCGGCCGGATCTTCGATGCCATGACAGGCTGCCCGGCCTATCAGGTCGTCGCCGGTGGCACCCAGGTCGACGTGACCTCGCAGAAGCTGCCCGCGCCCAGCGTCGGCGGTGATGAGCAGTGGAGCCTGCTTCTGACGTACATCGCCGGGGGCCGGAGCACCGTGGTCAAGCAGACCGCGATCCGCGACGGCAACCTGCTGCTGGTCCTCTCCGGCTCCCCGGCCCTCGTCGACCGCCACCTCGACAAGGCCCTCGCCAAGGCCACGGCAACGAGCTGACCTGCGTGCACGTCACGCTGCTGCCTCCGACCGTCGCGGTCGGGGGCAGCAGTGCGTTATGGGCTAAGCACTAACGACCCGACCGGCCACTTCGCCCGTGAAACAAGAAAGTCCGGCACCCCCAACTGGGAGGATGCCGGACTGCGATCGTCGAGAGGGGTGCGCGGGACGTTAAATGGCCGGCGCGCGCAGGAGGCGCTCCTGGGTGGCCTCGGGCAGGACCCGCCGCAGGACCGGTGCGGTCGAGCTGAGGGAGGCGGCGAAGGCGGCGACGAGATCGTGCGGGACACTGGCGGCGAACGAGGCCACCCACAGAAGCGGGGCGCCGAGTACGGGCTCGGCCCACGCCTGCCATCCGGCCGGCCTCGTCTCGTCGTCCCCGGCGGACAGGGCCCGTAGGTCGCCGTCCTGGATGAGGGGCGGCACCTCCCCCAGGCTGATGTGCGAGGTGAACGTCGGGTCCATCGCCGCCGCCTCGGGCTGGTCGATGTCGCGGAACCAGCCGTGGGCGGCGACAGCGTCAAGGACCAGCTCGGGTCCGGCGAGCGCCGAGGCAGGCTGGTTGCTTGCGTCGAGCGCGACGAGGAAGTCGACCACCGCCTCGCCGGGGACGTCACGGGTGAAGTAGGCCGACCACTGGGCGAGCGGGCTGCTCGCCTCGGCGCGAGCGGAGATCTGCCAGGCGACCGGCAGCCCGCCCAGGTGGAACGGCTCGTCCGCCAGCCCCCACTGGGCCCAACGCAAGGCGTCGGGGCTGATGTGCAGGACGGTGCTGCGCAGGACCTGGCGGTCCTCCGGTTCCTCGTCCGGCTCGTGCCGTCCGCGGACGATCGTCAGGCTCGTCCAGCCCAGGCCGGCGAGTGCGTCGGCGACGACGTCGTAGAGGCGTCCGTCGTCACCGGCTAGGTGCCGGGGGCCGACCCAGAACGCGGGCTGGCCGCCGCGCGGGGCGGACGGGTCGGGCGGAAGGTCGGGGTACAGGGGCGCCTCCAAGGGCTCGGTGCGTGTCTAGTTGCCGCCGGCACGGCGGCGAGGGCGGCGCGGGGGCGCCTGGACGGGGCCCTGCCACGTCAGGGCGATGGCGACCTCCGGCGGAAGGTGGCCGAGCTGTGCGTCCTCGTCCTGCCCTTCGGCGAGGTAGACGACGGTCTGGCCGGTCTCGTCGACCGACTGCAGGACCTGCGCCAAGCGGTGCGCCATCGGGAAGAACGGGTTCATGGCCTGGCGGACCGGAGCGCTCCGGTCGCAGCCGGACAACAGATCGATGAGATCGCCGACGGTCATCTCCGGGGACGTCACGGACAGCCTCCTGGGGTTCGAGGGAAACGGGGGCGGTGGAGCCGGGCCGGCCTACGGCACCGCCAGCGCTTATAGGACGGGCGCTATGTATCGGTGGCCGCGCTGTCAGAGGCGGCGTGAGGTCTGCAGCACCCTCGCCACGGTGGCGGCGACGATGTCGGCCGGCGTCTCGGTGTCGAACGACATGTGGTAGCCGCGGACTTGAGCGGTGCCGGTGACAGCGATCTTCCACCCCTCGCCGTCCGTGCCGGGTCGGCCGTGCGGAAACCAACCGAGGTAGAACCGGCCGTCCTTGGAGCTGACGTGCACGTCCGCGCGATCATCAACGATCAGGTGGAAGTCCTCGGCCGAGAACTGGTCCAGGACCAGAGTCGGCTGACCGGGGCCGAGCTGCCACTCCCGCAGTCGCAGGGCCTCGACAGTGGTGGAGAAACCGGGGCCCGCAGGGGCTACGGTCACGAGCAATCACCTCTCTGACCTGGGGTTTCTTGCAAGGTCGTCTACGTTGACATGCCCTCGCGCCCGTTGGCCAGTCTTTCCCAGAACATTCCTGTCTGCCCCCGGCGAACTGCCGTCCGTCGACAGTGTGGCATCTCAGATTCCGTGGCCGAATCTCACGACCAACGGTTAAATCAGCCACAACCACAGACTGGTTGGCTAGACAGGCTCGGCATGGATCAGACATCACCTTGGGAAAAGACAGTGACGGTGTCAGGGTCTGCTCCTATCTTCAGACCATGACCGTCACCGCACGGCGGGAGCTGGTGAGCCCGGCGACCCGCAACGCCTTCCGCTCTCTGGCCACGGACCTGACCGTCCGGATTGTCGCCGAACTGTGGGAGGACCACGGGTTCGCGCCCATCCCGCCAGATGAGCTGAAGTACCAGGATTCAGGCCAGCGGCGGACTGAATTCATGCTCTACGCGGAGGGTGTGGACTGGTCGGATCCGAACCAGGTTCGACGTGTACTCCTGGTCTTCGAGGACTTCATCCGCGCGTACCGGAACCCGGACGATCAGGGAACTCCTAAGTGGCTTGACGACATCAGGGTCCGCTTGGAGCGGGACGGCTTCACTCTCGATAAGGAGGGGAGGATCTCCTGGTCCAACCCGCCAGTGCTGGTCCGCGACCTCAGCACCCTGAGCGACGCCTCCGGCATCACGATCGAGTTGGAGCGCATTCGGAGGGACCTGACCACCGATCCCCATGGGGCCATCGGCGCGGCCAAGCAGCTCATCGAGGCAACGGCGAAGACCGCCCTTGGGGAGCTGAACATCGAGGTCGACCGGAACGCCGCGCTCCCGGCCCTGATCAGCACGGTCCAGAAGTCGCTGAAGCTCGACGCTGGCTCGGCTCCTGATGGGCCGGACGGCAGCAAGGCCGTGAAGAGAATCCTTTCGGGCTCGGTGAACATCGCAGTCGGCGTCGCCGAACTGCGCAACCAGGGCTTCGGCAGCGGTCACGGTCAGGCGAGCGCACCGTCTGGGCTTGGAGTGCGTCATGCCCGCCTGACGGTCAATGCTGCCGTGACCTGGTGCGAGCTGATCCTCGACACGCTCTCGGACCCCGCCGCGCCGTGGCGCAAGACAATGGTCTGATTACTTCGCGAAGAGGGCCAGGTTTCCGGGTGGAGCAGATCGCGCCACCCCGCGGGCGTGAACTCAGCTCGCCGACTTGGCCCTCCCGCCACCGGTCCCGGCGGGCCTACGAGTGGGTCCAGGCGCACCGATAGAGCCAGATTAGATCCTCACGTGGGTGAGGAAGGTGGTGCGGCTGGGGCATGTGGTGTGCGGGAGGTAGAGCGCGTGGAGTGGCGCGTGGATGGGGGGTTCGAGGGTGAGGACGTGCGCTTTGCCGCCCGCTGCGGGGCCCGGTGGTGTGGTGACGAAGGCGATGTTGCGGGTGCCGATGACTGCTGTGATGGGGGGTGTGCCTTGGCGGGCGGTGCGTTCGCTGTTCGGTTCGAAGCCGGCGTTGCGGCAGTGGTCGATGAGGAGGTCGGTGTAGCCGGAGCGGCCGGGGGTGCCCCAGACCAGGAAGGTCTCATGGGCGAGTTCGGGCAGGGTCACGGATGTGCGGGCGGCCAGGGGGTGGTCGCAGGCGACGGCGATGTGCAGGCGATGGTGGCCGAGGGTGGTGCGGGTCAGACCGTGCGTGGGCGTCATTGCGCGGCACAGTCCGATGTCGAGGTCGCCGGCGAGGAGGGCGGCGGTCAGCTCGGAGGGGTAGCGCTGGTGGATCTCGGGGGTGATGTCGGGGTGGGCTTCGGTCACCGGTGCGAGCAGGGTGACGAGTTCGTCGCCGGTGACGGCGGGGGTGTAGCCGATACGCAGGGCCTGGGTCTCGCCGCGTCCGATGTGCCGGGCGCGGCGCAGGGCTGCGCGGGCCATGCCGTTGAGGACACGGGCGTCCTCGATCAGGGCCGCTCCGGCGGGCAGCGTGGTGACGCCCGCGCTGCTGCGCTCCAGCAGCGGGACTCCGACTTCGCGTTCGAGGGCCCGGATGGAGGTGGACAGGGCCTGCTGGGACAGGTGGAGCCGGGCGGCTGCGCGGGTGAGGCTGCCTTCCTCGGCGACGGCGATCAGGTGGTCGAGTTTGTTCAGGTCCAGGCGCACCTCAACGCCTCTCGGATCGATGGCGGACAGTGAAGAGGTTGGCTGTCAGCGTGGCGGCCACCGCCAGGCCCATGCCCAGGATGGCGCCGCCGATTCCCAGGGCGGGTGCGCTGAAGCCCAGAGCCAGGACCACGAGTGCACCGGCGAGGACCAGCAGGGCGTGTCCCACCGCTCCGGTACGGGTGGCCCGGTGCAGTGCCCCCAGCATCAGGAGCGCAATCGCCACGGGGACGGCGACCGACAGTCCGGCACCCCGGGTGGAGAGGTGTCCGTGGTGTTCGGCGGCGTCCAGCGCCGCTTCCAGGCCCGCGCCGATCGCAGCCAGCGCGGCGAAGACCACGTAGTGGCCGTACCCCCAGACCAAGGCGGTGCGCAGCGTGGTCAGTCGCGCTTCGTTTCCGGTGAAGTAGATCCACCACAGGGCGAAGACGAGCAGCAGGCCGCCGATCGCGATCAGGAGAACGGGGGTGGACAGGCCGTGGTCGGCCACGGCGGAGCGGACGGCGGCGAGTGAGCCGAGGATCACCTCGCCCAGGACGATGATGGTGAAGAGGCTGTAGCGCTCGGCGATGTGACCGGGGTGCCAGCTGGTGGGGTGGCCCCGGTATTCGGCCCATGCCGGTACGGCCAGCTCGGCTGCGACCAGGATTAGGAAGGTGGTCCAGGCCCAGGCGTCGGGTGTCCACAGGCGGGCGATCCAGCAGATCTGCACCGCGGTGATACCGGCGGCGTAGTGCAGTGCGCCGCTGCGGCCCTCGGGGTGCTCGATGGCGGCGCGCAGCCACTGAGTGACCATCGCGAGCCGCATCACCACGTAGCCGATCACGACGAGTGTGAAGTCACCGTCCTCGAACACGGCGGGCACACCTGATGCCAGTACGAGCACGCCGGCCATCTGCAGGAGCGTCAGCAGCCGGTAGGGCACATCGTCGGTGTCGTAGGCGGAGGCGAACCAGGTGAAGTTCATCCACGCCCACCAGATCGCGAAGAACACTGCCGCATAGGCGGCCAGCCCGGAGCCGACATGGTCTTCGGCGAGGGCGTGATGAAGCTGGGCCGCTGCCTGGGAGACGGCGACCACGAAGGTCAGGTCGAACAACAGCTCCAGCGGCGTAGCCGCGCGGTGCTCCTCCCTAGGATCCCGCCCGCGCATCACCCGCCGCAGCAGTCCCGTCGGGGCGACGTCAGCCTGGCCGCTCATCACGTCTTCCTTCCGCATTCGGCCGTCGTCATTGACCGGTTTCTGTCGCGCGCGAATCGGCGGCGTGGGTGGCATAGACGACGTACTGCACGCATCCCCCGGTACCGCCTGATAGCCCGCCCGCCCGCCGGCCGCGAGCTGGGCCGGCATGGCACGCCCCCCTGGCCACGAGCTGGGCCGCTGAGCAATCCGTGCTCCCGGGCGGGTGTTCCCGTGGGAGCCCCGTACCCCCCAATGGCAGAGGAAGACCGCGTCAGCCTTGGCCGGTCTCGAAGCGGCTGATGCGGCCGTTGGTGACGGTGAAGGCCCACCGCGTGCGCATACTGCCCCAGGTGGCGTTGGTATACGTGGCTGTCAGGGTCCGGCCGTCGGCGGAGACGTCCTCGACGTCCATGCGGCCGTTCGAGGAGAAGATCTCACGCTCCGCCCACGCGACGAGGTCACGGTCGGTGCCGTCGTCGGACATGGTGGCGTCGTCGGTCAGCGCGGCGAAGAAGGCGTCCTTGTCGCCGGCGTTGACGGCTGCGACGAAGGCGGCCACCGCGGGGTCACTCGGATGTGCGGTCATCACGACCTCCTGGTGTTTCGCGCGAGGCGCCGACGCGGGCGAACCCGGCCGTGCCCGGGGCCGGACGGGTCGCCCGCGTCGGGAGGGGTACGAGGTCAGCGGGTGGTGTAGCCGCCGTTGGGGAACATCGTCTGACCGGTGAACCACCAGCCTTCGGTGGCCAGGAACCTGATGATCGGGACGATGTCCTCGATCTGGGTGAGCTGGTTGCCCATCGCCTGCGACTTGTGGAACTCCACCCGCTCCGGAGTTTCCTGACCGTAGAAGAACGGTGTGTCCATCGGTCCCGGGGCCACCATGTTCACGGAGATCCCGCGGTCCGCGAACTCCTTGGCCGCCGCCCGGGTGAAGTGCTCCAGCGGCGCCTTGCCGCCGGCGTAGGTGGAGTAGCCGTCGGTGAAGGCGGCCAGCAGCGACGTGCCGATACTGATGATCTTGCCGTGGCCGTTCAGTCGGCGACCGGCTTCCTGGATGAAGAAGTACGCCGCCTTGGCGTTGATGCCGAACATGCGGTCGTACTCTTCCTCGGTGGTCTCCAGGATCGGCTTGCGCAGCACCATCCCGGTGGTGTTGACCGCGATGTCGGCGCCGCCGTAGGTGTCCACGGCCGTGTCGAAGAGCCGCCGCACGTCGGCGACCTTCGTCAGGTCGCCCTGGACGGCGACGGCCTGCCCTCCGGCCTCCTGGATCGCCTTGACCGTCTGCTCGGCGTCGCTCTCAGAGCTGTGGTAGTGCACGACCACCTTCGCCCCGGCCTCCGCGAACGTCCTGCTGAGCAGCCCGCCCAGGTTCTTCTCGCCACCGCCGACGACGGCGACCTTGTCCCGCAGCGTGTTCTCAGTCATGCTCCGCACTCCCTCACGTCCTTGTCGGCGATCGTCTTGATCACGTTCCACAGACGAGCCTAGGCGGACATTCCGGGCATCGGGTAACAGAAGTTCTGGGTCGCTCCACAAGCATCATCGGTACCCCCAGTCAGCGGATCGGAGCGCCGGAGAGCGGCTGGCTTCCTCCTTTCTCTCGACGTCGCCCCGACGCCGTCAAAGGTCCATATCCGCAGCTGGCTGTAGACGCCCCCGCCAGTTGCCGCATTTCTGCGGCAGGCGAATCCACTACTGCCTGCGGACCGAGAAGGGCGCCGGGTTAGCAGGCAGCTCGCCTCACGCGCTGGCGGGCTGGTCATGAAGCGCTAGCCCGCCAGGAGCCACGGAGTTCGGCAAGACGCCTGCGCATTGCACCGCGCTGCTCCTCAAGATCCTGCGAGGCGGGAGACAGGAGATAGACATTGTCTCGGTAGGGACGGAACCCCAGGCTCTCCCACCCCTGGGCGATTTTGGCGTTCACGCGGTCCCACTCGGCTCTGGCCGTCAGCCGATGGCTGCTGAGATCGGTGATGCCGGGCGAGCAGGCGACGGCGCGGCAGCCGGCCATGAGCCGGGTGATCACCTCGCAGGCAAGCACGGCCGCCAGGCCGTGCCCGCGCCATGGCGGATCCAGCGTCACGCGATTCATGACGAGCAGCGCTGAGCCGACGTACTCCAACTGTTCGCTGACTTCGTCGGTGAAGGAACCCGTCTCGGGATCAAGGAGGACCTGCGCGGTCTCGTGCAGTTCCTCCGACTCCTCCTCCATGGCCCAGTAGGCGTTGCGGCCCCGGTCGAGGTGCACCCGGTAGAACGTCATGGAGCCGACGGCTACGTCCTCGACTGTGCACGAGGAGCAATCAGCAGTCGTACACCCGCTGGAGCTGACCGGCTCGTGATGTTCACCATGAGCGCGTCGGCGGTGCAGGACGGCCACGTTCCAGCACTCCAGCGTGTCCGCCTGGGGAGTGTCCCAGAGTCCGTCGTCGTAGGAGATGCGCAGGTGTAGCTCGGAGGGGTCGCCTGGCAGCGGGGAGGGCTCGGTCACGGCCGCAGCGTAACGAGGTGTCCGCGCGTTCGTGGATAACGGAGGCCCAGCTCAGAGGTGGCGTGCCCACACCCACGCCGAAGCGAGGAGTTCGTGCGCTGGGACCCGCGGTCCTTCGCCGAGCTGAAGGCCAGCTATTCCTCCCGATTGGTTCGCGGCAGCTCACCGCACGCGCGTCACGGTGACCACGGCATGCCTCGTCGTCCCCGCCAGCACCTCGACGAGTAGTCCGGGCTCCGCCGCCGTGAACGACTCGCCTCCGGCCGCCCGACCTCGCGCGGCCGGGGCAACATCGACCAGCGCCGCCGCGACCTGCGCGGCCAGCTGCGCCCCGAGCCGCTGAGACAATGCAACACGGCCGTCAGGCAACCGCACTGCCAGCGCCCGCGGCCGACCCGCCGCCCCCGTGAACCCCACCACCTCCGCGTCGATCGTCTCCGCGTGTCTGACCTTCTTCCACGACGACGACCGACCCGCCCGGTACGGCGACCGCCCCGACTTCGCCACCACCCCCTCCACACCGGAGCCGGTCAGCGTCTCGTACCAGACCCGGGCGACCTCCACGTCTTCCGTCGCCGACACTGCCTGGATTGGCGACCCCTCCGGCAGCCCGGCCACCATGTCCAGCATCAAGGCGCGCCGCTCCTCATACGGACGCCCCCTCACGTCCCCGGTGGGCAACGACAAAACGTCCCACACGATGAGCAGCGCAGGGTGCCGCGCCGCCAGCTCCCGCGACCGTGCAGGCGAGGAAGCCGCCCGAGCCTGAGCGGCCTCGAACGACACCTGCCCGTCAACCACGACGACTGCCTCGCCGTCCAGGACGACACCAGGCGGCAGGGCCATCCCCGCCACGGCAAGATCCATCCAGGGCGTCGTCACGTCCCGACCCGACCGCGCTTGAAGTCGAACCGTCTCAGCCAGCCGCCACAAAACTGTCCGGTGACCGTCGAGCTTCACTTCATACCACCAGCGCGGCCCGGTCGGCAGTTGCGGCACCAGCTCGGCCAGGGCGACGTCGACAGGGAACTCCACCCCGCCACCCTCAAACGCCGCCCGGACCGCCCGCGCGCCGGACTACTCCAGCAGGCCCAGCCGCGTGTCCGGCCGACACTTCGAGCACGCCGGAACCTGCTGACGTATCGCGTCGCGTGCCTGCTCCCGCGTCGCCGGCATCTGGCGCTTACCCGGGTCCCAGCAGTCCCCCGTGTGCACCGCCACCAGGCTGCTCCGGTCAAGGCCCCGCTCGATCAGCCACTCCGGGGGCGGCAGTCGCCGCTCCTCGGCCTGCCGTCGCTCGGCCTCGCGACGCTCCTCGTCCGCGTTCTCTGGGGGTTCGGGAACCGTGGTGTGACGTCGTGGTCAGCCCCCTCGTTGGGCCTGCTACGACGGTTCTCGGGGGGTGTGGCTCTGCGGCGGATCGTTGCGATTGGCTCGTGGAGAAGAGGTACGGATGCGTGCTTTCCCTGTGCGGATGCCTTCAGGCACCCGGTACTGGACTGTGGTGGACGACGACCTGGTGTCGGTCGACGAGGCGGATCGGTTCCTGCGGGAACTTCGGCTGGGCCGCGGTCGCGCGGAGACAACGACGAAGGCGTACGCGGAGAGCATCTGCCTGTTTTTGACCTGGTGCTTGCTCACCAAGCGTGACTGGGGGACTGCGGCCCAGGATATGGGACTGTTCATGCTCTGGCTGCGGTGGACGCCCGGGAACGGCGGCGAGCGCCGCGTCGTCGTGCCGGGCCCCGGCTCGAAGCCGGTCCGCACCGATGGACGCATCAACAAGGTACTCACTGCGGTCCGCGGATTCCTCGCCCACGGGGTGGTGAACAAGAGCGTCCCGGGTTGGATCCTTGAACAGATCTACGAGCTCGGCGACACGAACGACCTGCCGTCCGAGGCCCGTGGTGAGGACAGCAGTCTGCGCTACCGGCTGCGGGCCCGCCATCGGCTCCAGGAGCCGGAGACCGATGTCGACCGGGCCAGCGACGAGGAGATCGTGGCCATGTTTCTGGCCTGCCGATCAGCCCGGGACCGCCTGATTGTCCTGCTACTGGCCCGAGTGGGCCTCCGTCGAGGCCAGGCAGCGGGCCTGCGGCGGACGGATGCCCACCTGCTGATGGACTCCCGGTCGCTGGGCTGCGACATTGAGGGCGCCCACCTTCATGTCGTCCGGCGCCAGAACGTCAACAATGCATGGTCGAAATCCCGGAAGTCGCACGCCCTGCCCGTGGACTTCCTGGTGGTGCAGGCATTCGACCAATACATGCTTGAACGGCACGGGCTGCTCGGCGCGGCGGCAGCGACTTCATCCTGGTCAATCTCTTCCGCCCGCCCTATGGCTCGCCCGTCACCCCAGACGCGATCGGCGAGCTCGTCGAGTCGCTGGCGAAGAGGGCTGGACTCGGGCGGAATATCGCTCCGCACATGTGTCGACATGCCATGGCCAGCAACGTCAGTGACGCTGGTGGCACTCTCGATGAGGTACAGGCTCTCTTGGGACAGAAGCACCCGAATTCAGCCCGGCCCTACCTGCACCCCAAACCGTCCCGCTTGCGTGCAGCCGTTGAGCGGGTTCCTTCTTCACGGACTGTGATCGACGGGGTGAGGAAGTGAAGGCTTTCAGTGCTTCCCACTCTCCGGTGGACCGTGGGCAATCCGCCCGGGATCTGATGGAGAAAGTGACCCCGGAATTCCTGACCATGGTGGGCTGGGATCCCGCAGTCAGGATTGTCGTCTTCCCCATTGACCACCCGCTTGTCGGTGCCACGACCTGTCTACTATCCGACTGCAAGCAGCGACTGCAACACGCCAAGTATCACGGGCTGTGCGGTGGGTGTGGGAGGAGGTGGGAAAAAAGCGGGCTGACGTTCGAGGTGTTCGTGGCTACAGTCGGACGGCGATGGCGAGGAATCGGGGTCTCCAACTGCCATGTCCCCAAGTGCGCTCGACCTTGGGAGACGGCCCCCGGGCGCTTGTGCTATGTGCATCGTCTTCAGTGCAATCGCTCTCGTCTGTCACTGGAAGAGTTCATCCGAAGCCCGCAGGCTCAGCCTCTGCGGGCGTTTGGCCCTTGCCTGGTCGAGGCATGCCTTCGTGACCGGGCCCGAGAGGCTCCCCCTTACTGCCGCGCGCACGAGCATCGATGGCGCAAACGGCGCCCCGTGGACGAAGATGCCTGGCGGCGGACCGAACCAGCCGTCCCCGAACAGGGCGTCATCAACCTGCGCGGCCTGTCCGACCATGTCGTTTCCGAGTTCCTCTATGCGATGCAGGAATGCCTGGCTGCGGGGGTGAAACTGCATGACTATCAGCTGCGGCCACTCTGCGACGCGGTTCGTCGACAGCAACTTGACTCGCTCGGCCAGTTGGATAGCGGCGATCTCTCGGGCAGCTCAAGAAGGTGGGCCACGACCTTCCTCAAACACGTCACGCATGCCTGGCTATCGGCAGAAACGGAACGGAAAAAGGACACTTGGATCGGGTCGGTCTTTGGCCTGAAGGGCCGCTTGCACTTCGAGGCGATCACCCAACCGTGGTTGCGCGAGGCAACGAAGGCATGGGCTCTGGATGACGTTCCACGTCGTCGGGGCCCGACCGCCACAGGAACGGTCCAGCGACAGATCAATGCTGTGGCCCGTCTCTCCGAGAGTTTGCGGCTCAACCGGTCTGACAGCGGTGCGGATCTGCGTCTTCTCACCAGGGAGGACATCACTCTCTTCCTCAATCGACTGCGGTACCTCCGGGAGAGGGGGGAGATCGCAGCGTCCCGCCACTGCGAAGATGCCCGTGCCTGCCGTCGATTGCTTAGCCGTATGCGGACCCTGGGTCTCACGCAGCGGGGCCAGATCCTCCACGGGCTGGCGGACGACTTCTGTCTTCGCGAAGGAGATATTCCGGATGACCCAGAGGACACTGAGGCTGGCCGGGATCTTCCGCTTGAGGTGATGCGTCAAATCTGCGCCCACCTAGACATGATTGCAGACACGCAGAACCGCACAGCGATTGAGCTGCTGATCGATACCGGTCGGCGCCCGGGCGAGATCGCCAAGCTACCTTGGGACTGCCTTGACAAAGATGGCGATGGACAGCCTGTTCTGATCTATGACAATCACAAGGCACTCAGAAACGGGCGGCGCCTTCCCATCTCCGAAAACACAGCCGCCCTCATCGTGACGCAGCAGCAGCGAACCAGGGCTCGATTCCCTCATACTCCCAGCAAAGACCTCCGGCTGCTGCCTTCCGTGGTGACCAATCCGCATGGCACCAAACCGATGGCGCACAACACGATCGGGGACCAGCACCGAGCCTGGGTGACTTCCCTTCCCGAGATCCTCGTCCCCACCATGGTCGAGATCCACGGCGAGCGGGTGACGAAGATGCTGCCTTTCGACAAGTCGAAAGTTGTTCTCTACGCCTACCGGCACACCTATGCCCAGCGGCATGCCGATGCCGGAACCCCGGTCGATGTCCTCAAGGTCCTGATGGACCATCGCCGAGCTCGGCACTACGCAGCGTTACTACCGGATCGGTCAGGAGCGACGGCGCGAAGCCGTCGACCGCGTCACGACGATGCAATTCGACCGGCACGGCAAACGCGTCTGGCGCACAGCCAAGGCCCTGCTCGACTCCGAGCACGCGCGTCGGGCCATCGGCGAGGTCGCCGTCCCCTACGGCGTCTGCACCGAACCGTCGAACGTCGCAGCCGGCGGCCATGACTGCCCAGTCCGTTTCCGCTGCGTCGGCTGCGGCCACTTCCGCACGGACATCTCCTACCTGCCCGACCTGGAGGCATACCTCGCCGACCTGCTGCGGAACCGCGAACGCCTGGCCGCCTTCGCCCACGCCGACGGTTGGGCGAGGGATGAGGCGATGCCCTCCGACGAGGAGATCACCCGAGTCCGCCGCCTGGTCCGCCGTCTCAAGGAAGACCTCGATGACCTCACCGACGACGACCGCCTGAAGATCCAGGAGGCCGTCACCCTCGTCCGCCGCAGCCGCCAAGTCGTCTCACTCGGAATGCCCCGCATCCGCCAGCCCCTGCCCGACATCCGCCCGGAGCGAACCGTATGACCAGCATGATCGAGGGGCGCCGAGCCGACTCGGCCCGGCGCCGCGAACGCGTCCTCAAGGCCCTCGACGCCGCCCTGCGGGCCGACGAGGCAATCACCGTCGCTTCGCTCGCCCGCACGGCGCGAGTGGACCGCACGTTCCTCTATCGCCACCGAGACCTGCTCGAACGCGTCCATGCCGCCGCTGCGGCCCCGCCGTCGGAAGGCCGCCAAGCCGCCGTGAGCAGGGCCTCGCTCCAAGCGGACCTGGCCAATGCTCTTGAGCGGAACACCCGCCTGCAGACACGGGTCCGACAGTTGGAGAAACGGCTCTCCGAGTCAATGGGGCAATCAGCCTGGGCTGACTCCGGACTCGGCGCCCCCGTTGACGTCGATCAACTGCAACGACAGATCACGAGACTGGAACAACAACTCGCCGATGTGCAGGGCGAGTTGGGTGAGCGAACCGATGAGCTCGACGCGTCACGAGCCGCGAACCGAGAACTGACCCGAGCACTCAACCACGGCCCTCGGGAGACTCGCTGAACTCACCCGATCCGGCGATAGCACCACACCTGTTGCGCTGGATAGAGTCACAGACACTGGCGCTGAGCTGCATCAACGTGAGATCTCTGCCGCGGCAACAGCTCGAAGCCCCAGAGAATCGGCGATCCACCGGTCTAGCTGCCGAAGGCTCGCCCGCGCCTGCTGCTCGACCACGCGGCGCGTGAACTGCAGCAGTTCCAGACGGGACGGAGTATCGCTCACACGTTCGATTATAGAGGGGCGGTTCACAAACACCGAGGCCCCCACATCCAGGAGGACGCTGTTGGCGGTCGCGAACAGCGTGTCCAGCTGGGGCTGCGGGGGCTCCGTGTAGTGAAGAAGGGTGGGTGCGGTCAGCTCCCGGTGTTGTCTTCTGTGTGGCTGTCGGTGCGACTGCGGCGTGCCACGGTGAGGGCGCCTCCACCGGCCGCGATCAGAACGGCCGCGCCGCCGATCAGCCACGGCGTGGCGTCAGCACCGGTGTGGGCGAGGGAGCCCGTCGGCGTCTTCGGTGTGGAGTCGCCGACCGGGGTGGCTGCGATGGCGGAAGTGTCGGTTTCCGGTGTGTCGCTATCCGTTACGGACGGCGTGGCCCTGTCCGTACCGCTGTTCGGCTTGCCTGGGCTGGAGGAGGGTGTGTCGGTGGGCGTGTGCGTGGGCTTACCCGAGGGTTCAGGCTTCGGGGTCGTGGTGGTCTTGGCGTTGGTGACGGTCACGGTCACCGGGTCGCCGGGAGCAGCGGTGAACGTCTTGGTGGGCTTGTACAGGTCGTAGCCGGCAGGGGCTTTGATCTCTTTGACCCAGAACTGGGCCTTCCGGCTCGACATGGGCAGCTCTCCGGAGGCTGTGCCCTTAGCTCCCGTGGTCAGGGTGAGCAGCGTCGAGGTGCCGGTGCCGATGTTCACGGTCGCGCCGGACAGGAGCTTGCCGGTCTTGTCGTCCTTGGCCTGCAGGAGGACCTTGGCGGCCTTGAAGGGATCGGTGATCGTCAGCCGGGTGGTCGCGCCGGGGGTGACGATGACGTCCTGGTCGGCGACGACCTCGTGGAGCGGGCTGCCGGAGGCCGTCTCCTTGAGCCGGTAGACGCCGGGCGCGAGGTCGGAGAAGGTCAGCTTTCCCTGTGCGTCGGTCTTCCCGTGTCCGGCTTCCTGGCCGGCGGAGTCGAGCAGCAGGAACACGGCGCCGGGGGCGCCGGGCAGGGCGTCTCCGGCTGTGTCCCTGGTGGTGATCTCGACGCTGCCCGCGTCCGCAGCCGGAGTCTCGGCAGCGGCGGAGGCTGAGGGGGTCGGTTCGGTGGGCTCGGCACTCGCGGCCGGTGCCCAGGTGAGGGTGCCGGCCGCGGCGACGGCGATGGCGGCGGCGGATCGGACGAGATGTGCGTGCACGAGGAAGGGGACTCCTTGATCGGTCGGGGGAGGTCAGCGGGCGCGGCCGGCGGGGTGGGGTGCGGACGGCAGAGCGGGCGGCAGATGGCTGGGCGGCTGCGGGGTTGCAGCCGGTGCGACGTAGAGGTGACGACGGGTGTGGAAGGGGATCTGCTTCACGGCCCGGTGCAGCGGTTCGGTGGAGATCAGCGAGGCGGTGAAAGCCGCGGCGAGGGTGGTGGGCGCGCCGGCAGAGAACTGGGCCTGCCAGTGCGGCTCGCTCGGGTATCCGCCCCACGCCCGCCAGGCCGGACCGTCGGACCCAGTGGTGGCGTACCGGTGACGCACACCGCCAAGGCCCTCTGGTGGCAGAAAGGTCTGCGTACCGTCCGTTTTGACGCTGTGGCTCCAGCCGTGGGTGAGGAGCGGCGTGTACACCTCGTGCGGGGCCGTCGGATCCTCGACCAGGTGGTTCTTGTCGCTGTGGCGGTCTTCGAGGTACAGGTCGAGCAGTTCGGTGTGGACGTCGCGCAGGAGTTCGGCGGGGGTGGTGGCGTCGAAGGTGATCTCCCAGGCCCGCGGGCCGAAGGGGGCACGGTCCATGCCGATGGTCCACGTGTCTGCGCCTCGCTCCTCGGGCTTGGGAGCGAAGCGGGTCCACAGCCGGGCGCAGGGGCTGATGGCGAACACCATCCCTTCGAGTCCCTGGTGAAGGTGCCATCCGTCGTCGAAGGGGAAGGCCCAGATCGTCTCCAGGTCTGCCTGGCCGGGACCGGCGAGGTGACGCGGGAGAACTCTCACGGTCTGGGCAGGGTCGAGATTGTTGAAGGGGTCGCGTGGTGGGTCGGGCAACACGAGGAGATGCTCCTGCTGAGTAGGTGGCGCGGGGAACGGGACGAGGCTCAGCGGGTGCGGGCCCCGGCGGGGACGGTCGGCGGAGCTGGAGTGCTGCGCGGCGTGGGGCCGGCCGCACGCTTGGGCGCGGAGGCAGCCCAGGCGCCGGGGAACCAGACGGCCGTGTACTGCTCGATGGCGTCGCGCAGCCCGGTGGTGACGGCTCCGTCCCACGGGGGGCGGCCGGGGCGGTGGTAGGTGCCGAAGGTGCCGTACTGCTTGGTGTTCGGAGGGGTGTTGGTGGCTTCGTCGCGGCGGTGGAAGGTTCCGTGGTCCACGAAGCTGAGTGCCACCGCGTCGATCTCCCCGCGTTCCGGGTGGACGACTGCGACACGCAGCCCGCCGTAGGTGTCCGCGTGGATGGTGCGGGTGAAGTCAATCCGCAAACGCAGCGGCGTGCCCGGCACGGGGGCGGCGTAGTAGGTGTTGCCCACGACGGCGTGCTCGTGGAAAGGAAGGCACAGCTCGGTGAAGAACTCGGGAGCCTGCAGGAACACGAGGGTCTCCGGTCGGAGTTGAGTGGAGTCAGCGGCGTTGGCCGGGCAGGGCATGTCGGCTGGTGGTGCTCCAGCGCGGAACGCTGGCCGCGGGAAGCGCGGCCGGGCGGCGGGACGCTGCGGCCCGCCGGACGTCGAGCGGGGTGGGCGTCGGCGGAGAGGGCGGGTGGATCGGGGAAGTCTGGGCGTGGTCCTTGACGTAGCTGGAAGTGTCGTCCCGCCATCGAGGCAGGGGTGCGGGGTCGGCCACGGCCTCGGTCACAGCTCGCAGAAGGGCTGCGGGGGTGTCGGTGCTGGCCGTGGCGTACCAGTAGGGCCGAGCTGAGGAGGTGCCGGCCCACAGGTGCCAGCGCGCGTCGCGGGTTTCCAGCTCGATCGCCGGGTCGAGGTCGCCGGTGGTGTATTCCAGCGTGGCGAGCCCGTCGGGTGCGGTGATGGCGAAGGTCCTTAGATCCGGGCGGTCGAAGCACCAGCCTCGATTGATGAGCGGGTCAACGGCCTGGAACGGGTCACGGTCGGTGCTTCCGGCAAGCGGGCGGGCAAGGTAGCGGTCTGGGCCCTGCCGGTACGCCTCGGCGAGGGCGGTGGTGAAGGCAGTGACGAACTCCGTGGGCGCGCTGTCGTTGAAGCAGACGCCCCAGGCCGGTGGGCCGAAGGCGTCCTTGTAGGCGTTGATGCGCCACAGGCCGTCGTCGTCGCCTTCGGGGAGGTAGCCGAGGCGGACCTTGCCGTCGAGGGCCGTGAGGTAGGCGTTGCCGAGGTGGTCGTGGTGCAGATCCCAGCCGAGGTCGCGCAGCGGGTCGAGGCCGGGGTCGCTGACCGCGGTGGAGCGGGCCAGGTGGCGTGGGGAGACGTAGACGTCGCCGTCGATGGTGTCGTGGTCGTCGTGGGGCACTGAATCCTGGGGGGGAGGAGGAAGCGGGTCAGTTCGGGGGCTGCAGGGCGGCTGCGAGGTCGGTGGGGTGGCCGGTGTAGTGCAGGGTGCGCAGGCCCAGGTGGCGGGCTGCATGGCAGTTGTCGTCTCGGTCGTCCACGAAGAGGACGCGGTCGGGGTCTGCGGCGCCGGTGGCGTTCATCGCGTGCTGGTAGGCGGCCGGGTCGGGTTTGCAGACCTGGAGCCGGGCCGAGTAGAAGGCGTGGCTCATCAGGCGGCGCCACGGGCGGCGGTCGAGGACATCGCTGAGGTGGCGGGGTGCGTTCGACAGCAAGACCAGCGGCAGCCCGGACTCGTGGGCCTGGTGGAGAACATCGATGACGTGATCGTCGATGGACGTCCACGTGTCGGTATCGGCGTCGCGGAGTCCACGCAGCCTGCGGGCACCGGGGTGGTGGCCGAGGACCGTGGCCCAGTACGCGAGGTCGCTGAGGTGGCCTGCGTCGTAGGCGGTGCGGGCGTTCCAGAAGG
The DNA here is from genome assembly GCF_025290915.1 of Streptomyces sp. 15-116A. GTDB lineage: Bacteria > Actinomycetota > Actinomycetes > Streptomycetales > Streptomycetaceae > Streptomyces. The sequence goes on along the minus strand of NZ_JAOCQE010000005.1, from coordinate 17,384 downwards.
CGTTCTGGAAGGCGGGGAGGCCGTCCTCGGGCCACAGGGCGGTGCGGGCCAGGCGGAGCCACTGGTCGGTGGTGGGTTGCAGGCCGATGACGCCGTTGTAGTCGAGAATGACGGCGTCCAGGCCCGCGTGGGCAGTGGTGGGCGTCAAGGGGTGGTGTTCTCCAGGGCGCGGTGGGCGAGGACGGCGACGGCGGCTGCGAGGAGGGCGGGCAGCAGCAGGGCCGTGGGCAGGGTGGTGGCGCTGGCCAGGGCTCCGATGAGGGCCGGGCCGGCGAGGAGGCCGAGATAGCCGGTGGCGGTGACCGTGGCCACGGCCTTGGCGCCTCCGGCGCCGGCCGCGGTGATGAGCGAGGGGACGGTGGTGGACAGGCCGAGTCCGAAGACCGCCCAGCCCGTCAGCGCCAGTGGGGTGCTGTTCCCGATGACGCCGATGGTGAGTCCGGCCGTGGCGAGAAGGGCTCCGGCCCGTACGACTGTCGGGGCGCCGAAGGCAGCGGTGAGCCGGTCACCGGTCAGCCGTCCGGCCGCCATGGCCGCGCTGTACAGCGCGAACGCGGTGGCGCTCGCGGCCGTCGGGGCGCCCAGGGTGTGCAGGTGCACGGCGGCCCAGTCAGCGGCGGCTCCCTCGCCCAGCAGGCTCGCAGCGGCCAGGGCGGCCAGAAGCCAGAGCTTCCCCGGCGACGAAAGCAGGGGCAGCTTCCCGGCGCCAGCGCGCATTGCGGGTCGCTCTGCGCCGCTCAGGCTTCGGGTGACCGGCACCGCTGCGACAGCGGCCCCGGCCAGGAGGGCGCCTGTTGCGGTGAAGAGTGTGCTGTGCGGGGCCTGGGCGGTGAGGGCGGCCAGGGCGGCGCCGGCGAGGGCGCCGAGGGAGTAGGCGGCGTGAAGACCAGACATGATGGGCCGGCCGAAGGCGTTCTGGCAGCGGACGGCCGCAGTGTTGGCGGCCACATCGAGGACGCCGTGCGCGAGACCGAACGCGAGAGCCGCCAGCAGCAACGCGGACAGACTCTCGCCTTGTCCCACGAGGACGAGGCACCCGGCCAGGGCGATGGACCCACTGGTGAGCTGGGCTGGTAGCCGCGCCGGGCGGGCGTAGCGGCCTCCGAGCTGCAGTCCAGCGACCATGCCGACGGCGGCGGCCAGCAGGACCAGGGCCAGCCCTGCGGTGCCGAGGTGGGCAGCCTGCTGCACGGCGGGCATCCGGGCGCCCCACACCGCCATGATGGCCCCCAGGCCGAGGAAATAGCCGGTCAGCAATGCCCGGCTATGCCGGTCAGCCGCAGACACCGCGCTCACGCCGCAGCGCTACGGGGGCCGGAGGTCCGGTCGAGGACCGCGGTGACGGCACGAGCAGCCTGGTCGGCGCGTGCACGCGCCTGCTGGCCGGTGGTGGCAGTGGTGATGAGGTAGCCGATCCGGCCGGTGTACAGGTTTCCTCCGTCGGCGGGGAGGAGGAGCTGGTCACCGGGGCGGCACTGGTAGTGCACCCGGTCCAGCCACGTCGGGCGGGGCCCGTCGTAGGTGAGGTGGGTGAGGGTGCCGGAGGTGTCCGGATAGAGGAGCCGGATGGCGGCGGCCGAGGACCTGGTGGGCGTGAGGTCGGGGGTGCGGTCGCAGGCGATGTCGGCGGCGGCACGGACCAGGTCGATGCCGGTGGCGAGACGCACGAGGTGGCCGATCATGTCTCCGGCCAGGCGAGCGTTGACCTCGATGAGGCGGGGCCTGCCGTCGACGAGGCGCATCTCTATGTGGCTGACGCCGTCGGTGATGCCGAGGGCGTTGATCGCCGCCCGGGCGGCCGGCGCGACGGTCTCCCGGAGCGGGTCGTCGGCGTCCACACTGTGGGCCAGCTGCTCGAAGTGCGGCGGAGGGCTGATGGTCTTGCGGTTGACCGCCACCACCGTGGTGGCGCCGCGGTAGGTGACACACTCCACGGAGATCTCCGGCCCGTCGAGGAACTCCTCGACGAGGACGCTGGTGCTCTCGGTGCCCTGACCGGCCGTCCGTTCGGCCGCCCGGTAGGCGGCCGTGAGCTGGTCGCGGTCATCGACGCGGAGCACGCCGATGGCACCCGCGTGTGAGGCAGGCTTCAGCACTACGGGATAGCCGATCCGGTCGGCGGCGGCTTCGGCCTCCTGCCGGGTACGCACGCTCACCGAAGCGGCCGAGGGCACGCCGTGGCGGGCGAACAGCGACCGAGCGGTGGCCTTGTTGCGGCACCCCTGCATCACTTCGGGCGAGGTGGTGGACAAGCCGAGCTGGCGGGCGAGTCGGGCGGTCGGGACCACACTCCACTCGTCCCAGGTCATGACACCGGCGAGGTCGTGGCGTGCGGCCAGGGCCCGGCCCCCCGCCAACAGCGCGGCAGGATCGCTGAGGTCCACGACGGCGTGATCGGTGATGTGTGGCTTCTCCCACGAGGGTTCGGTGCCGGTGAGCAGCACGACTCTGTAGGCGTCGGCGACCTGCTCAAGGCAGTAGCCGCGGTAGTTCTCATCTCCGGGAGCGACGACAAGTACAACAGGGCGAGCGGGCAAGAGGGAATTCTCCGTATCAAGGGACGGCAGGGCAGGGAAAAGGGGGTGTCTCAGGCGGCGCGGCGCCGGCGCAGCTCGAACGCGTGGGACCAGTGGGGGTGGTCGTCGATGAGGCGACGGGCGTAGAGAGCGGTGAAGTTGTTGTTCAGCCCGGCGACGCCGTACGGGAGTTGACGTCGCAGGTCTTCGAAGAGGTCCTTGAGGCTGATCCGGGTGGCGCCGGCGGCCAGGCGGCGGGCGGCCATGCGTTCGAGGGATCGGTACACGTGCGGGTTGCGGGCGTCGAAGGCGTGGAACTGCTCGGTGATGGTGCGGCCGGTCGCTCGGTGCGACCCGAGGGCGGCGATGGTCATAGGGGTCCTCCACGGGCGGGACAGCCGGGTCAGGCGCGCAGGGCAGGGTCGGTGCGCAGGCGGGCGAAGGCGCAGAACAGGCCGAGGGTTTGCAGGGCGGCACAGGCGGTGATGACGTGGCCCAGCGCGTCGGGCGGGGTGAGCGCGGTGAGCACGCCGGCGAGGGGGAAGGGCAGCAGGAGGATGAGGATGGTGGCCGACAGGGTGCTGCCGAATGCCTCCGGGGGGATCAGGCGGGAGCGCAGGGTGCGCAGGACGACCGCCAAGCCGCCATCGGCTGCCATCAGGACTGCGACCATGACCAGGTAGGACAGGTAGTCGGGGGCCAGGGCGGCTGCGAGACAGGCGAGCGAAGCGATGACGGAGCAGGCGACTCCCACCGGCCACAGGCCCAGGCGGTCCAACGCGAACCGACAGACGGTGACGGCCACCAAAGTGGCCGCCGCTGCGGCGGACCACACCAGGCCGACGGCCGTGGTGGACTGCCCGAAGTGCTGGACGACGATCACCGGACCGGCTGCCTGGAGAAGGCCGATAGACAGGTTGGACAGGGTCAGCCCGGCCACCAACCAGCCGAGCGCGGGGAGCGCGCGGATGGTGCGCCACCCGGTGACGAGCCCGGCGCCGGGCCGTCCCTTCGGCGCGCGGGCCGGGGCCACGGGTGAGGGCGGTGTGCGCAGGGCGAGCAGCGCGGCAAGCAGCGAGAGCACGGTGACCACCGCGAGCATCGACGGCGGCCCGGCGAGCAGCAGCACGCCGGCGAGCGCCGGTCCGGCCAAGGTCGCCGTCTGGTCGATGCCGAGCAGGGCAGCCTGGACACGGTGAGCCCGAGGTCCCGCTCGGCGGCCGGCGGCGGCACCTGCAGTCTCGACGGCGATGTAGCTGAACTCAGTGAGCACACCGGTCGCCGCCGCCAGCACCATCACCGTCACGCTCGCCGCAGCACCGGACGGGTAGAGGTACAGCAGGACAGCGCCGGCGGCGAGAGCCAGCGCCCGTCCCAGGGAGGCGAGGTGGAAGACCACCGAGGCGCCGCGTCGGTCGACGATCGGCCCGGCCCACCCGAACGCTGCCAGGCGCGGGATCCACTCCAGGGCGAAGGCGGCCCCTGTCAGTACGGCGGATCCAGTCGTGGCCAGAACGAGCAACGGGATGCCGTAGGTGGACATCGCGAATGCCAACGCGTCCGCCGTGCGCGGCAGGTAAATGCTGCTCATCAGCCCTGCCGTGTGGCGTGCGTGCCGGGGTGTGACCGCTGCGCTCACGCGGCCCGCTCGGGCTCGGCCCTGGTCACCTGGGGGTTGCCGGCCAGCCACTGGATCAGGTGCGTGCGGACGCGCGCTAGGTCCGCCTCAGCCTCCGCGCTGATCGGGTGCGCGTCGGGCAGGGGTGCGGGGCGGTCGGCGTTCCCGGGGGTGAGTGAGGGTGCCAGCAGGCCGAGAACGTGCTGGATGCGGCTGCTGAACTCGCAGACGGCGGCGGGGGCCGAGTGACGCCGCGCCCACCGGGCTAGCGCGTCGTACAAGTCGGCCAGTTCCATCCCGGAGTCCGTGAGTTCCAGACCGGCGCCGGACGCGACCCGGACGAGGCCGTGGGCACGGGCCGTGTCGGATGCACTGCGCAGTTGGTGCGCGGAAAGGTCGGGCAGGGTGCCGGCGAGCCGTCGCGGCGGTATGGCGCCGTTGTCGTCGATCTCGGTGATCAGACGGATCAAGGAGCGTGAGGCCAGCAGGTCGATGACCTGGCGCGCTTCGGCAGGGGGGAAGGAAGTGCTCATCGGCGCGGGCCTCCCGCCGGGATGGCTGCCGTCGGGCGGCCGGTGGCAGCGTGCGAGAAGAGGTCGCGGTGGTGCCACACCGGGGACGACCCAACCGCCCGAGCAGGTGGAAGCGCCACGGGCGCCGGCCGTGACGGGCTGCTGACCCACGGCCTCGGCGCGCTCTTGGCCTGCGGCTGCCCCCAGACGGGGTGGCTGGCTGCCTGGTCGAGGGGTTGCCCGGCGGACCAGGCGGACAGCGTGCCGAGGACGGGGCCCAGGGCGTCGCCGGCGGCGGACAGCCGGTAGGGCCGGCCGTTTCCCTCGGTATCGGCCAGACCGTCGGCAACGAGCTGGCGCAACGGCGGATAGATGTTGGTCCAGTCGCTGCTGGGCATCACGATCCGGGCCAGAACCCGGCCACTGACCTCCTTACGCGACTTGAGCACCCACAGGATGGCGGCAGCATGGCGCCGGGTGAGCAGGGTGAGGCTGTCCTCGATCTGCTCGATCGCGGCCAGCGGGCGCTCCGCCTTCTCCAGGTGCTCTTCGGCCCAGGTGACGATCATCGGCAGGATCGGCAGCAGGGCAGTGGCTCGCTCGGTGTGGCCGTAGGTGACGTGCCGTGCGGTGTGTTCGGTGCGCTCGACGAGACCGGCGTCGCACAACGACTTCAACTTGGGGTGGAGCTGGCCGTTCTGCAGCCAGGACACCTTGGCCGCCAACTCGCTGTAGCGCAGCGGCGGGCCGGAGAGGGCCAGCAGGATCCTCACGTTCCAGCGCGGGGTGATCATGGCGAGGGCCTCGGTGACCCGGGCGATGTCGGCGTCGGCATCGGGGGGCAGAGCGGTGATGGCCAAGGGAGGAACTCCTGGGTGAAAGAAGGGGGAATCGCCTGGGGGTCGGGTCAGCGGCTGTGCGCCGCGCTCTGCGCCATAAGGGGCGCGGCCGGAGCAGGCGGCGCGGGAGTCGGAGAGGCAGACGTCGGGGCCGGGACGCGGGCCAGGCTCTGCAGGACGGCTGCGACCGATGTGGCCTGGGCCTCGCGGACGGCGACGGCTTCGGCGAGCCGGCGGGTGCCGTCGAGGAGGTGGGACACCTCGTGCGGGCCGATCTGCCGCTCGGGGTGGACGAGCCGGGCCAGCTGGTCGCGGTGGAAGTCGATGCTGCGCTCGGCCAGGGCGAGGGCGCCGTGCATGCCGAGCAGGGCGGACAGCATGCCGGGGGGCTGGTCCTGTGCATGGGCTTCGAGGTCGGCGAGCGGTGCGCCGTACAGGTCCTCGATCCGGTCGGCTATGTCGGTGGACGTGAGGTGGGGCAATCGGGGGCTTTCACGGTCGGCGGGCCCGGGCCGCCCCGGCACGCTGGGGTGCCGGGGCGGCAGACGGGGGCAGGGTGGCGGTGGCCTTGAGCTGTGCCGTGCGAGCGGGCCGGGTTTGCTTTGCAGGCGGGGGCATGGTGCGCAGCAGCTCGCCGAGGGCTGCGCGGTAGCCGTCGCGGGCCTCCAGTGCTGCTTCCAGCCACTGCGCGTCGAAGCGGAGCTTGTCCGCCGACAGTTCGCCCATGTCCCGCTCGGGGTCCATGTCGGCATGGACGCGGTCGCGGACGCGGGCGACCTGCTCCTCGGTGAGCGCCAGGAACGAGCGCAGCTCCAGGGCACGGGCTAGCTCGGGTGAGGCATCGTGGCCGGCAGCAGCCTCGTACAGCTCGGGTACCGGGTTCCCGAAGACCTTCTGCAGGTCGGTGTCCATGGTGCTGGCCTTGTCCCGGCTCATCGGGCGAACCTTGCCGGCCGCCACGCCGACGCCGGCGCGGGTGTCCCTGCGGGACGATGGGGAGCGCTGGTCTGCACTGCCGGGCCGCTTCGGGGCCGGATGCGGGCCAGGCGCTCTGCGGCGAGGTCCTTCTTTCCCGGGGCGTCCGGGTCGAGGAGCCACCGCACGACCATGGCCCGGCCGTCGCGGGTGGTGACGGCGGCGTTCACCCGATGGGCGAGGCCCATCGTCGGGTCGTCGACCTCGCTGGGCTGGGTCTCAAGGGCGGCGAGGAGGTCGTCCTCTGCGCGCTCCAGCACGGACTGGGCCTCGACGAGAAGGCCGTGCCACTTGACGACGTCGGTGGCGTCGGGGTTCGCGGTCGGAGCGGCGGCGACCGCGGCCTTCAACTGGTCCATGCCCATGCCGAAGCGGGCCTCGATCCGTTCGGTGAGCACGCCCACGACATCCGCAGACTCCTCGGATATGCCGTCGGTCAAAAGGGATCTCCTGTTCTGGAAAGGCCGGTGCCTGCGGAATGTGAGGGGCGGCTGTACTCGATGCCCCCGCCGCTGGGCGGGACGTGCTGGATCCAGTCAGTCCAGACACATGCGGACGTCGCGGTAGACGTAGGTGCCGGAGACCCAGCCCTTGACGCCGGTCGTCTTGTCCGTGATGTAGAGCCAGTTGCCGCTCTTCTTGGACACGCTGAACTTGTGGCTCTTGTAGAGCACGCCGAGCGCGGTGGACTTCGAGCTGGCCTTGGACCGGATGGTCACGGCGTTGGTGTGCACCGTGTACGGGAGCGGCGGCAGGTTGTGGCAGCTAACGGCAGGGGTGGCGGTTGCTGCGGTGGGTTCGGTCGCGGCGCTGGCGGGAGTGGCGGACAGCGCCGGCAGCGCGAGCGTGCCGAGCATCGCCGCGGATATGGCGATTCGGGTGGAGCGCATGCGGAAGAAACCTCCGTGAAGGCGCAGGGAATGCGGGGAAGTGGCCGCGGGAGTTGTCCCCGGCGGCTGTATAAGAGTCCGGAGAATCGGCGGTTTGGCTAACCGGCGATCGTCGGCTATGTTGCGCCGCCCGCGACTGGAACAGCGCTCAGCGAGAGCGGCCGGGCGGATGCGGGGCAGGGGCCTTCGCTACACCTGCCGGGCGGCTGGGGGTGACTGCCGGGCGGACCGGCGGGAGCGGCCCGGCCTTGCCGGTGAGGCGGTCGTCGCACCACTGCAGGGCCTCTCCGGCCGTGTCGAAGCCGCCCTCCCGCAGGGTGTGCGTCCACGTCTCGGTATCGACCTCCTCGACCACCACGCGGAACGGGCTGGGGACTTGCTCGTCCTGTGCACGCAGTACCACGACGATGACCATGTCGTCCGGGTCGTCGCTGGTGTAGGAGTAGCCCATGGCGTAGTGGTCGCCGTCGCCGACGAGGCGTCGCTCTAGTGCTCGCGTGGCCTCGTCCGCCGGTGGCGGGCCCAGTTCGGGGTGGAGGCCGATGGCTTCGGGCGGGCAGCCGCGGTGGATGAGCCAGGACTGCGCCATCGCGGGCAGCGGCAGCTGAGCGTGCTCGAAGCTGAACATGCGCTTCTCGTGGTCCCGTTGCAGATGCACGGCGAGCACCTGGGGCATGCCGGGGCGTCCCCAGGTGGCGGTTCGGTCGAACAGCACGTAGTAGCTGTTCGGGCCGTCGTGGTGTTCGGCGAGGGGGACGAGCATGTCCTCGTGGACAGCGACCTTGCGGTAGAAGTCGAGGTACCTCTCCTCGTCGGAGTCGAGGTCGTCCAGCTCGAAGTCGACGTGGGGGATGGTCTTCCGGGCCGGCGCCGGTTCGGTGGGGGACAACAAGAGCCTTTCGGTGGATCGGTGCAGTTCAGCGCCGCTTCGCTGGAGTGGACGGCGGGGCACCGGGGCGAGCCGGGCTCGTCGGCGCATGCGTTGCAGGAGTCCGGCGGGCGTCCAGCAGTGCGGCTCGTCCGGCGTCGGTGAGGGAGACGGGCTGGCCGGCGTGCACAGGGTGGCTGGTGTCCCGGACGGTGAGGCCGGCGCGTTCCAGCTGCTGCATCTGGGGATAGGGGATGCGGGTGCCGGAGGAGGCGGTCACGGACAGTCGGCCTGTCAGCAGGTGTTCGTGGAGCTTGGCACCGCCGGCGATGGCGAGCAGTGCCGCCCGGTCGTCGGTCGAGAGTCGTCCTTCGTCGGGCGTCGATGCTGCGGCGGCGGCCTCGATGGGCTCCAGGGCGGCGAGCACCTCTTGGGCGGCGGCGTCGCGCGCGTTGGCGGCTTCCTCCAGCTGGTCCACGGTGCGGTCGATGCGTACGAAGAGGGCACCGTCGACAGGGAACTCACCGCTCGTGAGACGGTTGAGCAGCTTGAGGTAGAAGGTGACGCCGATCTGGGCGCTGGCCAGCGTGCGGTGCCGGTCGACCAGCTGGGCGTGCGGGTCGTCGAGGGCGCCGCGGTCGCGGTAGGTCCACAGGGTGTCGATGTCGTGGCCGGTGACCGCTTCGAGGCGGTGGTCGAGCTGCGTGACCGCACGCCGGGTGGGTGTCGGCGCGGGTTGAGGGTGCATGGGCGGCGCTCCGTGCGTTCAGCGGGTGGGATGGTGCGCGGGGTTGGGTGCGGGGCGGGGCAGGCCCGGCAGTGCGGCAGGCGGCGGACCAGGCCGGGGCTTGGGAGGACGGGTGGTCAGCTGCGGGGAACGCGAGCGGGCCGCGTGCGTCCGAGCGCTCAGCGGCCGGCGGGTCATCCCCAGGCGGCGGCCGACCTCGTCGTAGACGTCGTTGCCCGCACGCGGCCGTACCGCGACGACGTGGATCTCCTTGGGGTGGGCGGATTCCGCGGGCGCCGGGCGGACGCCGTAGACGACGCGCCAGTCCTTGCGGCGGTCCACGAACAGCTTCCGGAATCCCTCCAGGTCGCCGTCGAGGCGCTGTCCGAAGCGCTGGGCGTTCACGACTTCCTGCAGGTAGGCGAGGGTGAGGTCGCGGATATCGCTGGGGGCCTGAAGGAGATCGGTCAGCGCGCGAGGGTCGAAGCTCAGTCCGAAGGCGGGCTGTCCCGCTCCCGCGGTCATGGCGTCGGCTCGCCCGGCTCGGCAGTGCCGGCGCCATCCGCCGTGGCCGCGGTCTCGGTGCGCACGGACGGCGGCGGGCCGGGCAGGAGACGGTGAGCGGGCCGGTCGGGGGAGGTCATGCAGGCCGACAGCGGTCCGCCCGGCGCGCGAATCGTGGCGACGGCGTGGGTGAGGAAGTCGCGGTGCCACACGAACAGGCCGGAGAGCCCGGCTTCGGGGTCCTTGTGCTGCTGGTAGGCGAGCCACAGGGCGTGGAGCCAGGCCACGACGTCGTCGTGCTCCTGCCACTGCAGGCACCAAGGTGCCGCGGTGGTGACCTCCGCTCCGTAGACCGGGAGGAAGAAGTCGTCGACCCAGTCCGAGAGGGCGTCGAGTTCGTCTTCCCGTTCCTCCCCGTCGAGTTCCAGGATCGGGCGAGGCTCCGGCGGAACGGCGGCCGGAGGCCCGCCGAGTCCCGGCATACCGAACGCGGCGAACGGTGACCCGCTCGGCGCCGGCGCGGATGCGAGGTGGTCGAGCTGCTGAGCCTGTTGCGCCGACTGCTCCATGAGCCGCCGCACGCTCGCCTCGATTCCCTCCAACTGCGGATCCGGAATACGAACCGGCTCCAGCTCCCCATCGTCAGACGGCCTTGCGGATTCGGACATTGAAAGTTCAGCCTCCTACGAGACACGGGTTGGGAGAAAGGCGAAGGCGTCCTTGCACGGACCGGGCAGTGAAATTGCACGTCCGCTCCGGCGGTGCTCCGCCGGCGGCTCAGCAGGGAGCCGGTTGCGTTGGCGGCAGGAGAGGACGCGGCTCAGGTGGCGAGGACCACGTCGTCCTTGGTGAGGGTGGCGCGGATCGTCTCGGTGAGCCGGTCGGCCGCGATCGCCGCGTAGTGCTCGGTCTTCTCCACGCCGATGAAGTCCCGGCCTTCCAGCAGGGCGGCGACGCCCGTGGAGCCGGAGCCGGCGCAGAAGTCGAGGACCGTGCCGCCTTCGGGGCTGATCTTGACCAGCTCGCGCATCACCTCGACCGGCTTCTGCGTGATGTGCTGGCGCTTGGACCCCGAGGGCTGCGAAGCCGAGTACATACCCGGTAGGTAGACCGGGTTCCGGGAGCCGTCGATCGGCCCCTTGGACGCCCAGACGATGAATTCGCAGTTCTGGGTGAACCGGCCCTTCTGGGGCCTGGCCTGCGGCTTGTGCCAGGCCAGCACACCCCGCCACAGCCACCCGGCCGCCTGGATCGCGTCCGTCGTCGTGGGGAGCTGGCGCCAGTCGGTGAACAGCAGCGCGGTCCCGCCGGTCTTCGTCAGCCGGTGCGATTCGGTCATGATCTGCGTCAGCCAGAAGCCATAGGAGCGCTGGTCCATGTTCTCGCCGGTGAAGTCGGCAAGGTCGTTCTTGGAATCGGCGGAGGTGTACTTCTGCTTCGCGGAGCGGGTGGTGCGCTCCTTCGCGGTCCGGCCGCCGCTGTTGTACGGCGGGTCGGTGATGACGGAGTCGACGCAGCCGTCCGGTAGGCCGGAGAGAACGGCCAGAGCGTCGCCCTGGTGCAGGGAAAAAGGCAAAGAGGAACCCCTATTCGGGTGCGGAAATCGCGGAGGGAAACACCGCCTCGCACAAGCGTCCTCGCGGGCCGGAACCGGGCATGCAGAAGCCCGTGGCCGCAGACCGAGGAGGGCGAGGGGGAGTCAAAAAACTGTAGAGGCGAATCCGCCGACGACCAAGAAACCCTTACCGATGTACCGGTTTTCGGCACCTCACGCCGAGCTTTTTGGTCAACCGCCGATCCGCACCTACTGTTTTTGAACCGCCCGGCGCACACCGCCGCTGGCTACATCCTCGCCACACCTCATGGAGATACCCCTGCCCCGGCACACCTAGCTCACAGCCGGCCGCGCGGAGCGAGCGGCAACTCCCCCGCACCGGCCCGCCTCCGATCGCCCACCCCGGCTGCCGCGCCCTTCCACCACGCCTCGCGAACGCGGCACGCCGGACACCACATCCCGAAGGACTCGTTCATGACGTCTGACCACCCATCCATGCCCGAACCCGCTGACCGGCGAGCGGTCCGCTCGGGTTGAAGGCACTCGCCGCCGGCATCGGCGTCGTCTTCCTCTCCCCGATCCTGCTCGCCGGCGCCGGCATGATGCTCGCCTCCTCCGCCGAAGCCGTACAGAGCAGCAGCTCCTTCAGCAACTGCCTGACCGACATCGACAGCGACAAGGTCGCCGAGCAGGTCACCAAGATTCTCGACGGCGCGTCCGGCAGGGACGTTGACATTGAGGGCCTGGACCTGCCCGCCGAGCAGGTCCCCAACGCGGCGACGATCGTGGCCGCCGGCCTCTCGCTCGACGTTCCCAAGAAGGGACAGATCATCGCGCTCGCCACGGCGATGCAGGAGAGCCGGCTGCGCAACCTGGGCTACGGGGACCGCGACTCCCTCGGTCTCTTCCAGCAGCGTCCGTCCCAGGGGTGGGGCCGCGCCCAGCAGATCCGCGACCCAACCTACGCGAGCGAGCAGTTCTACAAGCACCTGCTCAAGGTGGACGGCTGGCAGCAGATGACCGTCACCCAGGCCGCGCAAGCCGTGCAGAAATCCGGCCTGCCGGACGCGTACGCGCAGTGGGAGAACCTGGCCACCGCGTTGCAGGCCGCCATCGTCAAGACCTTCCCTGGCGCCGGGGATGCCACGGATGACAAGGACGAGAAGCCGTCGACCAGTACGACCGGCTGCGCGCCGGGCCAGGACGGTTCCGGCTTCGGCCGCATCCCCGAAGGGAGCGTCCCCAAGGGCTACTCGATCCCCAAGGACGCCGACCCGAAGGCCCGTAAGGCCATCGAGTGGGCGATGCACCAGCTCGGCACGCTCTACCAGTGGGGCGGATCCTGCACCAACGCACACGGCCCCGACCCCATGGGCCGCTGCGACTGCTCCAGCCTGATGCAGCAGGCGTACGCCCATGCTGGCATCACGCTCACCCGCACCACATACACGCAGGTCAACGAAGGCAAGGCTGTCTCGCCCGCTCACCTCAAGCCCGGCGACCTGATCTTCAGCCGCGGTACCGCCGCACGGCCTGAGCACGTCGGCATGTACATGGGCGAGGGCCTCGTGATTGAGGCGCCACGCACCACCAAGCCGGTGCGGATCACCCCGATCAAGGACTGGGACATTCTCGCCGTCCGCCGCGTCCTCTGACGCCGCCCCGCCCGGTGTCAGCCCGGGCGGGCCGGGCTGACGCGGCCACTTCCGTGCCCTTCGCTCGCCTCTCCCTCCGCTTTCACCTTCCCGTTGGGCCTCGCCGGGCCCGCGTATGCAAGGAGCCTCGCACCACCTATGTCCGTCCCTCTCGCAGACCGCGTCATCCAGCTCGCCTACGACCCAGGAATCACGCCCAAAGGCGGCGGGCTGCCTGGCCTCGCCGTGCTGAAGAACGTGGTCAACAGCATCAACATGTTCGGGATCATCGCCGTCGTCGGCGCCCTCGCCGTCTCGCTAGGCGTATGGGCCTGGGGCCACCACACCGGTGGACACCAGGCCGAGGCCAACGGGAAGAAGGGCGCCGTCGTCGCCGCCGGCGCCGCCCTCGGTCTGGGTGCCGCGAACGGCATCGTGGCCTTCTTCTCCGGCCTGGGATCGCAGGTCCACTGATGCGGAAACGCTTCCCCTCCTCTTCGCTGTCCTCGTACGGCTCGGGCTGGTCGACGAACCAGCGCATCGCGATCGGCGCCACCGTTGTCGCCGTTCTACTTGCCCTCGCCGGGGTCGTTGCCCTGCTGACCGGCGGTGGCAACAGCCAGCAGACTCCCGATGCCGCGCCACCGGCTCCCACGGGCGGCCCGTCCCACTCCGAGGCTGCTCCCAAGCCTTCCTCCGGGTCCGGGTCGGTGCCCAAGCCGCCGCAGATCGCCGAGCCGGTCGCCTACGCCAAGGCAGCGGCCCAGATGCTCTGGTCCTACGACACCCGCGACACCAGCCGCGACCAGCAACTCGCCGGCATGCGCGCCTGGATGACCACCGAGACCAAGTACGCCGACTGGACCTCGGTCGCAGGCCAGGTCCCCGACCCCGTGCTGTGGTCACGGATGGCCGACCAGGACCAGCACGCCACCGCCCACATCACCGAAGGCCACTACCCCGGCGCGTTCAAACAGGCCCTGGCCGAGGATCCGTCCGCGATCACCGAGGCGTACATCTACGTCGTCACCGTCAACGGCAAGCAGACCCTCAGCTGGAAGAAGGGCGGCGGCGGAGCCGAGGAACGCGCCGTGACCCTGGCCGTCCAGTGCCGCCCGAACCACGACTGCACCCTGGCCGCCATCGCACCGAGCGTCACGCAGTGACCCGCGTCTGAGACACGAAAGAAGGAGTAACTCCTCGTGGGTTTCTGTGATTTCCCCCTGGCGGACAAACTGTGCGCCGTCGGCGACGCGGTGGACTTCGCCTCGGACCCGGGCAAGGCCATCGGTGACTGGATGGCGAAGTCCGCCGGTGAACTGGCAGCCGCCGCAGCCGACCTGGCCGCCGAAGCCGTCAACACCACCACCAAGGTCGATCTGAACGCCGGGTGGTTCCGCGACAACTACGAAATGCTGTTGCCGCTGGGCCTGGTCCTGCTGGTCGCCACCTTCTGCGCGCAACTGGTCCGGGCCGCCATCAGACGCGACGGGCAAGCCCTTACCCAAGCATTCACGGGCACCGCGTCCGGAGTCCTGTTCGCCTTCTGCGCCATCGCCCTGACCACAGTCGCCATCGAGGTCGTGGACGCCGTCAGCGACGGCCTGTTCAAAGCCGCACACCTGAACATCGAATCGGCCGTGCGCCGCGTGGTGAAGGTCAGCCAAATCGGGGCGCTGTCCGGTCTCGGCTGGCTCGTCCCGGTCGTCACCGGACTCGGCGCCGCCATCGGCGCCTTCCTCTACTGGTGCGTGATGATGGTCCGCAAGGTCGGCATCCTCGTCATGGTCACCCTCGCGGTCTTCGCCTCCGCCGGCGGCGGCTGGGAAGTCGCCCGGCGCTGGCGCAAGGGCTGGATCGAAGCCACCGCCACCCTCGTCGTCTCCAAGCTCCTGATGACCGTCATCTTCGTCCTCGGTATCGCCGCCATGGGCAAGACCGAAGCCAATGACGGCATCGCCGCGCTCGCCGACGTCATGTCCGGCATCGTGATCATGGTCCTGGTGCTGCTGTGCCCGTACGCCGTCTTCAAATTCGTGCACTGGGCGGCCGACGGCACCGACGGCGAGTCCATCCACCGTGCCGGTGGCGCCGGGGCCCAGATCGCCAAGGCCCACGCCGAGAAGGCCGCCCGCAAGGCCGCCGCAGCCGCAGCCACCGCCGGAACCGGTGGCGCCGCAGCCGGAGCAGGTGGCGCTGCCGCCATGGGGAGTGCCGCACCGCAAGGCCCCGACGGCGGCGGATTCCCCGGCGACATCGCCACCGACCCGACCGGCGGCGAAGGCAAGGACGGTTCGCAGGGCGGTGGTACGGGAGGCTCGCCCGGCGGCGATGCCGTCAAGTCCGGCCTGGAGAAAGCCGTCCAGCCCGCGCCGACCAGCGTGTCCGACGACACCAGCGGCCAGGTGGGAGGCAGCCCTGGACCCGGCGGATCCGGCGCGCATGCCGCGTCCGGCCAGGGCGGCGGATGGCAGACCACTCCGCCGACAACGACACCGCCTCCGCAGGGCGCACCCCCGTCCTCCGGCTCACAGGACGCCGCGTCGAGCGGGTCGGCACCGCCGCCGCCTCCGACCGGCCTCTGATCCCTGCCCGACGCCCGGGGGCGGGACGTGCACACCACCTCCCGCCCCCGGCCTCCACCCGCGCCTCCAGGACCCGCCCCCATGACTGACCTCTTTGTTGCTCCGGTCACGGTGAAGTTCCCCCACCGGAGCCGCCGCGGCATCCTCCTCGGCCTCTCCCTGCCCCAACTCGTTCTCGTCTCCTGCACACTGGCCCTGCTGCTGCTGACGGTGATCTCCACCGGGCTACTCGGCGCCGTTGCCCTGGCACCGCTGTGGGCGGCATCCGGCGCACTCGTCGCCATCCGCCGCCACGGCCGCTCCCTCATCGACTGGGCACCGATCGTCACCCGGTACGCGCACCGCCGCCGCACCGGCCAGACCCTCTGGCTCGCCCGACCTGTCACCAGGCCCCGGCAGGACGGCCTCCTCCATCTGCCCGGCACCGCCGCTTCCCTCAAAGTCGTCACCCCCGGCGATTCCGCCAACGGAGCCGCCGCCGTCCACGACCCGCACCAGCAGACCCTGACCGCCATCGCCCGCGTCACCAGCCGTGCCTTCGCCCTCCTCGACCCAGCCACCCAGAACCACAACGTGAGCAGCTGGGGGCGCGCGCTGGCAGGTATCGCCCGCACCGGGCACGTCGCCACCGTGCAGGTCCTGGAGCGCACCGTGCCCGACAGCGGTGACACGCTCACCCGCCACTGGACCCAGAACGGGCAGCCCCAGACCCCCGTCGCCGGACAGATCTACTCCGAACTGGTCGCCTCGGCCGGCCCGGCCGCCGCTCCGCACGAGACCTACCTCGCCATCTCCCTCGACCTCAAGGCCGCCCGGCGCCTGATCAACCAGACCGGCGGAGGGCTGCCCGGGGCATTCACCGTCATGGAGCAGACCACCGCCTCCATCGCCCAGGCCGCCCGCAACGCCGGCCTGATGGTCACCGGATGGCTGAGCGCGCGGGAGATCGCCGCCGTCATCCGCACTGCCTACGACCCCAAGGCGCTCGCCGCGCTCCAGCAGTGGTCCGAGACCGGCCGCGCTGAGGCCGACCCCGCAGCCGCCGGTCCCGTCGTGCAGTTCGAGGAGTACGACCGCCTCGCCACCGACAGCGCGCGGCACGCGACGTACTGGGTGGAGAACTGGCCGCGCACCGAGATGGGGGCAGGGTTCCTGCACGGGATCATGTTCACGGCCGGCGTGCGCCGCACCCTGTCCCTTGTCTACGTGCCGCAGGGGCTCGAGTCCGCACTGCGGGACGTCCAGCGCAAGAAGGCCGCGATCATCGCCGACGCCAACGAGCGCGCCCGCCGCGGGCAGGTCGACTCCGAAGAGGATTCCGTCGAGTACGCCGACGTCAAGACCCGCGAACGCCAGCTCATCGCCGGGCACGCGGACGTGGCCCTGACCGGCCTGGTCACCGTCACCGCCGAGACCGACGCCCTCCTGGACGCCGCCTGCGCACAGATCGAGACCCACGCCGTCACCTCCGGCGTCGATCTTCGCAAGCTCAACTACCAGCAGCCGGACGCCTTCGCCCTCTCCGCGCTTCCGCTCGCCCGCACCGCCCTGTGAACCAGCAGCGCCCGTGCACGCCCTGACCCACTGCACTCCGGATCACCCGCGACGGGACGCCCCTTCACCACCCTGCCGACCGGCAGGAAGGACCACTACCTTTGACCTCTCCCCCGCGCCCCGACGACGCGCACCCCTACCTCCGCGCCGCGAGCGCCGGCATCCGCCACCACACACGCGCCCTCACGCCCTCGGACGCAGACCCGCCCAGGCCCGTGGACCGTCTGCACCTCGATGTACTGCACGCCCACCTCACCGCTCTGCTCCAGCTTCTGGACCGGCTCGCCGACCACACCCGGCCCCCGCACCCGGCCGCCGGACGTCACCTGGCCACCGCCCACACCAGGCTCTGGCAGGCCACCACCGAAGTCCACGCCGCCTTCCACCTGCTGCCCGGCACACCCCAGGCCGACGCCGAGACAAGCGCCTGCCATCCAGAGCGGCTTCCCGAGGGCCTGCCCGTGCTGACGATCTGCCAGCGCCACCTCGCCGCCGGACACGTCGTCCGCCGCAAGACCACCCCCACCGACCTCCGCCCGCACGCCACGGCCTGCGTGCGATGAGCACCACCCGCAGAATCGAGGGGCCCCCGATGAGCCACCGGCCC
>NZ_JAOCQE010000499.1 GCF_025290915.1 Streptomyces sp. 15-116A | reverse complement strand
GCGGGACGCCAGCACCTCGGCGCCGCCGCTGACTTCGAGGATCGCGCCGAGCATGGTGCCCAGGCCGATGATGATCGCGACATGGCCGAGGATGCCGCCCATGCCGGACTCGATGGTGGACACGGCGCCGGCGAGCGTGCTCGTGCCGGGTGCGACGGAGCTCGCGATCAGGGCGAGCGTGGTGACCAGGGTGAGGACGGTGACCAGCCGGCGCCGGTTGGCGGTGTCGCCGAGCGGGGCGAAGAAGAGCAGGCCGACGGCGTAGCCGAGCTGGGCGACGGAGGCGATCCACGCCACGGCGGACGGGGCCGCGCCGAAGTCGTCGGCGATGAGGGAGAGCAGCGGGGCGGCGAGATAGATGTTGGCGGCCGTGACCGCGCTGCAGACGGCGAGCAGGGTGAGGAAGACAGCTGAGCCGGGCCGCGGTTGCGGGGCCGCGGGCGCGGGCGATATGCCGCGCTGGTGGGCGGGGGTGGACGTGGACGCTGAGGACATCGGCAGGGGACCCCTTCGAGCCTGCTCTAATAACTAACTGGTTGGTTGGCTGATAGGGGGAACAGTCTGCGTGTCCCACCTCTTCCCGTCAACCAAACAGTTGGTTACTTGCCGCGCTACCCTGTCCCGCATGGGAGCAAGGGACCCCGAGGCCACCAAGGCCCGGATCTTCGAGGCGGCGGTCGCCGAGTTCGCCCGTCACGGCATCGCCGGCGCCCGCATCGATCGCATCGCGTCCGCCGCGAAGGCCAACAAACAGCTGATCTACGCCTACTTCGGCAACAAGGCGGAGCTGTTCGCGATCGTCCTCGAGAAGAAGATGCTGGACCTCGCCGAGGCCGTCCCCATCGATCCGGACGACATCGACGGCTGGATCGACCGCCTCATGGACTATCACGCGGCCCACCCCGAACTGCTGCGCCTGCTCTTCTGGGAGGGCCTGGAGTACGGCACCGCCGAACTGCCCCACGAGTCCGGACGCCAGGAGCACTACCGGCACAAGGTCGCCATCCTCCAGGACGCGCAGGACCGGGGCGTGGTCACCGACGCCATCCCGGCCGGGGACCTCATGTTCCTGCTCACCGCGCTGGCCAACTGGACGGCCGTCGTCCCGCAGATGCGGCGCATCCTGGCCGGCGACAGCGCGGCGGAGCGCGAGCGGCTGCGGGCGTCGGTGAAGGAGGCGGCCCGCCGCCTGGTGGCCCGCTGACCGGCCTGCGTCAGTTCGTACCGATGCGGGCGAGCAGGTCGACGATCCCGGCCTGCACCTCACCGCTGGTGGACCGCTCCGCGAGGAACAGCACCGTCTCCCCGGAGGCCAGCCGCGGCAGGTCGGCCTGGTCGACGGCGGCGGTGTAGACGACGAGCGGGGTGCGGTTGAGCTGGCCGTTCGCCCGCAGCCAGTCGACGATCCCGGCGTGCCCCGCCTGCTGGCGCTGCACCTGCATCAGGTCCATCACCACCAGGTTCGGCCGGAACTGCCCCGCCAGCGCCACCGCGTCGGCGTCGCTCGCGGCCCGCGCCACCTGCATCCCGCGCCGCTCCAGCGTCGCCGTCAGCGCCAGCGCGATCTCCGCGTGCTCCTCGATCAGCAGCACGCGCGGCGGATGCTGCTCGCTGTCGCGCGGCGCGAGCGCCTTGAGGAGTACGGCGGGGTCGGCGCCGTACGCCGCGTCGCGCGAGGCCTGCCCGAGCCCGGCCGTGACCAGCACCGGCACCTCGGCCGCCACCGCCGCCTGGCGCAGCGACTGCAGCGCCGTGCGGGTGATCGGGCCGGTCAGCGGGTCCACGAACAGCGCGGCCGGGAACGCCGCGATCTGCGCGTCGACCTCCTCGCGCGAGTGCACGATCACCGGCCGGTAACCGCGGTCGCTCAGCGCCTGCTGGGTGGAGACGTCCGGTGCGGGCCACACCAGCAGCCGGCGCGGGTTGTCCAGCGGCTCCGGCGGCAGCTCGTCGTCCATCGGCACCGGCCGCGGCGTGTCCGCCACCTCCACGGCCCCGCCGGGACCGTCCAGCGGCTCCGGCCCCTCGGCGGCGTCCGCGTCCGGTGCGCCTATGGCGTACGAACGCCCGGTGCCCTGCGTGGCCGGGGCGAGCCGGGACTGACCGGCCAGCGTGCCCTGCGGCTG
>NZ_JAOCQE010000498.1 GCF_025290915.1 Streptomyces sp. 15-116A | reverse complement strand
CGCGGCGAGGGCGCGGCGGCGGCACGCGGCCACGGCGATCCCGGTGACCGCGAGGGCGACGGCCGCGAGCGGCAGCCACACGGCGGCGGTGTTCAGCACGTGGTACCCCTTCCGGAGTCCGGGCACGTCCTCGGCCGGCAGCACCGCGATCTCGGTGTGCCGGACGGGGATGCGGTGTGCGAACGGCACATGATCGGCGGCGAGTCGGCTCTTCACCTGGGCGACGACCGGTGCCAGGTCCACCGTGACCGGGCCCGGCGTGGACCGCTCGTCGCGCAGGGCGTGCAGCACCGCCCCGTGGACGGCCCGGTTCCCCGCCTCCCACGCCGTGCGGAACGCCTCGGTCCGGGTGAACGACCGCAGCGCGTCCTGCACGAAGGGACCCATGGTGCCGCGCATCGGCCCCGGGGCCAGCTCCCGTACGACCCCGTCCCCGACGGCGTCGGCGACCGCCTCGCGCACGGCCGGATCGGCGGACAGCGGGGCCACCGCGCTGACGTACCGTCCGGTGTCGGCCAGCCCGTACGCCGCCCAGGCCGCGAACGCGGCGCAGGGCGCCAGCAGACACGCGAGGCCGACCAGTGCCGCCGCCAGCGCGTCGCGGAGCCGGGCGGACGGCATCCGCCCGGCTCCGTCTCGTTCCTCGCCGCCGCGCACCCTTCCAGGCAAGGCGCCCGCGCCGGCACCCGCGACCGGTGCGCATACGGACGGGTGCCCCGGGGTTCACCCGGACGGGTGGATTCAGGTGTGGCCCGCTCTGCTGCCGCGGCCGTCCTCGCGGGAGTAGTAGCGGTAGAAGAGGATGGCGAAGACGCCCGCGCCGGAGATCAGGCCCAGCCAGGCGGAGCGCAGGACGCTCTCGTCGGACTGGCTGACCAGGAAGCCGACCGCGATGGCAGTGAAGGCGCCCCAGGCCACCGCGTGGAGCTCTCTCGGCAGCTTCGGGGCGACGGCCTGCAACGCCAGGTACACCACGATGAACGCGGCGGCGGAGACGAAGCCGAGCAGGAGGTTCCAGCCGGTGATCGGGCCGCCGCGCCGCGCGTTGGCCGCCGCCCAGTAGCCGAAGATCAGGCCGAGCACGACGGGGATGCCCAGCCGTGCCATGGTGTGGACGCGTTCGCTGAAGACGTCCGGCGTTCCGGTCCTGCGCTGGTCCGCCAGTCCCGCTCTCGGTGCCGCGTGAGCCATGAGGGTGCTCCTTCCACGTCGCCCCCGTCCGCCTCGCTTCCAGAGCACACCTGCCACGGCCCGCGGGCAAGTCAGAGAGCGCAAGGGCGCGGGAGAGCCCCCAAGGACGCGGATGCGCGCGCTTCGGGCGCGTGTTTCGCTGGGGCCGTGAGCCAAGTCAGACGCCGGCGTGACCTGCGCATCCGGCGCAGGGAACCGGTCGACCTCGCCGGTCCGCTGCAGGTGCGCGGACACAGTGTCGCCTGGGTTCCGCCGGTCGTCATGCTGGCCGTGATCGTGGTCGCCGACTTCAGCACCACCGGCGACGTCCGGTTCATCTCCTGGGCCGTGCTGGTGCCGGGCGTCGCCGCCACGATGTGCGGTGTGCGGGAGACGGCGGTGATCGCGGTCCTCGCGGTCGTCACGTACGCCGTCGTCGACGACTCCTGGCCCCGCGAGTACCGGGAGGGCACGTCCGACTTCCTCCTCACCGCCGTCGGCGGCGTCCTCGCCGTCGCCGCCTGCGCGGCCCGTGTGCGCAGGGACCGCGGCATGGTGCGCATGCGCACCGTCACCGAGATCATCCGCCGCACCGTGCTGCGCCCGCTGCCCCCGCGCTGGGGCGGACTCGACCACGCGGGCGTCTATCTCACCGCCGACGCCGAGGCGGACGTCGGCGGCGACTTCTACGACATCCAGCCGGGCCCGCACGGCACGCGGGTCCTCGTCGGCGATGTGCAGGGCAAGGGGCTGGGCGCGGTGGAGGCGGCGGCCGCGCTGCTCAGCGCCTTCCGCGAGGCCGCGTACCACGAGCCGGAGCTGACGGTGGTCGCCGAGCACCTGGAGGCCCGGCTGCTGCGCCAGCGCGGACGCCTGCGGGCGCTGGGGTCGCGGGACGGCGTGGACCGGTTCGCCACCGCCGTGCTGATCGGGTTCCCGGTGGCACGGCGGGACATGGTCGAGGCGG
>NZ_JAOCQE010000497.1 GCF_025290915.1 Streptomyces sp. 15-116A | reverse complement strand
CCGGACGACGCGACGGGCCGCCTCGTCCCGGCGGTCTCCGACGGCCTCGGCGGGCAGTCCGCCCGGTGTCACGTCCCACGGTTCGACCTGTCCGACGTCCCGCACGTCCACCTCGCCCACGCCGGCGCCCGACAGCAGCGCCGCAAGCACCGAGCCCACCCGGCCCGCGCCCCGTACCTGTACCCGCGCGTCGCGCCGGGCCGCAAGCCGCGCCAGGGCCTCGCCCGGTGCGGAGGTGGTCAGGGTCAGCGAGGCCAGATCGGGTCCCAGCCGGTCTATCACCTCCCGTTTCTCGCGCAGGGCGTCGGCGGCCGGCCCGCCGCCCCGGGAGTCGTCCAGCAGCCCGGCCCGGGCCAGCCTTCTCACCAGCCGGTCGACCTGGCCGTCGGGAAGATCCATGCGCGGACCCTCCTCGCGCAGCAGCTCCAGCCCACGCGTGCCGTCGAGCAGGTCGAGGAAGCTGCCCGTAGCCGTGTCCACCGGCCCCAGGGTCAGCGCGTGCGCCGGTGTCATCCCGAACTGCACGGTGTTGAGATCACGCCAGCCGCGCCTGAGCGCGGGCTTCACCACCGGATGCATGACAAGTCCCCCGTGTCTTTCGTGTGCTCGGTCGTGCTCGGTCGTCCCCGTGTCCCGTCGGGCCCGGTCGAGGTCCGACGAGTGCCAGCATGCCCGGCTGCGCCGACGGCTGCCGAAAGTTGTCCACAGGCGGTGGAATTCGTCGTACAAATCCGACGCCTGGTGGGAGCGACGGCATCGAACCGTCCCGGAGCCGGGACTTCCCCGTGCCCAGCGGGTACGGTCGGGGCGTGCCCGCCGACCCACTGCACCGCGCCGGAAAGCCACAGCGCAGCACGACGAGCCAGCCGACGAGCGGCTCACGGGCGAGCGCGATCGAGGTCCGCAGGAGCGCCCGCCGACGCAGAACGGTCTCCGCGTACCGCGAGGGCGATCGCACCGTCGTGCTCATCCCCGCCCGGATGTCCGAGGCGGAGGAGCAGCGCTGGGTCACCGTCATGCTCGACAAGCTGGCCGCACAGGAGAGCAGGCGGGCCCTCGGGGACGCGCAGCTGGCCGAGCGCGCCCAGCGGCTCTCCGCGCAGTACTTCGACGGGCGGGCCCGGCCCGCCTCCGTGCGCTGGGTGACCAATCAGAACACGCGCTGGGGCTCGTGCACCCCGTCCGACGGCAGCATCCGCCTGTCGCACCGGCTGCAAGGCATGCCCGAGTACGTCATCGACTACGTCCTGTGTCACGAGCTGGCGCATCTGCTGGTGCCCGGGCACGGGCCGCGCTTCTGGCGGCTGCTGGAGGCGTACCCCAGGACCGAGCGGGCCCGCGGGTACCTCGAAGGTGTGGTCGCGGCCGAACGGCTGCCGCATGTGCCGGCCGCCCGGGACGAGTGAGCACCCGGTGAGCGAGCAGGGGCCGGGGCGGCACCGTAGCGCTGTGCGCGCGTTCTGTACCGGGTCTGTACCGACTTCTTCCGGTGTCCGAATTTGACGTTAGCCTGGCGCGACGCACTCACATTCGGGATGGGGGACGGTCGTACGCATGGCCAGGGAATTCCAGCGCGGCCACAAGGCCAAGATCAGTGATCTCACAGCGGGCACGGATCTGTACGTAGGCGTACAGATCTCCGGTCCTGGGCTGACCTTCGACATCAGCTGCTTCGGTCTCGATACCGACGAACGGCTCTCGGACGACCGGTACTTCATCTTCTACAACCAGCCGAAGTCCCCCGAGGAGTCCATCCAGCTCCTGGGCGCCCAGGCGGGCGACACGGAGTCCTTCCGGGTCACGCTGGACCGGATCCCCCAGCAGATCAGGAAGCTGTCCTTCACCGCGACCATCGACGGCGCCGGGCAGATGTCCCAGATCGGCCCCGGGTACCTGCGTATCGTCGCGGGCGGCGAGGAGGTCGCCCGCTATCCCTTCAACGGCTCGGAGTTCACCACCGAGCGGGCCGTGATGCTGGGCGACTTCTACTTCAAGGACGTCTGGCGGTTCGCCGCCGTCGGCCAGGGTTTCGACGGCGGTCTCGACGCGCTGCTGAAGAACTTCGGCGGTGAGGTGGCCGAGGAGGAGCCGGCCGCCCCGCAGCAGCCGGCGGCGGCCGCCGGTGCCGCGCCCGGCT
>NZ_JAOCQE010000496.1 GCF_025290915.1 Streptomyces sp. 15-116A | reverse complement strand
GCTGTCGCGGGGTGACGGCGGGGCAGCTGGGCCGGCAGTAGATGCCGGTCGTCTCGACGGCGAAGAAGAAGACTCCGTCGAAGCGGCCGTCCCGGCTGCGCACCGCCTCGTACCTGCTGGTTTCGTCCATCACACGGTCCAGTCTCCGCCATGCCGGGGGCTGTGGCTGGCGGAAATCGGACATGGAGGTGGGGTGGGAGGCGATGGGCGGCTGCGGGTCCGTCGTGGCTGGTCGCGCAGTTCCCCGCGCCCCTTGCGGGGTTGCCCCCACCTCCCTTGTCAGCTACCGCCGATAACCACCCCGCTTGACCTCCATCGCCGCCCTCGCCTCCGCGCCCTTGCGCTTCCAGTCCTTCCGGATCTCCGCGCGGAGCCGTGCGTCGGACTGGGCGACGATGCGCTGGTTCTCGCGGACCAGCTTGCGGTAGCTGTCCAGGCGGCGTTGCGGGAGGTCGCCGTCGTCGATGGCCTGCTGGACCGCGCACCCGGGCTCGCTCTCGTGGGCGCAGTCGTGGAACCGGCAGCCCTCGGCGAGCGCCTCGATCTCGGAGAACACCTGGCCGACGCCGCCGCCCGCGTCCCACAGGCCCACGCCCCGCAGTCCCGGTGTGTCGATGAGGACACCGCCGCCGGGCAGGGCGAGCAGATTGCGGGTGGTCGTGGTGTGGCGGCCCTTGCCGTCGACGTCACGGGCGGCCTGGACGGCCATGACGTCCTCGCCGAGCAGCGCGTTGGCGAGGGTGGACTTGCCGGCGCCGGACTGGCCCAGCAGCACGGTCGTACCGCCGGAGGCGACCGCGGCGAGGACGTCGAGGCCGTCCCCGTCGCGCGCGCTGACGGTGAACACCGGCACGCCGGGCGCGCTGGTCTCGACGTCCTGCACGAGGTGCGCCCGTGTCACCGGGTCGGGCACCAGGTCGGCCTTGGTGAGGACGACCAGCGGCTGCGCCCCGGACTCCCAGGCGAGCGCGGCGAACCGTTCGATCCGGCCCAGGTCGAGCTCGACGGCGAGGGAGACGGCGATCACGGCCTGGTCGACGTTGGCGGCGAGGATCTGCCCCTCGGACCGCTTGGAGGAGGCGGAGCGCACGAAGGCGGTACGGCGGGGCAGATACGCGCGTACGTAGCGGGGGTTGCCCGCGGGTTCGACGGCGACCCAGTCACCGGTGCAGACGACCTTCAGCGGGTCGTGCGGGGTGACGAACGCCGTGTCGGCCCGTACGGTCCCGTCGGCGGTGACGACGTCGCACTGGCCGCGGTCGACGCGCACCACGCGCCCGGGCAGCAGCCCTTGCGCGTCGTACGGGGCGAACGCCTCGGCCCATGCGTGGTCCCAGCCGTAGGTGGACAGCACGGAGGGTGTGGCGGAGGTGGAAGTCAACGGGTGACCCTTCACAGGGTGGCCCCGGCAGCCGCGCCGCGTGCGGGCGCGGAACAGGTAAGGGTGAGGTCAGCCGGTGGCCACGGAGGTGGACGTGACGGTTTCCTGGATGCGGGCAATGCCCGTCGCAGTGACAGCCATCGGTCGGCACCTCCTCACTCGCGCACACGCCGCCCCTGGCGACGCTCCGGTACGGCGGCCGGACGGCCTCCGTGTGATGCGTGGTCACAGTAGTCCGCCGGTGCCCCAGCGCGTCAACGGGTTTTTCCGCGCGGCCTCATGTCAGCACGCAGGGGTGGCCGTTGAGGGTGAAGCCGGTCGGCGGGGCGTTGGTGCCGCTCCACGCTCCGATGAAGCCGAAGGTGGCCTCTTCGCCGGCGCGGAGCGACGCGTTGTAGTCGGGGGCGGTCGCGGTCACGAGGGCGCCTTTCTGGCTCGCCTCGGCGTCCCACATCTGGCGGATCCGCTGGCCGTCGCGGAAGGAGAAGGTGACGCGCCAGGAGTCGACGGCTTCCTGGCTGGTGACGGTGACGGTGGACTCGAAGCCGTCGGGCCACTGGTGCACCAGGTCGTAGTCGACCAGGCAGGTCGCGGGGCCGCCGCCGGGGGTCGTCCCGGGTGCGGCGGTGGCGGAGGAGGTGCCCTGGGGCTCGGGGTCGGGGTGCTCGCGGCCCTTCTCGGTGGTGCGGCCCGGGGACGGGCGCGCGGTGCGGGGTGACGGGGTGCCCGTGTCCTCGGGGGCGGTGGCGGTCGGGGTGCCGGTGAAGGCGTCGGGCGGCAGGGAGGCG
>NZ_JAOCQE010000495.1 GCF_025290915.1 Streptomyces sp. 15-116A | reverse complement strand
GGTCGCGTCCCGCACGTACGAGCTGCTGGCGTCCCTCGACGCGTGCGTGGTCCTGGCCGAGCAACGCCTGCCCCCCGCCCTGCACCACCGCCCCGCCTTCGCCTACGAACTGCACCGCGGCACGGTCGCGTTCGCCGGCGAGGCGGCTGAACTCACCCGCCGTTGACGCCGCAGGGCCCCACCCCGGCAGGTCAGGGCAACCGGGGTGGGGCCGAGGTTCCGCGGCGGCGGCGCGGCTCAGAGCTCCAGCCGCTGCCCCGGAACGATCACGTTCGGGTCCCCGCCGATGACCGCCTCGTTGGCGGCGTACAGGTGCTGCCACGTCGTCCCGTGTCGCTGCGCGATGCCGCTGAGCGTGTCGCCCGCGCGGACGGTGTAGTCGCCACGCGAGGCGTCCCGGTCGGCGTGCCCGGCCGAACGCTTCGGCACCGCGGCCTTCTGCGACGACGGCTTCGCGGGCTTCGTCGCCTTCCGCGGCGCCTGGTTCGCGCTCACCGAACCGACCGCCGGTGCGCTGCCCGACGCCCCGGCCCGGGCCGAGCAGGTCGGCCAGGCACCCCAGCCCTGGGCGCGCTGGACCTTGGTGGCGACGGCGATCTGCTGGGACTTGGTGGCCCGGTCGGCGGTCGGCGCGTACGCCGTACCGCCGTAGGCGCGCCATGTGGCGCCGGAGAACTGGAGCCCGCCGTAGTAGCCGTTGCCGGTGTTGATGTGCCAGTTTCCGCCGCTCTCGCACTGGGCGATGCGGTCCCACACTCCGCCGTCCGCCGCCGCGGCGGTGCCACCGGTGGCCAGCAGTCCGAGCGGCGCGAGCAGGGCCGCGCCGGCCAGGACGGCCGTCGTACGGGTCTTCCGTGCGTTGTCACGGGTGTCGTGGGTGGTATGGGCACATTCGGACATGTAGTTCCCTCTCGAACAACCCGGGGTCCCCCGAGGCGATGCGCCGTCCGCCGCGCCGTGGGACGCGTGGGCCGGCTCGCCTGTCCGCCGGTGGGGTCGCGCTGTGGAGCCTCGGTGGTGCGGTCGGCGGACGTACCCGAGCGGTGCTCGTTGCACACGGCGGAGGAATGTAAGGAGCTACGCGGCCCCGGATCAACCAACTGCCGGTTCCGGCAGGCCAGTTCGCCATTACCCGGGGTATCAGCATGTTTCGGCCACCCATTTCATGGGCCGATTTCCTGATTTATCGACCAGTCCCGCCGCGCGACTGTGGCCCACTTCACGTTCCCAACCGCTTTACCCCCGCGAGGAGTTGACAATGAGTGCCCGATTCCGGGCCGGAGGTGACGGTGTGCGTCGGTCGGTTCGATTCCGTTCGCCCTGGGGCGTGACTCCCGCCACAGATCGTCCGTTGTCTTCTTCATGAGCCGGGGACCCACCCGGACCACGGGCCGGGAGCCACCCGGTCCCGCCACGCACCGCATCCCGAGGGAGCCACCCGTGCCGCGCATGCTCGACGTCAGCGACGAGGTACGCGCCGAGATCGGCGACGAAGAAGCCGACCGCCTGCTCGCCGGAGAGTCCGCCCCGGGCGGTTACGACTGCACCTCCTGCCGCACCCCGGGCGACCCGGACCAGGAGCGCACCAGCACCGTCCTGTTCATCGGGGAGGAGACCGCCGTCCTCGCCTTCGCCCACGCCACCTGTCTGCCCTCACAGGTCGTCCAGGTCACCGAGGAGCAGCTGAGGGGTGCCGTGCGGTCCATCAGCGGCGACGGCGCCGCCCCGGAGCCGGAGCCGGGGGCGGCCGCGCCCGAGCAGGCCGTGCTCGGGGTGACCAGCGGACTGGTCCTGATCGCCGGGGAGTTGCACCCGGCCCTGGTCGTGGAGCCGACGGCGCCGGTCGCCCGGCCCGGTTCGTTCGGCTCCGGTGACGACTTCCTGCCGCTGCTGATCGAGCAGGGCTTCATGCCGCTGAGCGAGCTGTCCGCCGTCCCGCCGGTGCTGCACGGCTGGTCGGTGCTGCTCGCCGTGGGACAGCTGCACGCGGTGCTCCAGCCGGGCCCGGACGGCGGCCGGCCGGTGGCCTGGTGGCAGGCGCACCAGCCGCTTCAGGTGACGGACGGCTGGCGCGCGGCGGCCAACAAGCACCAGCAGGTGCTGATGTTCGCGGCCCCCGTCGGCTCCATCGGCCGGCAGCCGCGCGAGGACCTGCTGCGCGAGGCGCTGGATAGGGCGG
>NZ_JAOCQE010000494.1 GCF_025290915.1 Streptomyces sp. 15-116A | reverse complement strand
GCGGGCGGCGGCCGACTCCACCACCTCGGCGAGGACACCGAGGGCGTCGCCGCCCGCCTCGCCGCGCTCGCGGGCGGCGGCCGCCGTGCCGGTCTCGGCGACGATGATCCGGAACGGCGCGTCGAGCAGGCCCCCGTACAGGTCCCCGGCGACCGCGCGGGCGTGGTCGGGTTCGCCGGCGAGGAGCATGCGCAGCACGGCGGCGCCGATGCGCTGTTCGGCGGCCTGAAGGGAGCGGGAGCGCTCGGTGGTGAGGGTGAGCAGGGCGATGGCGGAGTGCAGGGCGTAGCGCTCGGCGGTGCCGAGGGTGGCGGCGGTGCCGACGGCGAGGGCGGCGCGGGGGCGGCGGCCGGTGCCGAGGGAGTGCAGCTCGACCCGGTCCTCGTGGTCGGGGCCGGCCACGACGGAGGAGGCGGGCGCGGGCCGCTCCCGCAGCCGCTGGACGTCCGCGGTGAGCCGCGCGGCCCGTCGGCCGGCCCACTCCGGTGCGGTGGCGACGACGGCACCCGAGGCGTCGTACAGCGCGGCCCATCCGTCGACCTGGGAGGCGAGGGCGGCCAGCAGTCCCTCGGGCCCGTCGGTCAGGGCCTGCTTGGTCAGCTCCCGCTGGGCCGCGAACCCGGCGGTCACCGCCCGGTACTGGTCGGCGGCGATGGCGGCGGACACGGCCTTGCTGATGGCGAGGAACGGGGTGCGGCGCGGCACCTCGAGCAGCGGCAGCCCTTCTTCCTCGGCCGCGTGGACGAGGGCCTCGGGTATGTCCTCGTAGTTGACGCCGACGGCGAAGCCGAGCCCGACGACACCGGCGCCGACCAGCCGCTTCACATAGCGGCGCATCGCCTCCGGGTTCTCCGCGTCCAGCTTGAGCGCGGTGATCAGCAGCAGCTCCCCGCCCTCCATATACGGCACGGGGTCGGCGAGTTCGCTGACGTGCGCCCAGCGGACCGGCACGTCGAGCCGGTCCTCGCCCGCGCGCACGGTCAGTTTCAGCGCGGAGTGGTGGACGAGCGAGGCGAGCGTCGGTGGCATGGGGGCTGTGTGCCTTCGGGTCCGGGTGTCTGCGTGACCTGCGTGAACTGTGTGAGTGCTGTGATCTTTTGGCCGCCTCGTATGAACGGCCTGTGTCGATTCTGCCTCACTGTACGGTCGCCGCACGCCCGGGCGTTCAGACGGCCCCCGCCCGCCCCGGCCGCACGGCCCGCCTCAGCTCACCCCCGCAGATCCACCAGCAGCGGCGGCGCGTGCTCGCCCTTGACGTCGGTCAGCGACAGCACGGCGTGCCCGGGCGGCAGCCCGTGCGCCAGCTCGGAGGCGGACCAGCGTTCCCGCTCGACCTGCCGGACGGTCACGGCCCGCGCGGTGGGCGCCTTGCCGGTGATGGCCCGGCGCAGCGCGTGCGCGGCCTTGCCCGCGGGGCTCTCGGCGATGATCTGCCGGTCGGTGACGTCCCTGGCCTCGGTCCACTCCTTGCCCCACACCTCGGCGAAGTCCTGCCCGTCCCACGGGGTGAGCCCGGCCAGCGCCATCCGGCATCCGGTGGCCCCGAGCAGCGGCCCGCGCAGCGGCCTCGGTACGTCGTCCAGGGTGCGCAGCGTGAGCACCACACCGGCGTTCGCGGACCGCAGGCGCTGGATCGCGCGGACGGCCTCGGGGGTGATCACGCCGGTCGCGTCGTCCATCACCAGGCACGCGAACAGCGACCGGTCCTCGCGCACCGCCACGCTCGCCGTGAACTGCGCCAGCACCAGCCGCGCCAGGATGCGCGAGGCGTCCGCGTGCCCCCGCTCGGGCAGGTCGACGCGCACCCGCACGGGGTGGTCCAGCGCCTTGAGCGAGAACGGCCGGGAGTGCCCGGAGGTGTCGAAGAAGCCCGCGAAGGCCGGCCGGTCCAGCAGCGCCACCCGGTCGGCGAGCACCCCGCCCACATCGCCGGGGTGGGCCAGCTGCCGCTCCCGGGCGTCGAGTTCGCGCAGCAGCGACTCCTGGCCCGACTCCGTCAGGCCCTGGCGCAGCGCGGCCAGCGGGCCGGGGGCGCCGTCGAGGAGCCGGCGCAGTTCGGGTACGGAGGGGAAGCGGCCGTGGACCGCGCGGAACGGGCCGAGCAGCTGGGCGAGCACGGTGGTGGCGCGGCGGCTGTCGCTGCCGGGGTGCGGGTCGGCCAGGTCGCCGGACAGCGCCTCG
>NZ_JAOCQE010000493.1 GCF_025290915.1 Streptomyces sp. 15-116A | reverse complement strand
GAACTCGCCCGCGGCGGCGCGCTGGTGATGCGCACCGGCGGAAACGGCGGCCACGCGCGCGTGCCGGTGCTCACCGACCACGACGTCCTCACCGGAACCGCCCCCTCCGGCACCCTCCCGGAGAGCGACGAGGAGGCCGTGCTCACCGAACCCGGCGACGTGGTCGTGCCCGTGCTCGGCGGCGGCTCCGTCGCGCGGGTGATCGACGACGCCACCGCCGGGGCCGTGCTCGGCCGCAACCTCGTCCTGCTGCGCCCGGACCCGGACGCGCTCGACGCATGGTTCCTCGCCGGATTCCTGCGCGGCACCGCCAACAACCGCCAGGCCAGCAGCTACGCCTCCACCGCAACCCGCCTCGACGTACGCCGCCTCCAGCTGCCCCGGCTCCCCCTGGACGAACAGCGCCGCTACGGCGCTCGTTTCCGCGCCCTCGACGAGTTCGAACGAGCGCTGCGCCGGGCGGGCCGCCTCGGCGAACAGCTCGTCCGCGGCATGTACGACGGCCTCACCGACGGCACGATCCCGCCCGGCTGAGCACCGGCCGGGGGCCCGGCCGCCGGGGACGAAGTGATCAGTACGACAACGGTTCGGTGCAACCCGGGACCGGTTGTCCGTGTCGGCCTATACGCTCGGACTCCCAAGGAGCTCTGACACTCGCACCACGTCCCCATCGGCTTCACCGGTCCAGGAGCAGTCATGTACGGCCACGGCGCGGCGCCGCCCACCCGCAGCGCGGCAACGATCATCACCCTGCGCGTGCTGTTCGCCGCCGTCGGTTTCCTGTCGTGCGGACTGCTGGCCTGCGTGCCGCTGTTCCGGCTCGCGATCCTGCGGGGACGGATCGGTGACTGGACGCTGGCCTGGGTGAGCCTGCCGCTGTCGATCGCGTGCCTGGCGGTGGTGGGTTCGGTGCCGGAGTCGGACGCGCGCGGCGATGTCGCCCTCGCCCTGGTCCTCATCCTCGGCGCGGCGGCCAGCGCGTACTTCCTGGTCATGGACATCCGCTGGCACCAGCGGCAGCAGGCGCACCCGGGCGCCCCCGTGCCGCCGTCGCCGCACGCCACGACCCTGCACACCCCGGGCACCCACACGCCGTACGGCTATCCCCAGCCCTCCTCGCCCTACGCCCCCACGCCCGTCCCGCGGCAACCGCCCCACACGCCGGTGCCCCAGGCGCCCCCGGCACCGCCGCCGCAGCGCCCCGCGCCGGCCCGCATCGACCAGGTGCGCGCCGAGCTCGACGAACTCAGCGACTATCTGCGCCGCCAGGACGGACAAGGCGGCCAGGGCGGCGGACACGAGGGCGGAAGGTGAGCGTGACGACGACGGGACGGGTCGTCGCCGGCCGCTACGAGCTGTCCACGCTCATCGGGCAGGGCGGCATGGGCCAGGTCTGGACGGCGTACGACAAACGGCTGGACCGGCGCGTCGCGGTGAAGCTGCTGCGCCCGGACAAGGTGGCCGGGCAGGAGGCGGACGAACTGCGCCGCCGCTTCGTGCGCGAGTGCCGGGTCACCGCCCAGGTCGACCACCCCGGCCTGGTGACCGTGCACGACGCGGGCAGCGAGGGCGAGGAGCTGTTCCTCGTCATGCAGTACGTCGACGGCGCCGACCTCGGCGACCACCTCGCCGAGCACACGCCCTACCCGTGGCCGTGGGCGGTCGCCGTGGCCGCGCAGCTGTGCGCCGTGCTGAGCGCCGTGCACGCGGTGCCGATCGTCCACCGCGACCTCAAGCCGCGCAATGTGATGGTCCGGCAGGACGGCACCGTCACCGTGCTCGACCTCGGTGTGGCCTCCGTCATGGACGCCGACACCACCCGCCTCACCCACACCGGCACGCCCATAGGGTCGCCCGCCTACATGGCCCCCGAGCAGGCGATGGGCGGCGCCGTCGGCCCGTACACCGACCTGTACGCGCTGGGTGTGCTGCTGCACGAACTGCTCAGCGGCGACGTGCCGTTCTCCGGCTCCACCGCGCTCGGCGTGCTGCACCGCCACCTGTACGAGCCGCCGGTGCCGGTGCGGCGCCTGCGCCCCGAGGTGCCCGAGGCGCTGGAGACCCTGGTGCTGCGCCTGCTCGCCAAGGACCCGCAGCACCGCCCGTCCTCCGCCCAGGAGGTCTACGAGCACCTGGAGCCGCTGCTGCCCGCCCGCGGCACACCGACCGGGGCGCCCCTGGACCCCACCCGC
>NZ_JAOCQE010000492.1 GCF_025290915.1 Streptomyces sp. 15-116A | reverse complement strand
ACGACCTGCTCGGCGAGCGGTACGCGGGCGGCGGCGAGCCCCGCCGGCTGGCCGAGCTCGCCGACGAGGTGTCCGCCGCCTTCGGCCGCCGCGTGCGGCCCGATCTGCCGGCCGATGTCGTCAAGGCGTTCGCGCAGGCCGGCGTCAAGATCACCTCGACCCGCCGCTGGGAGCTCGAGAACATCGATCACCCCGCGGTGAAACCACTGATCGAGTACAAGAAGCTGTACCGCATCTGGGTCGCCCACGGCTGGTCCTGGCTCCAGGACTGGGTGCGCGACGGCCGCTTCCGGCCCGAGTTCCTCGCGGGCGGCACGGTCACCGGCCGCTGGGTGACCAACGGCGGGGGCGGCCTGCAGATCCCCAAGGTGATCCGCCGCGCGGTGGTCGCCGACCCGGGCTGGCGGCTCGTCGTCGCCGACGCCGACCAGATGGAACCCCGGGTGCTCGCGGCGATCTCCCGCGACCCCGGGCTGATGGAGGTCGCCGGGCGCGAGAGCGACCTGTACCAGTCGGTGTCCGACCGGGCCTTCTCCGGCGACCGCGCCCAGGCCAAACTCGCCGTGCTCGGCGCGGTCTACGGCCAGACCTCCGGCGACGGCCTGAAGAACCTCGCCGCGCTCAGACGCCGCTTCCCGAAGGCGGTGGCGTACGTCGACGACGCCGCCCGCGCCGGCGAGGAGGGCCGTCTCGTACGGACCTGGCTGGGCCGCACCTGCCCACCGGCCGCCCGTGCGAGCGACGACGCGGCGGAGGAGGCGGGCATCCCGGTCACCGGGGACGACCAGGACCCCGACACCACCCGGCCGTGGGTCCCCGGCTACGCCTCGACCGACGCCCGCGCGCGGGGCCGCTTCGCCCGCAACTTCGTGGTCCAGGGCAGCGCCGCCGACTGGGCCCTGCTGCTGCTCGCCGCGCTGCGCCGGGCGCTGGCGGACAGGGCGGCCGAGCTGGTGTTCTTCCAGCACGACGAGGTGATCGTGCACTGTCCCGAGGAGGAGGCGCAGACGGTGGTGGCGGCGATCCGGGAGGCGGCGGACGTGGCGGGGCGGCTGACCTTCGGGGAGACGCCGGTGCGGTTCCCGTTCAGCACGGCGGTGGTGGAGTGCTATGCCGACGCCAAGTGATCAGCAGGCGTGCGGGACGGGGCCGCCGGCGGTCAGCAGCTCGCGCAGTTCCCCGAGCACCGCCTGCTCGTCCGTGCCGTCCAGCGCGGTGAGAGCCGAGCGCCACTGTGCGTACGCCTCGCTCATACGGCCCCACCTGCGCAGCAGCAGCCCGTACTGGTGGCGGGCGAGACCCGCCGTGTAGCGGTCGGCGCGGTCGTCGGCGCGGCGGAGCAGCTCCTCGCACTCGCGTGCGGCGTGCCCGGTGCGGCCCAGCAGCCGCAGGGCGCGGACCAGGCCGAGCCGGGTCTGGGACTCGCCGTGCCAGTCCCCGTGGCTGCCGAGGATGCGCAGGCTCTCCTCGAAGTGGGGCAGGGCGGCGGCCGGTTCACCGAGGCTGAGGTGGGCGTAGCCGATGTTGCAGTGCGCCGAGTGCTGCACGATGACGGCGCCGATCTCGTCCCCGAGGGCGAGTGACAGCCGGTGCTGCTCGATGGCGGCGCGCGGATCGGTGTGCTCGTAGAGGTTGCCGAGGTGGCTGCGGGTGACGGCCTCGCCGTAGGGGTCGTTCAGCTGCCGCGAGTAGGCGAGGCTCTGCCGGAGCGCCTCGCCGGACTCGGCGTACCGGCCGAGCCCTTCGAGCAGCAGCCCGCGGTTGTTGAGGCACCGCCGGATCCGGGAGGCCGCGTCGAGCCGGCGCCAGATCTCCAGCGCGCGGTCGGTGAGGGCGAGGGCCTCGCCCAGCCGTCCGGCCAGGAAGTGCACCCCGGCGAGATCGCCCAGGGCGTACGCCTCGGCGGCCTCGTCCCCGAGCCGCCGCGCCACCCGGAGCGCGACCCGCCCGAGCACCTCCAGCTCGGCGACGCGCCCGCCGCGCAGGAGGTAGGGGTAGAGGAGGCGCAGCAGGACGGAGAGGGTGGCGCGGACGCCGTGGCCGCCCGTGTCGTCGGCGTACCGCTCGGCGTGCTCGACCAGCGTGACGACGTTCTCCAGCTCCCGGTCACCCCAGGCGAAGGCCGCCTCGGCGTCGGCGAAGGGCGGCACGGCGTCGACGTGGGCCGCGTGCCCGGGCGGCTGTGAGGGGGTCGGCCGGCGCCGGTCGTCCTGGTCGAGCCCGGGTTCGACGATCGCGGTGAGGGTGCGT
>NZ_JAOCQE010000491.1 GCF_025290915.1 Streptomyces sp. 15-116A | reverse complement strand
TCCGTAGAAGGTCTCCGGGTCGGGCGTGTTGAACGGGCCGCCGGCCTTGATCCGCTCGGGGAGGTCCGGGTTGGCGAGCCACAGCGAGCCGATGCTCACCGCGTCGCACAGGCCGTCCCGCAGGACCTCCTCGGCGGCCTCGGGCGTCACCGCGGCCTCCTCGCCGGTGGCGTGCGGGTTGAGGATCAGGACACCCGGCCACTCCTCGCGGATCAGCTTGGTGATGTCGCGGCCGCCGAACTCCATCAGGTGGACGTAGGCCAGGCCGAGCGGCGCCAGGGCGCGGATCAGGGCCCGGTACAGCGGGGCCGGGTCGCGCTCCTCGATGCCGTTGGTGGTGTTGCCCGGGGACAGGCGGATGCCGACCCGCTCGGGGCCGATCGCGTCGCTGACCGCCTGGGCGACCTCAACGGCGAACCGGATGCGGTTGTCGATGCCGCCGCCGTAGGCGTCGGTGCGCAGGTTGGTGTTGTCGGCGAGGAACTGGTGGATCAGGTAGCCGTTGGCGCCGTGCAGCTCCACACCGTCGAACCCGGCGTCCATCGCGTACTTGGCGGCCGCGATGTGGTCCTCGACCGCGCGGGCGATGTCCTCCAGGTCCATGGCCCGGGGCACCGGGTGGTCCAGCATGCCCTCCGGCGTGTACATCTTGCCGCCGGAGGCCACCGCCGAGGGCGCCACGGGCAGCGCGCCGTCCGGGTACAGGCTCGGGTGCCCGATCCGGCCGGAGTGCATCACCTGCACGAAGATCCGGCCCTGCCGCTCGTGCACCGCGTCGGTCACCCGGCGCCAGGCCTCCACCTGCTCGGGCGTGTGCACGCCCGGTGTGTCGATGTATCCCTGCCCGATCACGCAGGGCTGGGTGCCCTCGGTGATGATGAGGCCCGCTCCGGCGCGCTGCGCGTAGTACTGGGCCGCCAGGGGGGTCTGCACGCCGTCCCTGGCCCGGCTGCGCGTCATCGGCGCCATGACGAGCCGGTTGGGCAGCGTCAGCTTGCCCAGGGGCAGCGGTTCGAAGAAGTTGCTCACGATCTCCTCCATCGGGGAACCGGCTTGTTCCACACCGTAGGAAGGCGGGCACCGGGGCCGAATCAGTAAGATTTCTTAAACCGGGTACGTACTTCGGCACGGCTTGCCTACCGGTGGGCCGCATCGCGGGGAGTAGGGGGCACCTACGTGCTGTACGGCAGGTCCGTCGAGCTGGCGGCGCTTGAGGATCTGGCCGCCGGGGCCCGCGAGGGCCGCAGTGGCGCACTGGTGCTGCGGGGCGAGGCGGGCATCGGCAAGACCGCCCTGCTGGACCGGGCGGCGGAGTCGGCGTCGGCCGCCGGCATGCGGGTCCTGCGGGTCACCGGGGTCGAGCCGGAGGCGGACCTGGCCTTCGGCGGTCTCGTGCAGTTGCTGTGGCCGGTGCAGGACCGGCTGGACGGGCTGCCGCAGCCGCAGGCGGAAGCCCTGCGGGCGGTGCTCGGGATGGGCAGCACCCGGACGCAGGACCGGTTCCTGACCGGTCTCGCCGTGCTCACGCTCCTGGCGGACCTGGCCGAGCAGGGCCCGCTGCTGTGCCTCGTGGACGACGCCCAGTGGCTGGATCAGGCCACCTCCGACGCGTTGCTGTTCGCCGCCCGCCGGCTCGCCGCCGAGCAGGTGGCCATGGTGTTCGCGACCCGGGACGAGGGGTTCGCCGCGCCCGGTCTCACCGAGCTGCGGCCCTCGCGGCTGGACACTGGCGACGCGGTGAGCCTGCTCGCCGACCTAGGGCTCGCCCCCGCCCTGCGGGACCAGGTCATCGCCGAGTCCGCCGGGAACCCGCTGGCGCTCATCGAGTTCGGCGCCGCCCGCCGCGACGACCCCGGCAGGTTCACGCCGGTGACGGTCGCCGACCGGGTGCTGTCGTCGTACCGCACCCAGATCGCGGGGCTCCCCGAGAAGACGCGGCTGGCGCTGCTGTTCGCGGCGGCCGAGGGGCGGGGCGACCTGCCGCTGCAGATGAAGGCGGCCCGGACGCTGGGCGTGGGCCTGGAGGATCTGGAGGACGCGGAGCGGGCGGGCCTGATCCAGGTGACCGAGAGCACGGTCGCCTTCCGCCACCCGCTGATCGGGACGGCCGCCTACCAGGGCGCCGTGCTGGCCCGGCGGATCGCCGTCCACCAGGCGCTCGCCGACGCGGCCGAGGACCCCGACTGCCGGGCCCGGCACCTGCCGCTGGCCACGACGTCCCCCGATGACGAGGTCGCGGCCGAACTGGTCGCCGCCGCCGACCGGGCCGCCGACCGCAGCGCCTA
>NZ_JAOCQE010000490.1 GCF_025290915.1 Streptomyces sp. 15-116A | reverse complement strand
GGGGAGCCGTGCGGGGGGCGTGCTCGGGGAGGGCGGCTCGGGTGTCGTCCGGCCCGGTGTCATCCGGCCTGGTCTCGTCCGACTCGGTGCTGTCCGCCCCGGTCCGGTCCCGCCCGAACTCGTCCAGCCCTGTGCCGTCCGACCTGATCTCGCCCCGTCCCATCTCGTCCCGCTCAGGACTGTCCGGCCCGATCCCGCCCCGCCCGGCACTGCCCCTCCGCTCCCCGTCCGCCGTAGCCGGTCCTTTCGTGCTGCGGACTTCGGGCCCGGGGTCGGGGACGGGCGGGGTCATGTCGGGTCCGTTGTGTCGAGGCTTTGCCACAGGGTGTGGAGGAGGCGGTTCCAGGACGACTCGTCGGGGCCGGACGGGGTCGTGCGCAGGTACTCGGAGTCGAGGAGCTGGTCGGTGGTGAGGGTGCCGCCGGTGAGGGAGCGGGTGAGGAAGTCGCGGATGAGGGTGAGCCGTTCGGCTCCGTCACCGGTGGCGAAGCGGGCGGCCAGGGAGCCCGCGAGCCGTTCGGCGTCCGGCGCGGGCATCTCCAGGCACAGGCAGTGCCGCAGCAGGTCGGCGGGCAGGACGCGTTCCCCGCCGCAGGTGATGACGACGAACGGGAAGGCGCGGCACCTGATCCTGCCGTGGTGGACGGTGTACGAGCCGTCCGGGTCGTCGGTGTGCACCACGACGTCGGGTTCCCGGACCCGCACCCGCGACAGCTCGGGTATCCGGAACTCGCCGTCGGCGATGATGCCCGTCAGCCCGTCGACCAGGTCGAGGTCCGCCTTGTCGAAGTCGTCGATCAGCAGGACGCGAGGAGCCTCGCGGGGGACCAACGCCGTGCCCAGCGGCCCCAGTTGGAAGAAGTCACCGAGACCGCCCTCCGCGTCCCCGCCGTTCGACGCGCCGCGTATCGCCGCGTCCTGCAGGCGGCCGACCGCGTCGTAGTCGTACAGCCCGTCGGCGAGGGTGGAGCCGCCGGTGATGCGCCAGTGCAGCACCCGGCCGAGCCCCAGCTCGCGGCTGACGCGGTACGCCAGATTGGACTTGCCGCTGCCCAGCGGCCCGGTGACGATCAGCGGCCGGCGCAGGAACAGCGCGGCGTTGACCAGGTCGGCCTCCGCGACGGACACGCGCCGGGCCGTCATGTCGCCCGCCCCCAGCCGCCGCAGCGTCGCCGCCTCGTCCCTCGGCGGTGGTCCCGGGACGACCGGTCCACCGTCGAAGTCCCGCCACGGAGGCGGCGGCGGGAGCCGGTCGGTGATCGGCGCCGCCGGTGCGGGTCCCGCCGAGCCGCGGTAGAGCCACCACGCGTGGCCCGTGTGCTGCGCCTCGGGCGCCGCTGCGCGCCGTGCCGTGCGTCCGGACTCGCCGTTGCCCTTCACAGCCACCCCTCCTGCCCTGCCCGGCCCGCCGGTCATGCCCCGGGGCGGGTGTCCCCGTACGTCTCGGCCTTGCTCGAAAGGACCGGTTCCGGGAACTCGGGGAGCCGGTTGGGGTCGTCCCACAGCACGGCGATGCCGGGCCGGGGGCCGTCCGCACGCCCCTTATCGTCCTGGCTCGCCGGTGGGCACCGCAAGCGCACCATCCGGTCGAGGAGTTCACCGGAGGGCCCCTCGAGCGTGGCCTCCACCGCGCCCTGGGCCTCTTCGGTGAGCGGCCCGGTGTGGCTCCACACCAGCACGGGCAGTCCCGCGTGCAGTCCGACGTGGAGTTCCTCGCGGCCCCGGGGCCGGTCGGGCGGGGCGCCCAGGGTCATCAGGACGACGCTCGGACTCTGCTTGAGCCGCGGGTAGTTCTCCCGTACGTCGCCGATACAGCGGTAGGCGTGCGGGGCGGCGGTGTCGGCGGCGAGCACGTCCCAGCGTTCGTTCCAGACCCGGTGCAGTTGCAGCGCCTCGATCCGCTCCAGGCTGCGGACGACGACCGGGTAGTCCTGCCAGAACGGGGGCCCGCCGTGCTCGCTGGCCCACACCGCCTGGTCGCCCAGCGCGGAGTTCCTGGACCATTCCTCGACCGGTTCGTTCAGCAGCGCGAGTGGCAGGACGAACTCCAGCACGATGCCGCCGCGGTGCCGACTCAGCCGGGCCTCCTCGCGGTCCACGAGGGCGGCCACATGCCGGCGGACCCGGGCCCGGGGCACGGAGGTGTCGTCGCGCCGGCGCGGCTCCCAGGTGTCGCCGACGTTGGTCCAGCAGGTGACGTCGACCCGGTCCGGCGTACTGACCGAGGGGCACAGCCGGATCAGCAGACACGCCGCGCGGGGGCGCTCCGCCGGCGGGGCCGCGCCGTCGCCGTGGGC
>NZ_JAOCQE010000049.1 GCF_025290915.1 Streptomyces sp. 15-116A | reverse complement strand
CGGGGGCTGCTGCTCGTCGCGGCGGGCCAGCGCCATGCCCTTGCCGTACGCCTCGTACGCCTGCGGACTGGTGAACCACACCGCCGGATCCTCACCGAACAGCAGCGACCGCTTGGCCAGCACGTACCCGAACTCCTCCGGCGTGAGATACCCCAGCTTCTGCGACGAGGCCCCGTCCTCCCGGAACGCGTCCAGCAGCAGCCAGCCCGCGCCCAGATACGTCGCCGCCGTGTCCGTGAGGATCTCGTTGTCCCGCGTCCCGGGGAACGACAGCCCCAGGCGATGCAGATACACATGCATCACCTCGTGCGCCAGGGCCGCCCCGATGTCACGCCGATGCGTGCGGAAGCGGTCGTTCAGCTCCACGAAGTACTCGGGCCCCGCAGTGAGTTCGATGTTCGCGGCGTGTGTCATCTCCCGGAAGCAGACGACGAGCCGCGCGTCCGGCAGCCGGTAGTGCCGCACCATCTCCCGCGCCACCCGCTGCGCACCCAGATGGAGATCGTCCACGTCGGAGAAGGCCACGTCCGCGGGGGCCACGCTCGTCGCGAACGTCCGGATTGTGTCGTACGACAGGCGCCGGTACAGCGCGGTGACGGCCGCCCGCACCGTCTGAAGGTGTGGAAAGCCGTGCTCGACCGGTCCGCCGTTCGCCACGCCTCACCCCCGGACGCCTGAACCCGTCTTCCACTGTACGGTCAGCCGACCGGCCCGGACGGGCGTCGTCGGCGCGAAACCGATCGGCACGGCACCCCGCCTACTGGCAGAATCCGGGCCGTGACCGGCGAACAGCAAGCCGTCGCCACCGCCGCAGTCCAGGTGGGCGGCGAGGACGACGACCTGGAACAGCGACTCGACGACGAACTCACCGCCTTCAACACGGCAGCGGCCGGCGGGGCCGTGACCGAGCCCCTGACCGTCCGGGTGACCGGGCAGGACGGGGACCTGCTCGGCGGCCTCACCGCCTGGACCTGGGGCAGCCTGTGCTCGGTGGACATGCTGTGGGTGCGCGAGGACCAGCGGCACGCGGGCTGGGGGAGCCGGCTGATGCGCGCGGCCGAGGAGGAGGCCGTACGACGCGGCTGCACCGACATGATCGTCTCCACGTACAGCTTCCAGGCCCCCGCCTTCTACCCCAGACTCGGCTTCCGGGAGCGGGGGCGCATCGGCGGTGTTCCGGGCGGTCACGAGGATGTGTACTTCCACAAGCGCATCGGTCCCACGGCCGGCGCGTGAGCCGCGAAGCCGCGGTGGTGGCCGGGCCGGGACGTGTGCTGGGGAGCGCCTGCCGGATCGGGTCGGCCGGTATTGCGGCGACTCCTGGTCCGGGGCCGGTCGTGCGCCGGGGCGTGCCCGCGCGCAGGCCCGCACCGCAGGCGATGGCCAGGTCCTGAGACGGCACCCGGCCGGCAGGCCTCCGCACCGTAGGCTGGCGGACCATGACCACCAGCAACACCGGTACCGGAGCCGACGCCGTCGACCCGGGCGTGCGTGAGGAGCTCGCGCGGCTGCGCGACAGCATCGACAACATCGACGCGGCCGTCGTCCACATGCTCGCCGAACGCTTCAAGTGCACCCAGCAGGTCGGCCGGCTCAAGGCCCAGCACCGGCTGCCGCCCGCCGACCCGGCCCGCGAGGCCCGCCAGATCACCCGGCTGCGCGCCCTCGCCGAGAACGCCAAACTCGACCCGGCCTTCGCGGAGAAGTTCCTGAACTTCATCATCGCCGAGGTGATCCGCCACCACGAGCGGATCGCCGACGACGCCGTCAACGGCTAGGGGGTGTCCGCAAAGTCCCGTCGTCCGCCCGAAGGGCGGGCTCTGCGGCGTCCGGTGCGTGCTCTGGGGGTCCCCCCGGCCGGAGGCTGGGGGAGTGCCGGGCGGACACCCGCGTACTGGTTGTACTCGGGTGTTCGCCCGGTGCGGCGAGTGGGGGCACCTCCCACGCCCTTAAGGCAGTGGGGGAGCGTGCCGGGCGTCGCGGGGCTGGGGGTACCCCCTCTGGGGGAGGGACTTTGCGGACACCCCTAGGCCCCGAGCGGCGACCGGCCTCCCACACTCGCCCCGGGGGAGTGACAGGGCGCCCCGCGCGCGGCATGCTGCTGTGCACTCCTTGTCAGCCGACGAGCACCCCGCGTCAGCTCCCGGACAGCACCCCGGTCCACCAACCCGGACAGCACACCCGGTCCACACGGGTCCATCACCGGACAGCACATCCCGGTCCCTTACGAGGAGGGACGGTCCGCCATGCCGCCGGATGCCCGCATCCTCATCGCCGCCGACCACACGGACAGCCTCTACGCGCTGGAGAGCGCCCTCGCCCCGCTGGGTCACCTGCTGGGCCGGGCCACCAGCGGCGACGAGGCCCTCAAGCAGATCCTGCGCGGCACCGTCGGCCTGCTCCTCCTCGACGTCCGTGTGCCCGGCGCCGGGGGCCTGGAGGTCGTGCGCTACATGCGGCGCCTGGAACAGACCCAGCACATCCCCGTCGTCCTGCTCACCGGCTTCGGCCGCGACCCGGAACTGAGCGCCGCCGCCTACGCCCTGGGCGTCGCCGACCTCGTCAGCAAACCCGTCGACCCCTGGACCCTGCGCATCAAGATCAGCCACCTGTACGAGGCGTACCAGCACCGGCGCGCCCTGGAACGCGAGATCCGCGAACTGCGCGCCCGGCTGCACACGGCGCACACCGCCGAGCTGGAACGCGACCGGACGTGACACGAGCGGGCGTTCACGACCGGACGCGACACGCGGGCGTTCGCGACCGGACATAGGGCGCGAACCGATCCGCCTCTGTGCCAGGTCAGCCGCATCAGGCAGCATGGCCTGCATGTCCGTACTGACGCGCGACGAAGCGCAGAACCGTGCACAGCTCCTCGACGTCCACCGCTACACCGTCGAACTCGATCTGACCACCGGGGACGAGACCTTCGCCTCCCGCACCCTGATCCGGTTCACCGCGCGTACGGACGCGGACACCTTCGTCGAGGTCAAGCCCCACGAGCTGCGCTCCGTCACCCTCGACGGCGAACCCCTGGACACCGGCACCCTCGACGGCGACCGGCTCCCGCTGAAGAACCTCACCGCGGGCGAGCACGAACTGCGCGTCGACGCCGTCATGCGCTACTCCCGCACCGGCGAAGGCATGCATCGCTTCACCGACCCCACCGACGGTGAGACGTACGTCTACACCCAGCTGTTCATGGACGACGTGCAGCGCGTCTTCGCCGCCTTCGACCAGCCCGACCTCAAGTCCGTCTTCGACCTCACCGTCAAGGCCCCCGAAGGCTGGACCGTCCTCGCCAACGGCATCACCGAGCACACCGGGGACGGCGTCTGGAAGGCCGCCACCACCCCCCGTATCTCCACCTACCTCGTCGCCGTCGCCGCAGGCCCCTGGCACTCCGTGCGCACCGAGCACCGCGGGCTGCCCTTCGGCATCCACTGCCGCCGCTCGCTGGCCCCCTACCTCGACGCGGACGCCGACGAACTCCTCGACGTCACACGCGCGTGCTTCGACCGCTACCACGAGAAGTTCGAGGAGCCCTACCCCTTCGACTCCTACGACCAGGCCTTCGTCCCCGAGTTCAACGCGGGCGCCATGGAGAACCCCGGCCTGGTCACCTTCCGCGACGAGTTCGTCTACCGCTCCGCCGTCACCGACACCGAGCGCCAGACCCGCGCCATGGTCATCGCCCACGAGATGGCCCACATGTGGTTCGGCGACCTCGTCACCCTCAAGTGGTGGGACGACATCTGGCTGAACGAGTCCTTCGCCGAGTACATGGGCTACCAGACCCTCACCGAGGCCACCCGCTTCACCGACACCTGGACCGACTTCGGCGTCGCCCGCAAGGCCTGGGGCTACGACGCCGACCAGCGCCCCTCCACCCACCCCGTCGCCCCCGAGGCCGTCGAGGACACCGCCTCCGCGCTGCTCAACTTCGACGGCATCTCCTACGCCAAGGGCGCGAGCGCGCTGCGCCAGCTGGTGACC
Organism: Streptomyces sp. 15-116A; assembly: GCF_025290915.1. Lineage (GTDB taxonomy): Bacteria > Actinomycetota > Actinomycetes > Streptomycetales > Streptomycetaceae > Streptomyces. Next base: position 28,248 of record NZ_JAOCQE010000049.1, on the reverse strand, counting down.
TGGCTCGGCGAGAAGGACTTCCTGGCCGGCATCAACACCCACTTCGCCCGCCACAAGTTCGGCAACGCCACCCTCGCCGACTTCATCGACTCCCTCTCCGCCGCCACCGAACGCGACGTCCACGCCTGGGCCGACGCCTGGCTGCGCACCACCGGCGTCGACACGCTCACCGCGTCCGTCGCCGCCGTGCCCGGCACCTGGACCCTCACCCTGGACCGCGACGGCAGCCGCCCGCACCGCGTGACCGTCGGCGTGTACGACCGTGACCTGGGTGACGGGCGCACGCTGACCCTGCGCGAGCGCTACGAGACCGACGTGCCGCACGACGCCGCCCCCGAGCCGCGCCCCGGCACCCGCCCCGCCCTGGTCGTCCCCAACGATCTGGACCTGACCTACGCCAAGATCCGTTTCGACGAGACCTCCCTGGAGACGGCCCTGCGCGGACTGTCGGGCATCCCCGACGCCGTCACCCGCGCCGTCGTCTGGAACAGCCTGCGCGACATGGTCCGCGACGGCGAACTGGCCCCCGCCGACTACCTGGCCACCGCCTGCGCCCACCTGCCCGAGGAGACCGACCTCGCGCTCGTGGCCGGCGTCCTCGCCTTCGCCTCCGCCCACATCGCCGACCGGTACCTGAAGCAGGAGGAGCGGCCCGCCGCGCTGACCGCGCTCACCTCCCTGTGCCGCGACATCATCCGGCGCACCGAGGACGGCGACAACCCCGGTCTGCGGCTCATCGCCGTACGGCACTTCATCGACGCCGCCGCCCACCCGGACACCATCGCCGCCTGGCTCGCCGACGGCACCGTCCCGGGCGGGCCCGAGCTCGACCCCGAGCTGCGCTGGCGCGTCCTCGCCCGGCTCGCCGTGCTCGGCGCGACCGACGAGAGCGCCATCGCCGCCGAACTGGACCGCGACCCCAGCGCCACCGGCCAGGAGGGCGCCGCCCGCTGCCGTGCCGCCCTGCCCGACGCGGACGCCAAGGCCCGCGCCTGGGACGCCATGTTCCACTCCGACGACCTGTCCAACTACCTGTTCACCGCGACCGCCCAGGGCTTCTGGCAGCCCGAACAGGCCGACCTGGTCCGCCCCTACGTGGCCCGCTACTACAAGGACGCCGTGAAACTCGCCGCCCGCCGGGGCCCCGCCATCGCCGAGGCCACCGGCCGCTGGGCCTTCCCGGCGCACGCGGTCGACGCGGAGCACCTCAAGCTCGGCGAGAAGTGCCTCCGCAAGGCCGACCCGACCCCGGCCCTGCGGCGCAAGCTGGTCGACCAACTCGACGACCTGTCCCGCGCGTTGCGGGTCAGGGAGGGGTAACCAGAACGGGGGTTCGTCTCCCACACCGGGACGTACCCCCGTACCGGGTCTGCTCGTTGGGCACATCGGGGCGCGGTATCCCGTCCGCGCCCGGAGGGGCAGCCCATGAGTACGTCACCGAGCCTTGCCTCCGGCCCGCACGGGCAGCGGGACCTGGGCGCGCTGATCGCCGTCGTCCTCGACGCCCTGCGCACCGGCACCCAGGAGCGCGGCGGCCCCCTGCCCTCCGGCGGCCCCGACCCGGTCGCCGCGCGCGTACGCGACGCCCTCGGCGACATCCTGCCCGAGCACGGCGACCCCGGCGCCCTGCGCGGCCTGGTGCACGCCGTCGCCGCCGGATCGGCCGACCCCGCGCACCCCCTGTGCGCCGCCCATCTGCACTGCCCGCCCCTCGCCGTGGCGGCCGCCGCCGATCTCGCCGCCTCGGTGCTCAACGCCTCCCTCGACTCCTGGGACCAGGCCCCGGCCGCCTCCGCGCTGGAGGCCCTCGTCACCCGGGCGCTCGCCCGCGAGACCGGCCACGCCGACGCACTCGTCACCAGCGGTGGCACCGAGTCCAACCTGCTCGCCCTGCTGCTCGCCCGCGAGGCCCACGGCGCCGCCGTACGGATCGTGCACGGCGCGAACGCCCACCACTCGCTGCCCCGCGCCGCCTGGCTGCTCGGCCTGCCACAGCCCGTCGTCGTCCCCACCCCCACCGGCGTTCTGAACCCCGCCGCCCTCGACGAGACCCTCACCGGACTGTCCGGCGACGGCCCCCTGCTGGTCGCCGCCACCGCCGGAACCACCGACACCGGCGCCATCGACCCGCTGCCCGAGATCGCCGCCGTCTGCGCCGCCCACCGCGCCCGGCTGCACATCGACGCCGCCTACGGGGGCGGGCTGCTGTTCAGCGACCGGCACCGGGCCCGGCTCACCGGCCTCGACGCCGCCCACACCGTCACCCTCGACCTGCACAAACTCGGCTGGCAGCCGGTCCCCGCCGGGCTCCTCACCGTCCGCGACCCCCACGACCTCACGGCGCTGCGCCACCACGCCGACTATCTCAACCCCGCCGACGACACCGACGCCGGACTCCCCGACCTCCTCGGCCGGTCCCTGCACACCACCCGCCGCGCCGACGTCCTCAAGATCGCCGTCACCCTCAGGACCCTCGGCCGCACCGGACTCGCCGCCCTCGTCGACCGGGTCTGCGCCCTGGCCCAGGAACTCGCCGACCTCGTCGAGGGCGACCCCCGCCTCGACCTGCACGCCCGGCCCGCCATCAGCACCGTCCTGTTCCGCCCGGTTCAGGCCCCCGACCCCGCCGTCGCCGACCTGCGGCGCCGGCTGCTCACCACCAGCCGCGCCGTCCTCGGCCGCGCCCACGCCGACGGCCGGCTCTGGCTCAAGGCCACCCTCCTCAACCCCGCCACCGGCCCCGGCGACCTGGCCGCCCTCCTCGGCGCCGTCCACCGCACCCACCAGGAAGGAAACCTCCGTTGACCACCACACCCCGCGACCTCGTCGGCATCGGCATCGGCCCCTTCAACCTCTCCCTCGCCGCCCTCGCCCACCCGCTCACCGAACTCGACGCCGCCTTCTACGACCAGCGCCCCCACTTCACCTGGCACCCCGGCCTGCTCCTGGACGACGCCACCATCCAGGTCCCGTTCCTCGCCGACCTGGTCACCCTCGCCGACCCCACCAGCCCCTGGACCTTCCTCAACCACCTCAGGGCCCGCGAACGCCTCTACCCGTTCTACTTCGCCGAGCACTTCCACATCCGGCGCACCGAGTACGACGCCTACTGCCGCTGGGTCGCCGGCCAGCTCCCCGCACTGCACTTCGGCCACCAGGTCGACGCCGTCCGCTGGAACGCCGAACGCGAGCTCTTCGAGGTCGACTTCACCCAGCTCGACGCCGACGGCGAGGCCGAGGCCCTCGGCCGCACCCTCGCGAAGAACATCGTCCTCGGCGTCGGCACCGAGCCCGTCGTCCCCGACCCGCTGCGCCCCCTCGCCGACGCCCCCGGCGTGCCCGTGATCCACTCCGACGACTACCTCACCCACCGCGACACCCTCCTCGCCGCGGAGCACGTCACCGTCGTCGGCACCGGCCAGTCCGGCGCCGAGATCTTCCTCGACCTGCTGCGAAACCGCCCCACCGGCCGCGAACGGCTGCACTGGATCGGCCGCACCGAGGCCTTCGCCCCCATGGAGTACTCCAAGCTGGGCCTGGAGCACTTCACCCCGGACCACACCCGCTACTTCCACAGCCTCCCCGAGGCCGTCCGCGACCGGCTCGTGCCCGCCCAGTGGCAGCTCCACAAGGGCATCGACGCCGCCACCATCGCCGCGATCCACGACGAGCTCTACCGGCGCACCCTCGGCGGCGGCTGGCCCGACACCGTCCTCACCCCCGGCGTCCGCGTCCGCACCGCGGGACGCCTCGGCACCGCCCGGATCGAACTCCACCTGGAACACACCCAGCAGAACACCCGCTCCCGCCTCACCACCGACGCCGTGGTCCTCGCCACCGGCCACCGCCCGCGCCCCCTCGACCGCCTCCTCGCCGGCCTCGACCCCTATCTGCGCCGCGACGACAGCGACCGCCTCCGCGTCGACGAAAGCTTCCGCCTCGATGTGGACCCGGCCGTCACCGGCGCGATCCACGTGCAGAACGCCGAGATCCACACCCACGGCGTCGGCGCCCCCGACCTCGGTCTCGCCGCCTGGCGCAGCGCGACGATCCTCAACTCCCTCACGGGCAAGGACATCTACCCGCTGCCCGCCCGCACCGCCTTCACCACCTTCGGCCTGGAACCGCGGACACGACCGCACACACGACCGCACACACAGCAGGTCCCGCCCGCCCGGGGAGGAGCCGCACCGCTCACCCCCCTGACGGACGGGACCTGAGAGTCCCCGGCGCGGACGGTCAGCGACGGTCAGAACACCGGCGTGCCGTCCCGGGTCAGCCGCCAGTCCACCGAGGCGAAGTCCTTCGGGTCCAGCACACCCTTCGCCGTGACCCACTCCGCGATCCGGGTGCGGATCTCCGTCGACTCCGACCACAGCTCCGGCGCCGACGCCACATGCGGGAACGCGCCGCCGCCGTTCGCCCGGTAGTTGTTCACCGCGAACACGAACCGCTGCGCGTCGTCCAGCGGGGCACCCCCGTAGGACAGGTTCTTGATCCGCGCGCCGGCCGGCTGGGCGATGTCGATGTCGTACGTCAGACCGGACACGTAGTCGTAGTTGTAGTCCGGACGGCCGCCCGCGTTGGTCAGCTTCGCCACGTCCACCGGGGCCCCGGCCGCCGTCTGCACGAAGTACTCGGCCGAGTACTCCAGGTACGCCCGCAGCTGCGCGCCCGTCATCAGCTTGGCGACCAGCGTGTTGTCGTACACGTACAGGCTCGACAGGTCCCGGATCGTCACGTCGCCCGCCGGGATCGCGGACGTCCGCGATCCCGGCGACGCCTGCGACAGCACCGGCAGGGAGGCGTGCTCGGTGCCGGCGAGGGCCGCCTTGACGACGTCCTCCTGCACCTTGGTGATCAGGTCGATGATCGGCGCGTCCTTGTAGCGCGCCTCGACGGTCGTGAGCGTCTCGGTCGCCGTGCCCACCACCTGGTTGACGTACGCGACGACCTTCTCGTGCTCGTCCGTGAGCAGCTTGGTGATCCGCGGGTCGTCCTCGACCGTCTTCGAGTCCCGCAGCGACGCCTTCACCGACTCGACCTGCCACCGGCCCCGTTCGAAGGCCAGCTCGATGTCGAACAGGGTCAGCCGCTCGGCGTAGCACAGCGGCTCCGACAGCACGACGTCCTTGCCGGTCTTCTCGTTGGTCACCCGCAGCTCGGGGATCTCCACATGGGCGTGCCCGACCAGGATCGCGTCGATCCCGGGCACCTGCCGCGCGACGTTCGCCGCCGCGTTCTCGACGTACGGCAGCTGATCCCCGTACGACGAGGTGCCCGAGGACCCCGAGTGCGCCGACACCACCACGACGTCCGCGCCCATCGACCGCAGCTTCGGCACCCACTTCGCCGCCTGCTCCTCCAGGCCCGGGAACGTCAGCTTCCCCTGGACGTACGCCTTGTCCCAGATCGCGATGCCCGGGTTGGTCAGCCCCAGCACCGCCACCTTCACCGGCGGCGCGCCCTTCACCCGGAAGGTCTTCATGAAGTACGGCGGGAAGGCGGGCCTCAGCGTCTTCGCGTCCAGCGCGTTCGCGCCGAGCAGCGGGAAGTCGCACTGCTCCTCGAACGTCCGCAGCGTCTCGATGCCGTAGTTGAACTCGTGGTTGCCGAGCGCCACCGCGTCGTACCCGATGGCGTTCATCGCCTGCGCCATCGGATGCACCGGGCCGCCCTGGGCGGTGATCGGGTCGACCTTGGCGTAGTAGTACGTCAGCGGGGTGCCCTGGATGGTGTCGCCCGCGTCCAGCAGCAGGGTGTTGCGCCGGCCCTTCTCCGCGCGGACCTGGTTCACCAGCGTCGAGATCCGGGCCAGACCCTGGGCGTTGCCGTCCTTGTCGGAGTACTCCGCGTCCTTGAAGTAGTCCCAGTTGAAGACGTGCCCGTGCAGGTCGGTCGTCCCCATCACGGTCAGCGCGTACCGCTTCGGCCGCTTCTTGCTCCGCCCCGCCCCGGCGGCCGTCGCCGTGGGAGCCGTCACCCCGGCCGCCAGCGCCACCCCCGCTCCCGTCACGGCGGACCTCTCCAGGAACTTCCGGCGGTTCAACGGCATGTCAGTTTCCCCTCGTACAGCGACTCGGAACGTCCCACGCAGCAACGCGCGTAGACTCGCCCGCTGATTCTGACCTGAACACGCCCAGCGGCAACAGTCCCCTCACGTTGCGATCCGGTGACCGGCACACTGTCCGTATGACGGCCACCCCCTACGGCACCCCCGAGACCCCCCACCTCACCGTCCGCGGCGAGGCCCACCTCGACGTGGCCCCCGAGATCGCCCGCATCGGCGTCACCCTCACCGCCCGGGGCCGCGACCGGCGCGGCACCCTCGACGACCTCACCCGCCGCAACGCCTCGGTCCTCGACCTGATCAAGAGCTACGGCGACGCCGTCGAACACCTCGAGACCGGCGCCCTCACCGTCACCCCCGAACTCACCAAGCACGGCCGCGGCGAACGCGTCCGCACCTACCACGGCACCGTCCACCTCACCGCCGAACTGGGCGACTTCACCGCCCTCGGCGAACTGGTCACCCGCCTCGCCGACCTGGAACTCACCCGCGTCGACGGCCCCTGGTGGGCGCTGCGCCCCGACTCCCCGGCCTACGGCGAGGCCCGCCGGCTGGCGGTGCGCGAAGCGGTCCAGCGCGCCCGCGCCTACGCCGAGGCCCTCGGCACCTCACTCGCCGCCCTCATCGAACTCGCCGACACCGGCACGGAACTGCCCCACCCTCCGGCCTACGCCGCCCGCAGCATGGACTTCGCCGCGTCCGCCGAGGACACCGCACCCCCGGCGCTCGACCTCGAACCCCGGCGGCAGCATCTCCACGCCGAGATCAACGCCCGGTTCACGATGGTGCCGCCGAGCCTGTGAGAAGGGGGACGCGGACCAAGCCCAGCACCGGGCAGCACACCTAGAACCGTCTTTCGAATTCATTTCTTGTCAACGGCCTTTCATCGCCCGTCCGTTGGGCCGCCACGCGCAACTCCCTGACTACCCATCGGTAAGCCCTAGGCTCGACCCATGCGCCGAGCGAAAATCGTCTGCACACTGGGGCCCGCCACCGACTCCTACGACCAGATCAAAGCGCTGGTCGACGCGGGGATGGACGTCGCCCGTTTCAACCTCAGCCACGGCACGCACGCCGAACACGAGGCGCGTTACCAGCGCGTCCGGAAGGCGGCCGACGAGACCGGCCGCAGCGTCGGCGTCCTCGCGGACCTTCAGGGCCCGAAAATCCGGCTCGGCCGCTTCGCCGAAGGTCCCGTACTCCTTGAACGCGGCGACACCTTCACCATCACCGTCGAGGAGGGCGTCGAGGGCGACCGCCAGCGCTGCGGCACCACGTACGCCGGACTCGCCGAGGACGTCACTCCCGGTGAGCGCATCCTCGTCGACGACGGCAAGGTCACCCTCCAGGTCACCGCCGTCGAAGGCCCCCGCGTGCACACCACCGTCCTCGAAGGCGGCGTGGTCTCCGACCACAAGGGCCTCAACCTGCCCGGCGTCGCGCTCTCCGTCCCCGCCCTGTCCAAGAAGGACGAGGACGATCTGCGCTGGGCGCTGACCACCGGCTTCGATCTGATCGCCCTGTCCTTCGTCCGCTCCGGACGCGACATCAGGGACGTCCACCGCATCATGGACGAGGAGGGCCGCCGCCTCCCCGTCATCGCCAAGATCGAGAAGCCCCAGGCGGTCGAGAACATCGACGAGATCGTGGCCGCCTTCGACGCCCTGATGGTGGCCCGCGGCGACCTCGGCGTCGAAATGCCCCTGGAGCAGGTCCCGATCGTCCAGAAGCGCGCCATCAAACTCGCCAAGCGCAACGCCAAGCCGGTGATCGTCGCGACCCAGATGCTCGACTCGATGATCGACAGCGCCCGTCCCACCCGCGCGGAGGCATCCGACGTCGCCAACGCGGTGATCGACGGCACGGACGCGGTGATGCTCTCCGGCGAGACCAGCGTCGGCAAGTACGCCGTCGAGACGGTCCGCACCATGTCCCGCATCGTGGCGGCGGCCGAGGAGGACATCCTCGCCAAGGGCCTGCCGCCGCTGACCGAACGCAACAAGCCCCGCACGCAGGGCGGGGCGGTGGCCCGCGCGGCGGCGGAGATCGGCGACTTCCTGGGCGCGAAATTCCTGGTCGCCTTCACCCAGTCCGGAGACACGGCCCGCCGCCTCTCCCGCTACCGTTCCCCGATCCCCCTCCTCGCCTTCACCCCGGAACCGGCCACCCGCTCACAGCTCAGCCTGTCGTGGGGGGTGGAGACCTTCCTGGGACCGCACGTGGACTCCACGGACGCGATGGTCGACCAGGTGGACGAGCTGCTGACGACGTACGGCCGCTGCGAGCGGGGCGACGTGGTGATCATCACGGCGGGCTCACCGCCGGGCGTCCCGGGCTCGACCAATCTGGTCCGCGTTCACCGGATCGGCGAGGACGACAGTCTCAAGTGACGACCTTGGAACCGGAGGAAAAGTACCCCGGGTCGGATTCGAACCGACGCTGTATGGTGTTTGAGACCATTGCCTCTACCGCTGGGCTACCGGGGCTCCCTTGGAAATGAAGGTCGACGGTCACCCGCCGTGCCCCCACCTTACCGCAGCTAGGTACGCTCTTGTCAGCAGTACCGGTCTGCCCCGCACCAAGGAGCCCACGTGAGCGCCCCCGAGTCGCACCAGCCTGTAGACGTGCCAGAAGACGACAAGTCGCACGTGCCTCCGATGACGACCCGCGTCGTGATCGCCGAGGACGAGGCGCTGATCCGGCTCGACCTCAAAGAGATGCTGGAGGAGGAGGGCTACACCGTCGTCGGTGAGGCCGGGGACGGTGAGCAGGCCATCGAGCTGGCCCGTGAGCACCAGCCCGACCTGGTGATCCTCGATGTGAAGATGCCCAAGCTGGACGGCATCTCCGCGGCCGAGAAGATCGCCGAGGAGCGGATCGCCCCGGTGCTGATGCTGACCGCGTTCTCCCAGCGCGACCTGGTGGAGCGGGCGCGGGACGCCGGTGCCATGGCGTATCTCGTCAAGCCGTTCAGCAAGAGCGATGTCGTCCCCGCGATCGAGATGGCCGTCTCCCGGTTCACGGAACTGAAGGAGCTGGAGCGCGAGGTCGCGGACCTGAGCCAGCGGCTGGAGACGCGCAAGCTGGTGGACCGCGCGAAGTCGGTGCTGCAGACCCAGTACGGGCTGACCGAGCCGGCCGCGTTCCGCTGGATCCAGAAGACGTCCATGGACCGGCGGATGTCGATGCAGCAGGTGGCGCAGGCGGTCATCGACGACGCGGAGGAGAAGAAGGCGTCGAAGGGCTGAGCCCTCCCGACGGTACGACGAAGGCCCGCGTCCCCTGAGCAGGGGGCGCGGGCCTCGTCGTGGTGCGGTGCCGCCGGATCAGTCCTCGCCGAGGTAGGCCTTGCGGACGGACTCGTCGTGCAGCAGGTCCTGGCCCGTGCCGGACAGGACGATGTTGCCGACCTCCATCACATGGCCGTGGTCCGCGAGGGACAGCGCCGCCTGGGCGTTCTGCTCGACGAGCAGGATGGTGGTGCCCTGCGACTTCAGCTCGGCGATGGTCGCCATGATCTTCTGCATCATGATCGGCGACAGACCCATGGAGGGCTCGTCGAGCATGAGCAGCTTCGGCTGGGACATCAGCGCCCTGCCCATGGCGAGCATCTGCTGCTCACCGCCGGAGAGGGTGCCCGCGGCCTGCTTGCGGCGTTCCCCGAGGATGGGGAAGAGGTCGTAGGCGCGCTGGATGTCCTTCTGGATGCCTTCCTTGTCGTCCCGCAGGAAGGCGCCGAGCTGGAGGTTCTCCTCGATGGTCAGGCGCGGGAAGATGTGCCGGCCTTCGGGGGAGTGGGCCATGCCCAGCGCGACGATCTTGTGCGCGGGGATGTTGGCGAGGGGCTTCCCGTCGAAGGTGATCTTTCCGGACAGCGGCTTGAGCAGTCCGGACAGGGTGCGCAGCGTGGTGGTCTTGCCCGCACCGTTGGTGCCGATGAGGGTGACGACCTGTCCGGCCTCCACGCTGAAGGAGATGCCCTTGACGGCCTCGATCTTGCCGTAGGCGACCCTGAGGTCCTCGACCTCGAGCAGTGCGGTCACTGGACGTCCTCCGTGCGGGAGTCGGTGCTGGGTGCTGCTGTCTCCGCGGCCTCGACCTCGGCGACCTCCTCGGCCCCGGGTGCTCCTTCGAAGGGGGTGCCGAGGTAGGCGGCGACGACGCGTTCGTCGCTCTGGACGACCTCGGGGGTGCCCTCGACGAGCTTCTCCCCCTGGACGAGGCAGGCGACGCGGTCGCAGAGATTGAAGATGAACCGCATGTCGTGCTCGATGACGAGCACGGCGATGCCCTGGTCGCGGATGGCGAAGATGAGCTCCTCGGCCGCGCGGGTCTCCTGCGGGTTCATACCGGCCGTGGGCTCGTCGAGCAGGAGCAGGCCGGGCTCGGAGGCGAGGGCGCGCGCGATCTCCAGCTTGCGCTGCTCGCCGTAGGGCAGGTTGCGTGCCAGGTGGTCGGCCTTGTGGGCGAGACCGATGAACTTCAGCAGTTCCATGGCGCGCTCGTGCGAGGCGGCTTCGGCCTTCTTGAAGCCGGGGCCGCGCAGCAGGGCCGACCAGAGGCCTTCCTTGGTCCGGGTGTGACGTCCCACGAGGACGTTCTCCAGGACCGTCATGTTGGCGAAGAGCCGGATGTTCTGGAAGGTACGGGCGATGCCCGCCTTGGTCACCAGGTGCGGCTTGGGCGGCAGGACGGTGCCCTTGTAGCTGACCTTGCCTTCGGTGGGGACGTACAGACCGGTCAGGCAGTTGAAGAAGGTCGTCTTGCCGGCGCCGTTGGGGCCGATGAGGCCGACGATCTCGCCGCTGTCGACGGTGAGCGACACCGAGCGCACGGCGGTCAGGCCGCCGAAGCGCATCGTGACGTCGCTGGCGTCGAGGACGGTGGTGGTGGTTGTGGTGGTCATGGTGTTCACGCCCCCGCCTTGGTGACGCCGACGGTGTCCTGGGGCAGTCGTTGATCGGGTACGTCGAGTTGGTCGGTTTCGTGGAACTCCAGCTGGGCCCGCTTGTTGGCGACGATGCCCTCGGGACGGAAGCGCATCAGCAGGACGAGCGCGAGACCGAAGAGGAGCAGCTGGAGCTCTTCGAGGAATTCCAGCTTCTTCGGGATCAGGTAGAGCAGGGCCGCGCCGATGAGCGGTCCGCTGATGGTGCCCATGCCGCCGAGGATGACGGCGGCGAGCAGGAACGCCGAGTTCGGCGGGACCGAGTTGGCGAACTGGTACTGCTCGGGCGTGACGGTGGACTGCAGGTGTGCCTGCACGGTGCCGGCGAGGCCGGCGAGCGTGGCGCCGAGGGCGAAGGCGATCAGCTTGACGCGGAAGCCGTTGATGCCCATGGCGGTGGCGGCGGTCTCGTCCTCGCGGATGGCGACCCAGGCGCGGCCGATCCGGGAGTCGCCGGAGCGGCGGAACACCAGGACCACGAAGGCCATGACCAGCAGCATCAGGAAGAAGTAGTTGCTGGGGCGGCCGAGGGGGAAGCCGAGGAACTCGTGCGTCTCACCGAAGTTGAACCCGAAGAACTCCAGGTCCGGGATGTTCGGGATGCCGTTGGAGCCGTTGGTGACGTCCGGGCCGGTGTTCCCGTTCAGGTTGAGCATGGTGATGCGGAAGATCTCACCGAAGCCCAGCGTCACGATGGCGAGGTAGTCGCCGCGCAGCCGCAGGGTCGGGGCGCCGATGAGGACGCCGAAGATCAGCGAGACGACGGCGCCGGTGAGGACGGCCGCCCAGAACGGGAACTGCACGCCGATGCTGGAGGTCGGGGCGCCGGAGACCAGGGCGGCGGCGTAGGCGCCGACGCCGAGGAAGGCGACGTAACCGAGGTCGAGCAGGCCGGCGAGGCCGACGACGATGTTCAGACCCAGCGCCACCGTGGTGAAGATCAGGATGTTGGCGCCGATGAGGGCGTAGGTGTCGTCGGTCTGGGTGAAGGGGAAGCAGGCCGCGGCGACCAGGGCCGAGGCCATGGTGATGTTGCGGTGCTTGGCGGTGAGGGAGCCGAGCCGGACGAGCAGGCCCGCCCGGGTGATGGCGACGGCGCCGAACACGGTGGTGATCAGGGTGCCGATGAACAGCTCGGCCTCGGCGGCGATGCCGTACGCGAAGACGTACAGGCCGATGGCGAACGAGGCGGCGATCACGACGATCTCCAGCCACGCGGGCAGTTCCTTCGCCGTCCGCTTGGGCTCGGGGGCCTTGGTGGCGGTGCGCAGCCGCTGCCAGATACCCGCGTCGTCCTCGGGGGCCACCTCGGTGGGCAGGCCGAGGGCGGCGAGTACGGCGATGAGCGCGCCGACGCCGGAGACCCAGGCTCCGGGTTCGAGGTTGACGATGCCGCCGAGCTCGGCGGAGATGGAGCCCATGGCGTAGCCGACGGTGCCGAGCATGCCGAGGGCGAAGAGCAGCACGGGGCTGTTCTTGCCGCCGGGGGTCAGCCACTTCAGGCCGCGGATGCCGTATCCGGCGAGGGCGAACAGCGCTGTGAGGAGGGCGCCGGTGAGGGTGACGACCTGGAGCTCGGCGGGGTAGCCCCACACGGTCAGGTCGCCCGGGTAGGCGCTGGTCCAGGTCCAGGGCATCATCGTGCCGGCGAAGGCGACGGCCGCGCCGGCGAGGACGCCCAGACGGGCGGTGGCCGGCGACAGCGGCAGGACCGGGCTGTGCGTGGTGGTGGTCTTGGTGAGGTCGGTCATCGCTCTCACGCCCTGTCCGCGACGCGCTCGCCGAGCAGGCCCTGTGGCCTGAACAGCAGGACCAGGATCAGCAGGATGAAGGCCCAGACGTTCGCCCAGGACTGGGCACCGAACTGCTCGAGACCCGGGATCTGGTCGATGTAACCGGTGGAGAGGGCCTCGGCGAGACCCAGGACGACGCCGCCGAGCATGGCGCCGTAGATGTTGCCGATTCCGCCGAGGACGGCCGCCGTGAAGGCCTTGAGGCCCATCAGGAAGCCCATCTTGAAGCCGATCTGGCCGAAGTGCAGGGCGTAGCCGACGGCCGCGACGGCGGCGAACGCGGCACCGATGGCGAAGGCCATGACGATGATGCGGTCGGTGTTGATGCCCATGAGCTTGGCGGTGTCGGGGTCCTGCGCCGTGGCCTGCATGCCGCGGCCGGAGCGGGTCTTGTTGACGAACCAGCCCAGGGCGAGCATGCACAGCGGCGCCGTGATGATGATGAACAGGTCGTTCCGGTTGATGCTGGCGCCGAGGAACTCCAGGGACTCACCGGAGAACTGCGGGAAGGTGATGTCCTTCTTGGCTTCCGGGTACCAGTACCAGACGGCCTGCTGCAGGAAGAGCGAGAGGCCGATCGCGGTGATCAGTGGTGCCAGGCGAGGTGCGCTGCGCAGGGGTCGATAGGCGAATCGTTCCGCTGCGACGCCGACCAGGACGGCGCAGATGACGCCGCCTAGGAGCATCAGGGGGATGATCGCCAACAGGGAGACACCGCTCGGCATCCAGAGGAAGACGGTGTACGCCCCGAAGCCTCCGATCATGAATATCTCGCCGTGGGCGAAGTTGATGAGCTGGACGATGCCGTAGACCATCGTGTAGCCGATCGCGATGAGTCCGTACATCGCGCCGAGGATGAGTCCATTGGCCAGCTGCTGCGGCAGTTCGTTCACCGCAAGGCCTCCGTGGAATGGTTCGGATATGGCGCCGCGCGGGAGCGCTGGTAGCGCTCCCGCGCGGTCTGGGTCAATGCATGAGTGCCGGGAGGGCGCCTCGGGTTACGGCTTCACAGCCTCGGAGTGCTTGTCCTTCCAGGCACCGCCCTCGACCTGGTAGGCGGTCATCATGGTGTTGGTGGTGTCGCCGAACTCGTCGAACGAGACCTCACCGGTCACGCCGGAGAACTTGACCTCCGACATGGCCTCCAGCACCTGCTGGCGGTTGGGCACCTTGTTGTCGTTCTTCTCGTAGGCGATCTTCACCGCCTGGATGATCGACCAGGTGGCGTCGTAGGTGCCGGCGCCGTAGGCCTCGTAGTCCTCCTTGTAGCCGCCCGCCTTGTAGTTCGCGATGAACTCCTTGGCGGAGTCGAGCTTCTCGGTCGGCGCGCCGACGGAGGTGGCGAGGTCGCCCTCGGCCTTCTTGTTCAGCTTGATGAAGTCGGCGCTGAAGATGCCGTCGCCGCCCATCAGCGGGATCTTGGCGCCGGCGTCCTTGAGCTGCTGGCTCAGCGGACCGGCGGCCGGGTACTCACCGCCGTAGTAGACGGCCTTCGCCTTGGTCTTCTTGACCTTGGTGACGACGGCGTTGAAGTCACGCTCCTCGGGGTTCACGTGGTCGGTGCCCACGATCTTGCCGCCGAGCTTGGTGAAGGTCTCCTTGAAGGAGGCGGCGAGGCCGGCGCCGTAGGTCTTCTGGTCGTCGATCAGGTAGACCTCTTTGATCTTCGCCGTGTTGAACAGGAAGTTCGCGGCGAAGGCGCCCTGGATGGCGTCGGTGGTCGCGGTGCGGAAGTACGTCTTGAACGGACGCACCTTCTTGCCGGACTTCCAGTCGTCGCCCTGGGTCAGCTCGGTACCGGTGTTGGCCGGGGAGACCTGGACCAGGTTGGCGTCGTTGAACGGCTTCTGCATCGACTGGGCGACGCTGGAGTTCAGCGGGCCGACGACGCCGAGGACGTCCTTGTTGTTGATGAAGGACTGGGCGTTGGCCTGGCCGACGGACGGCTGGGCCTGGTCGTCCTTCGCCTCCAGCTTGAAGGTGATGCCGTCGACCACCTTCTCCTTGTTGGCGGTCTTGACCGCGAGGTCGGCGGAGTTCTTGATGCCGAGACCCAGCGCGGAAAGGTCGCCCGTCAGCGGGGCGTCGACACCGATGACGACGGTGGCGTTCTCGCCGTCGCCACCGGACTTGCCGTCGTCGCGCGAACCACAGGCGGTGAGGGTGAGTGCTCCCGCCGCCAGCGCGGCGGTGATGGCGATGAGCGAACGTTGACGCACGATCCAGTCCTTTCCCCTGACAGCCGCCTCCCCGTGGAAACGGCCGAGTCGAGCGCTGGGCCGAAGTGACAATCGGGCTCCGCGGTGACTGGCCGTGACTCTAAGCGTGTGATGGGAACGTGGAGGAGAGTCTGGCCAAGGCTGTGACGCTCTTGTTATGACACGACGTAATGCAGAGCGGTACTGAACGGGGAGAACGGCGGAATTCTCGCCGTTTTGCCCTGTCCACATGGTGAGAAACCGCAGGACTCGAAGGGATCTGTTCAGGCGTCTCGGCGGTTTTGGTGATTACCGTAAATCGTTGCTGCGGGCGACCTCCAGGGCGGGGAGGGGTTCCTGCGGTGTGCTGGGGTCCGAGAGGGAGGCCGGGCATCTGCATTGCGTGTTTATTACGCAGAGTTACGACCGGGAAAGACAGTCCGGCACTTCCCGGCACATCGCGCATTCCGCCTCCGGATAATGCGCGAAAAGGCACGCCGCTCGGTTACAGGGCGTTTGACCTGTGGTTTTGGGTGGACGAGGGTCATCGCCACGGCGATTCGGTCGGTCCGCCGCCGCGGTACCGCTCGGCGCACCCCTCCCGTACCTGACGGTCGATCACATCGTGTGCGGCGTCCGTCCCTTGACGCCGCTGCACGGGGCGGGCGTCGGCCACGGCCTCGAGCAGGATGTTGTACTGCCCGTTGGACATGCCCATCTTCTGGTAGTCGCCGTAGTCGTCCCCGGCGAGCGCCTTGCGGGACCAGTACGTGACGAGCTGGACGCAGATCTCCGTGGGGGAGGTGGCGAGGGGTGAGGGGGAGTCCGAGGTGGAGTGCGAGGGTGAGGGGGGGCGGGCGTTGGTGTCGTCGCAGCCGGCCGTCGCCGACGTGACGGCGAGCAGCAGTGCGGCGGCGAGCAGCGGTGTGGCGGTGCGGCGGCGTGGGGCGGTGCTGTGGTGTGGGGTGGCGCCGCGCGGTGCGCGTGCCCGCGTCGGGCGGCATGTCGGTCCCGTCGGCCGAGAGGGCCTCCCTGCCCGTTCCATGGCACGAACAGTAAGCGGCCCGCCGGCCGGCGGCAACGGTGGTGCGGGGCAACGACAGCGGGACCCGGCAGTGCGTGACGCACCGTCAGGTCCCGTATGCCTGTGGGTCGCGGGGGTCAGCCGGTCGCGCCCACCCGCTCGGCGTCCTGCGGGTTCACATCGCGCAGCAGGCAGGTCAGGCGGGCCGTGCACACGCGCTTGTCCGCCTCGTCCGTGATGACGATCTCGTACGTCGCCGTGGAGCGGCCCCGGTGCACGGGCGTCGCGACCCCGGTGACCAGGCCGGAGCGCACACCGCGGTGGTGCGTGCAGTTCAGGTCGACGCCCACGGCGATCTTGGAAGTGCCGCCGTGCAGCATCGAGCCCACCGAGCCGAGCGTCTCGGCCAGCACCGCCGAGGCGCCGCCGTGCAGCAGCCCGTACGGCTGGGTGTTGCCCTCCACCGGCATCGTCCCGACGACCCGCTCCGCCGACGCCTCCAGGATCTGCACACCCATGCGCGTGCCCAGATGGCCCGCCGAGAACAGCGCCTGGAGGTCCACGCCGAGCGCGGCGTACTCGTCGATGACCTCCTGCGGGAACTTCACATGCTGCTGCTCGCCCATGGGCCCGGCTCCGTTTCGTCGTGATCGCTTTCGGCGTCGCTCGGCACTGCTCGGCCGTACTCTTCGGCTGAGCAAACGCTCAGTCGGTCGCCGATTGTTCCAGACGGACCACGACGGACTTGCTGGCCGGGGTGTTGCTGACGTCCGCGGTGGCGTCCAGGGGCACCAGGACATTGGTCTCCGGGTAGTACGCGGCCGCGCACCCGCGTGCCGTCGGATAGTGCACGACACGGAAGCCCGGCGCCCTGCGCTCCACCCCGTCCCTCCACTCGCTCACCACGTCCACGTACGCGCCGTCCGCGACCCCCAGCTCCCGTGCGTCCTCGGGATGGACCAGCACCACGCGCCGGCCGTTCCTGATGCCCCGGTACCGGTCGTCCAGGCCGTAGATCGTGGTGTTGTACTGGTCGTGCGAGCGCAGCGTCTGGAGCAGCAGCCGCCCCTCGGGCAGCTCGGGGTACTCCACCGGCGCCGCCGTGAAGTTGGCCTTCCCGGTGGCCGTGGGGAAGCGGCGCTCGTCACGCGGGGCGTGGGGCAGCGCGAAGCCTCCGGGGCGGGCCACGCGCGCGTTGAAGTCCTCGAAGCCGGGCACCACGCGCGCGATGCGGTCACGGATCGTGGCGTAGTCCTTCTCGAACTCCTCCCACGGCACCCTGCTGTCCGCGCCGAGCACCCGCCGGGCCAGCCGGCACACGATCGCCGGCTCCGACAGCAGCCGCGGGCTCGCCGGCTCCAGCCGCCCGCGCGAGGCGTGCACCATGCCCATCGAGTCCTCGACCGTGACGAACTGCTCGCCGCCCTCCTGCACGTCGCGCTCGGTGCGGCCGAGCGTCGGCAGGATCAGCGCCCGCGCGCCCGTGACCGTGTGCGAGCGGTTCAGCTTGGTCGACACGTGCACCGTCAGCCGGGCCCGGCGCATCGCCGCCTCCGTGACCTCCGTGTCCGGGGAGGCGGAGACGAAGTTGCCGCCCATCGCGAAGAACACCTTCGCCTCGCCGTCACGCAGCGCGCGGATCGCCCGTACGACGTCG
The DNA here is from genome assembly GCF_025290915.1 of Streptomyces sp. 15-116A. GTDB lineage: Bacteria > Actinomycetota > Actinomycetes > Streptomycetales > Streptomycetaceae > Streptomyces. Next base: position 10,558 of record NZ_JAOCQE010000049.1, on the reverse strand, counting down.
TAGCCGTGCTCACGCGGCGGGGCGAAGCCGAACTCCTTCTCCAGCGCGTCCAGGAAGGCCGGGGCGGGCCGCTCGAAGATGCCCATGGTGCGGTCGCCCTGCACATTGGAGTGACCGCGCACCGGGCACACGCCCGCACCCGGGCGGCCGATGTTGCCGCGCAGCAGCAGGAAGTTGACGACCTCCTTGATGGTCGGCACCGCGTGCTTGTGCTGCGTGAGGCCCATCGCCCAGCACACGATGGTGCGCTCGGAGGCGAGCACCATGCGCAGGCACGCCTCGACGTCCCCGCGCGTGAGCCCGGTCGCGGCGAGCGTCTCGTCCCAGTCGGCGGCGCGGGCGGCCGCGGCGAACTCCTCGTAGCCGTGCGTGTGGTCCCGTACGAAGTCCTCGTCGACGGCGCCCTCCGTCTCGAGGATCAGCTTGTTGAGGAGGCGGAACAGCGCCTGGTCGCCGCCGATGCGGATCTGCAGGAACAGGTCGGTCAGCGGGGCGCCGGTGGTGAGGCCCTTCGGCGTCTGCGGGTTCTTGAAGCGCTCCAGGCCCGCCTCCGGCAGCGGGTTCACGCTGATGATCCGCGCGCCGTTCGCCTTGGCCTTCTCCAGCGCGGCCAGCATGCGCGGGTGGTTCGTCCCCGGGTTCTGGCCGGCGACGATGATCAGGTCGGCCTGGTGGAGGTCGTCAAGGAGCACGCTGCCCTTGCCGATGCCGATCGTCTCCGACAGGGCCGAGCCGGAGGACTCGTGGCACATGTTGGAGCAGTCGGGCAGGTTGTTGGTGCCCAGCTCGCGGGCGAACAGCTGGTAGAGGAACGCGGCCTCGTTGCTGGTGCGGCCCGAGGTGTAGAAGACGGCCTCGTCGGGGGAGCCGAGCGCGGCGATCTCCTCGGCGACGATGTCGAAGGCGCGTTCCCAGGTGACCGGCTCGTAGTGCGTGCCGCCCTCGGGCAGGTACATGGGGTGGGTGAGCCGCCCCTGCTGGCCCAGCCAGTAGCCGCTGCGGCCGGCCAGATCGGTGACCGGGTGCTCGGCGAAGAACTCGGGCGTGACCCGGCGCAGGGTGGCCTCCTCGGCAACGGCCTTCGCGCCGTTCTCGCAGAACTCCGCCCGGTGCCGCTGCTCCGGCTCCGGCCAGGCACAGCCCGGGCAGTCGAAGCCGTCCTTCTGGTTGACGCTGAGCAGTGTCAGCGCGGTGCGCTTCACGCCCATCTGGCGCCGGGCCGCGCGCAGGGTGTGCCCGATCGCCGCGAGGCCCGCGGCCGCGTGCTGCGGCTCGGTGACCTGCGGCGCGTCCTGCACGGGATCGGCCTTCGGCGGCTTGGCGGCCATCGCGCACTCTCCTTCGGGTACACGTGTGAGGTACGTCTCCGATCCTCGCACGGGGCACCGACAGCGGTGAGGGTCGTTCACGGTGAGCACCGTCCTCCCTCTCCCGGTCCTCCTGCTGCCCTCCTTCCCGCCGCGACGGCGCTCAGCCACGACGGCGGAGTCCGGCGGTGCCGCACTCCGCGCACCCCCGATGGCGACCTCTGCGCACCACAGGTGGCGGCCCGCTGTCAGTGGGCCGTGGCAGGATCGGGGGCGTGGCAGAGACAGCATCGAAGAAGACCGAGACCACCCCCGCCGGCGGCCGCCCCCGCCTGATGCTCATGGACGGGCACTCACTGGCCTACCGCGCGTTCTTCGCGCTGCCCGCGGAGAACTTCACCACCGCGACGGGCCAGCCGACGAACGCGATCTACGGCTTCGCGTCGATGCTGGCCAACACGCTGCGCGACGAGGCGCCCACGCACTTCGCGGTGGCGTTCGACGTGTCCCGCAAGACCTGGCGGTCCCAGGAGTTCACCGAGTACAAGGCGAACCGCTCCAAGACCCCCGACGAGTTCAAGGGCCAGGTCGAGCTGATCGGCGAGCTGCTCGACGCGATGCACGCCGAGCGCTTCGCCATCGACGGGTTCGAGGCGGACGACATCATCGCCACCCTCGCCACCCAGGCCGAGGCCGAGGGCTTCGACGTCCTGATCGTCACCGGCGACCGTGACTCCTTCCAGCTGGTCTCCGACCACACCACGGTGCTCTACCCGACCAAGGGCGTCTCCGAGCTGACCCGGTTCACCCCGGAGAAGGTGTTCGAGAAGTACGGCCTGACGCCCGCCCAGTACCCGGACTTCGCGGCGCTGCGCGGCGACCCCTCCGACAACCTGCCCGGCATCCCCGGCGTCGGCGAGAAGACCGCCGCGAAGTGGATCAACCAGTTCGGTTCCTTCGCCGACCTCGTCGAGCGCGTCGACGAGGTCAAGGGCAAGGCCGGGCAGAACCTCCGCGACCACCTGGAAGCGGTCAAGCTCAACCGCCGGCTCACCGAGCTGGAGCGCCAGGTCCCGCTGCCCAAGGGCGTCACCGACCTGGAGCGCACCGCCTACGACCGCAAGGCCGTGGCGATGATCCTCGACACCCTGGAGATCAGGAATCCCTCGCTGCGCGAGCGGCTCTTCGCCGTCGACCCCGGCGCCGCGGAGGCCGAGGTGGCCCCGGTCGTCGCGGACGGCGTGGAGCTGGACGGCACCGTACTGCGCACCGGCGAGCTGTCCGGCTGGCTCGCCGAGCACGGCACCGGCCCGCTCGGCGTCGCCACCGTCGACACCTGGGCGCTGGGCAGCGGCTCGGTCGCCGAGGTCGCGCTGGCCACGGCCGGCGGACCGGCCGCCTGGTTCGACCCCGCCGAGCTGGACGAGGCCGACGAGCGCGCCTTCGCCGCCTGGCTCGCCGACCCGGACCGGCCCAAGGTGTTCCACAACGTCAAGGGCGCGATGCGGGTCTTCGCCGAGCACGGCTGGAGCATCGAGGGCGTGTCCATGGACACCGCGCTCGCCGCCTACCTGGTCAAGCCGGGCCGTCGTTCCTTCGACCTGGACGCGCTGTCCATGGAGTACCTGCACCGCGAGCTGGCCCCGGCCGCCGCGGCCGACGGCCAGCTGGCGTTCGGCTCGGACGACGGGGCCGAGGCGGAGGCGCTGATGGTGCAGGCCCGCGCCGTCCTCGACCTGGGGGAGGCCTTCGAGGGCCGGCTCCAGGACGTGGGTGCGGCGGAGCTGCTGCGGGACGTGGAGCTGCCGACGTCCGCGCTGCTGGCCCGCATGGAGCGGCACGGCATCGCGGCGGACCGGGACCATCTGCAGGCCATGGAGCAGATGTTCGCGGGCGCGGTCCAGCAGGCGGTGAAGGAGGCGCACGCGGCGGCGGGGCACGAGTTCAACCTGGGCTCGCCCAAGCAGCTCCAGGAGGTCCTCTTCGGCGAGCTGGGCCTGCCCAGGACGAAGAAGACGAAGACCGGCTACACCACGGACGCGGACGCCCTCGCCTGGCTGGCCGGCCAGACCGACAACGAACTGCCCGTGATCATGCTCCGGCACCGGGAGCAGGCGAAGCTGCGCGTCACCGTCGAGGGCCTGATCAAGACGATCGCCGCGGACGGCCGGATCCACACCACCTTCAACCAGACGGTCGCCGCCACCGGCCGCCTGTCCTCCACCGACCCGAACCTGCAGAACATCCCCGTCCGCACGGACGAGGGCCGCGCCATCCGCCGCGGCTTCGTGGTGGGGGAGGGCTACGAGTCGCTGCTGACCGCCGACTACAGCCAGATCGAGTTGCGGGTGATGGCCCACCTCTCCGAGGACGCGGGCCTGATCGAGGCGTTCACCTCCGGTGAGGACCTGCACACCACGGCCGCCGCGCAGGTGTTCTCCGTGGAGCCGTCCGCCGTGGACGCGGAGATGCGGCGCAAGATCAAGGCGATGTCGTACGGCCTGGCGTACGGGCTGTCGGCGTTCGGTCTGTCGCAGCAGCTGAACATCGAGGCGGCGGAGGCGCGGGCCCTGATGGACGCGTACTTCGAGCGCTTCGGCGGGGTGCGGGACTATCTGCAGCGGGTCGTCGCCGAGGCGCGGGCGACCGGGTACACGGCGACGCTGTTCGGCCGCCGCCGCTATCTGCCCGACCTCAACAGCGACAACCGCCAGCGCCGGGAGGCGGCCGAGCGGATGGCCCTGAACGCGCCCATCCAGGGCACGGCGGCGGACATCGTCAAGATCGCCATGCTGAACGTGGACAGGGCGCTGCGCGAGGCGGGCCTGAACTCCCGCATGCTCCTCCAGGTCCACGACGAGATCGTCCTGGAGGTGGCCCCCGGCGAACGCCCCACGGTCGAGCCCCTGGTCCGCGAGGAGATGTCCAAGGCGGTCCAACTCCGAGTCCCCCTGGGCGTCTCGGTCGGCGCGGGCCCGGACTGGGAATCCGCCGCGCACTAGTCCCGCCCGGGGGAGGGCCGACCGACGGGCCGGGCCGGGCTCGGCACCGCCGGGCTCCGTACCGGTGGCTGAGCGCCGTCGCGGCGGAAAGCTCAAGCGGCGGCGCCATCAGCTCCTCCCGCCGCAGCGCCCGCTTTCCGCCGCGACACCTTCTCGCCGCAGCACCTTCTCTCCGCCGCGACGGTGCTCAGCCACCGCAGCGGAGACCGGCGGTGCCAAGCAGGGCCGTCGCCTCCCCACGCCCCTCCCGGGGTTCCTTGAACAGGGTTCGGTGCGCGCACCGGGCCTCACTCGCCTGGCCCCCGTCAACACGCCCCCGCTCCCTCCGGCGGCCAGGATGCGGGGCATGGGTATACGCATGCTTCACCGCAGAGCGGCACCCCCGCGGAGTGGCGCCGACGGGCCCCGGCCCGAGGCGTCTGTTTCCGTTCCGGTCTTCGCGGACGCCGCAAGTACCGCCCGCATCCCCACCCCCCTCTCGGCCACGCTGCGGCGCCACCTCCCCGCCACCGGCGCCCCCGCCATCCCCTGGCGGCTGTGGGCCGAGGTGGCCCGGGGCTATCTCACCCTCGTCCTCACCCTGCTGCCCCGGCCCCGCCCCGTCCGCACCATCACCGTCTTCGTCGCGGCCGGCGAGACCCTCAGCGTGCGCCCGTACGGCTCGGCCGCTCCGTATCCGCGTCTGCAGGGCGGCTCCCCGTGGCCGGGGAGGCCGGACGCCACGCCCTGACGGCCACGGCGTACACCGGCAGCGCCAGCACCAGACCCGCGCCTGCCCCGAAGCACACCGTCGGGATCAGCTCCCAGGGCTTCGCGGCCGATCCCCAATAGGCCCACCACCGCGAGGCCCGCTGCACCGCCCCCGCCAGCGCACAGCCCCCGAGCAGCGCCACCGCCGCCCACCGGTCCGCCACCGACAGCACCGGCACCCCCACGGGCCCGCCCGGGTCCGCCCGCCGCAGCGCCCGCGCCACGAACAGAGCGATCACCACCGCCGCCACCACCGAGCCTCCGTACTGCAAGTACCAGTACAGCGGTGAACCGGCGATCTCCCGGCCCAGCACGGGAAACAGCCGCATCCCCCACCGGTCCAGGTGCGTGAACGCGTCCCAGACCACATGCGTCAGCGCACCCAGCACGGCCGAGACGTACCAGCGCGCCACCAGGGACACCCGCAGCCGCGCCCGCGGCGCCCCGCAGCGCAGCAGCGCCGCCGTCCGCCCCTGCCGCCCGCGCGGCAACAGCGCCACGAGCGGTTCGCGCACCAGCAGCCACAGCCCCACCAGCGCCCAGGCGATGAGCACATCGACCGTGAACACGCCCCAGAACGCGTGCGTGACGTCCCCGAACTCCATCGCCCCGGACAGGACACTCGCCGCGTAATAGGTCATGTCGGGAGCGAAACTGCCCGCGACGAGCACCGCCGGCACCAGCGCGGCGCGACCGCTGCCGTCGGTACGGACGGCGGGCAGCACCGCCGCCGCATGGCTGAGCGTGAACGGCAACTCGGCTCCTCCCGCTGCGGAAAGCACCCAGTATGGGCGACGAGCTCCGCACGAACCCCCAACTCCGAACATGGCCAACCGGTGAATATCGGTCAGGAACGGGTGTCCGTGCAAAGGAAGTTGTCGTAGGGTCGCGAGGGTCGCCGTGCCGTCGCGCAACCGGCGGGGCGGGTCGATCGTCACAACAGGGCGAACACAACAGACGTTGACGGACGCTCCGGCGTCCACGGGAGGGGTTCACTCTATGGCGGCGCATTTCGGCAGGAGGCTGCGCAAGGGAGCGGCAACCACCGCAGTGGCCGCGGCGGCGGTGGCTGCCTTGTCCGCGTCCCAGGCTCCGGGCGTGACCGTCGACGACCACGGCAGACAGACCAGCGCGGACGCCACCCCCTCGCCCGACGAGGCGGCCGGCTCCAGCGCCACCGGCAACTCGCCGTACTACACCGACCTGCCGCCGCTCAACAGCCCGAACCCCTCACCGTCCGCGAGCGCCGACCCGGACACCCCGGCCGGCGCCGCAGAGGCGGGCATACCCGCGACCGTCCTCGACGCCTACAAGAAGGCCGAGGCCGCGCTCCGCGAGAAGAAGCCCGCCTGCAATCTGCCCTGGCAACTCCTCGCCGCCATCGGCCGGGTGGAGTCCGGCCAGGCCCGCGGCGGCCGCGTCGACGCCGACGGCACCACGCTCAGCCCGATCATCGGCCCCCAGCTCGACGGCAACGGCTTCGCCCTCATCCGGGACACCGACAACGGCGTCTACGACGGCAACAGCAGCTACGACAACGCCGTCGGCCCCATGCAGTTCATCCCCTCCACCTGGGCCTGGGCGGGCCGCGACGGCAACGGCGACGGCCGCAAGGACCCCAACAACGTCTACGACGCCGCCCTCGCCGCAGGCCACTACCTGTGCCGCAACGGCTGGGACCTGTCCGACCAGCGCGACCTCAACCGGGCGATCCTCAGCTACAACAACTCCACGGACTACCTGAACACCGTCCTCAAGTGGCTGGAGTACTACCGCAAGGGCACCCACGAGATCCCCGACGGCACCGGCACCCTCCCCTCGGACCGCAGCGACGACGGCACGAGGCGCCCCGGCACCACCCCGAGCCCGTCCACGCCCGGCAACGGCAAGGGCACCGGCAACGGCGGCAAGCCCGGCAAGCCGTCCGGCAACAGCCCCAGCCCCGGCCCCTCGAAGCCCGGCGGCAGCCCGAGCAAGCCGCCCACCTCGCCGTCGACGCCGCCCGAAACGCCCCAGACGCCCACCGACACCGTGGACCACCTGGAGGACGCCGGCACCGCGAAGCTCACCGCGATGGCGGGCGACACCTTCACCCAGCGGATCAGCACCCGCGCGGAGACCGAGGCCGGCAAGTCCGTGGCCAAGGTACGGATCCGGTTCACCGTCGTCGGCGACACCGACACCACCTTCACCGGCGGCGAGCGCGTGGCTGTCGCGGTCACCGACAGCTCCGGCGTGGCCGTCGCACCCGCGCTCAAGGCGGGCGAGAAGACCGGGACCGTCACCGTCCGCGCCACCGTCGTCGGCCGCGCGCTGCCGGGCGTCGACTACAAGGCCACCGTCACCGAACGCGCCGCCGACACCCTCGTACGCACCGACGACACGAAGCTGACCTGCGTCCCGGGCGGCGAGTTCGCCGACCCGGTCGTCGTGAAGGCCACCTACGACGGTGTCGTCGCCGACAAGGTCGCGGCCACCGCCACCCTCGTCAAGTCCGCCGACGACCCCACGGCCAACGACAAGGGCCCCTACTTCAAGGACGCCGACGGCAAGGCCGTACGCACCCTCACCGGCCTCAAGACCGACGCCGACGGCCTGCTGAAGCTGCCTCAGCTGTACGCGGACGACGCCACCGGCACGTTCCTGCTCCGCATCACCACCGCGGGCGGCGCGACCCTCACGGTCGAGCTGACCGTGGCGGCGGCGGAGACGTCGTCGCCGAGCCCGTCGCCCAGCGCCTGACCGCTCGTCGCAACGCACCCGAGGGCGCGTCTCCCGTACGACAGGAGGCGCGCCCTCGGTGTGTGCGGCCTCCCCTTCATCTCACGCGACCTGTTCTCATCTCACGCCCCCGTTGCTACGGTGCCCGGACCTGACGCCCCATCAGCTCACCTGCTCGCGTGGGAGGCCCGTATGCGCGCCCTCGTCGCCGCCGCCGTAGGTCTCGCCGCCGCGTTCGCCCTCGTCCTCACGCTGACCGCGCTGGGCTCGCCGACCGGCGAGACCTCCCCGAAGCCGCTGCTGACGACGGTGCCGGCACACCCCTGACCCGCCCGCCCGCAAGGGAGGCCGAGATGCGCCGCAAAGCCGGACTGGTCCTGCTCGCCGCCGCCGTGTTCTTCGCGGCCCTGTCCCCGCTGCTGCGCTGGTACGCCTTCCCGCGCCTGGCCAAGGTCCCGCCGCACCAGTACCAGACCATGGTCCTGGAGGCCGAGAACGCCACCCTCCTCGACTACTCCACCCTGCGCGCGCGACAGGTCCCGCGCGTCACCATCGTGCAGACCCTCAAGGGCAACGTGGCCGCCTCCGAGGGCATCGAGCGGACCGTCGACGGCGACGTGGTCGTCTGGGACGGTCTCACCTACGTCGTCGGCCCCGACGGCGAGATGGTCTCCAGGATCCCCGAGCGGTACATCTTCGACGCCCACACCCAGGAACCCGTCCACGCCGACGGCGAGATGGTCGACGGCGACCCCGTGCGGCGCCGGGGCATCGAGTTCAAGTGGCCCTTCCTGACGGAGAAACGGGACTACGAGTACTTCGACGCACAAGCCCGCGTGACGGCCCCCATCCACTACAAGGGCACCCGCGACTTCCGCGGCCTGGAGGTCTACTACTTCGAGCAGACCATCCCCTGGACGCAGGTGCCGTACCCCAAGACCCTGCCCGTGAAGGGCATGACCCCCGAGGCGCTCACCGAGACCGGCACGACCCGCTGGTACACCACGGTCCGCAAGTTCTGGGTCGAACCCCTCACCGGCGCACCCGTCTACGGCGAGGAGATCCACCAGGAGGAGCTGCGCGGCGGCGCCCTCCTCGGCGACCGCGACAAGGTGACGGCGTTCGCGGGACACGTGAAGATGCGCGAGGACTACATCCGCCACACCGTCGACCTGGTCAAGTCCCACCGCACCCTGGTCCTGCTGCTGACCTCGTACCTGCCCTGGGGCTTCCTCGCCCTGGCCGTCCTGCTGCTGGCGCTCTCCCTGTACCTGGAGGCCCGCGCACGCCGCCGCACGCGGCCCACGCCCGAATCGGCGGCGGAGCCGGCCCGGCTCAGCGCCTGAGCCGCGCGTTGGTGTGCCGGGTGGGCTCGGCCGTGGCCGGGTCCTCGGGCCACGGGTGCTTGGGATAGCGGCCGCGCAGCTCGGCCCGTACGCCCTTGTAGCCGTCCCGCCAGAAGGAGGCCAGATCGGCGGTGACCGCGGCGGGCCGTCCCGCCGGGGACAGCAGATGCACCAGCAGCGGCACACCGGCGACCCGCGGCGACTCCTGCAGCCCGAACATCTCCTGGAGCTTCACCGCGAGCACCGGCTGCTCCGGATCCGCGTAGTCCACCCGCACCGCCGACCCACTGGGCACGGTGATCCGCTCGGGCGCCAGCTCGTCCAGCCGCGCGGCCTCACCGGACGCCCACGGCAACAGCCGCGCGAGCGCCTGCCCGGCGTCGATCCGCCCCAGATCGGCCCGCCGCCGCGCCCGGCTCAGCTCCGGCTCCAGCCACTCCTCCACGCGCGCGTGCAGCGCGTCGTCGGAGACATCGGGCCAGGGCTCACCGAGCCGGCGCCGCAGAAACGCCAGCCGTTGCCGCAGGACGACGGCGTCGGGCGACCACCGCAACAGCCCGAACCCCTCCTGCCGCAGCCCGTCCAGCAGCGCACCCCGCACGAGGGCCGGATCGGCGTCGCCGTACGCCCGCACGGCCAGCTCGATCGCCCCGAGCCGCTCGACCCGCCGAGCGACGACGTCCCCGTCCGCCCAGCGCACCTCGGTCCGCTCCTCCAGCAGGGCCCCGGCGGCACTCCGCGCGACGTCCTCGTCGATCACGGCCCCGACCCGCACCCGCGCGTGCCGGCTCCCCACGGGCCGATCAGCCACGGCGACCACGATCCAGGGCGCCCCGCGCAACGCCGACCCCTCGGCCACCTCCGCCCGAGTCCCGGAGGCCATGAGGTACGACCCCGCGTCGAACTTGGCGACCCGCTCGGGAAAGGCCAGCGCGGCGACGATGCCGGCCAGCTTGTCGTCACTGGTGCCGGGTCCGACATGAACGGCACCTTCTGACATGGAGCCACGGTCGGGCGGGTGGGAAAGCTCCTCGGAGACGACGGCCCGCAGCCGCCGCACCTCGGTACGCCACCGCCCCGCGTAGGCGTCGCCCCCACGCCGCGCAGACCTCAGAGCTCCCGCCAGATCATCCCCGTACTCCCGGGGCGCCTCCTCCGACAGCAGCGCCACCACCTCGGCCCCCGCACCCCCGGTGTCCAGCAAGGCCCGGCCCAACCGAGGGTGCACACCGAACCGCGCCAACCGCAGACCCCGCTCCGTCGCCCGCCCGACGCAGTCGACCGCCCCGACCGCCGCCAGAGCCTCCCGCGCCGCCGCCATCGCCCCCGCCGGCGGCGGATCCAGCAGCGCCAGCCCGGAGGCGTCCGGATCCCCCCAGCACGCCGCCTGCAGGGCGAACCCCGTCAGATCGGCCACCTTGATCTCCGGTGA
>NZ_JAOCQE010000489.1 GCF_025290915.1 Streptomyces sp. 15-116A | reverse complement strand
GGTCGGCCGGGCGGGCGGGTACGGTCACGTGCGGGACTTTCTGGTGCGGGCGTTGCGGTGGGGGGGCCGGTGTGACGGCCGCCGAAGGCTCGTGGCGCCGGGCTCACCCCACCGGACGGCCCTCCACCAGCGGCGGCTGGGCCCCGGCGCCGGGCGGGGCGGAGACGCCGCCCTTGCGGCGCAGTTTCTGCCAGCGCAGCCGGCCGCCGGTGAGCGCGGTGATCCAGGACTGGAGCAGCACGACGTACATCAGCTGCCGGTAGAGGATCTGCTGCAACGGCAGCGACAGCAGCGGCGTGAGCTTCTCGCGGTCGAGGACGAAGGCGTAGGCCGCGCAGGCCGCCTGGATGGCGAGGACGCCGAACCAGGCGAGGATCGTCTTGCCGGTCGGGCCGAAGATCAGGCCGTAGATGAGGAAGACGTCGATGAGCGGGGCCAGCAGCGGGGCGAGGACCATGAACAGGGACACCAGCGGCAGGCCGACGCGGCCGAAGCGGCCCGAGGGGCCCCGGTCGACCAGGGCGCGGCGGTGCTTCCAGATGGCCTGCATGGTGCCGTAGGACCAGCGGTAGCGCTGGGACCACAGCTGCTGCACCGACTCGGGGGCCTCGGTCCAGGCGCGGGCGTTCTCGGCGTACACCACCTTCCAGCCGTCGCGGTGGATGGCCATGGTGATGTCGGTGTCCTCGGCGAGCGTGTCGTCGCTCATGCCGCCGACCCGTTCGAGCGCCGAGCGGCGGAAGGCTCCCACGGCGCCCGGGATGGTGGGCATGCACTGCAGGACGTCGTACATCCGGCGGTCGAGGTTGAAGCCCATCACGTACTCGATGTGCTGCCAGGCGCCGATCAGCTTGTCCTTGTTGCCGACCTTGGCGTTGCCGGCGACGGCGCCGACGCGCGGGTCGCCGAAGGGCTGCACGAGTTCGCGGACGGTGGTCGGCTCGAAGACGGTGTCGCCGTCCATCATCACGATGATGTCGTACCGTGCGTTGGCGACACCGCGGTTGAGCGCGGCGGGCTTGCCCGCGTTGAGCTGGCGCACCACGCGGACGTTGGGCAGGTTCAGGCCCTCGACGATGCGCGCGGTGCCGTCGCTGGAGCCGTCGTCGATGACGATGACCTCGATGGGGTGGTCGCTCGCCATCAGCGAACGGACCGTGTTCTCGATGCACTTGGCCTCGTTGTACGCCGGGACCAGCACCGACACCGGATCGGTGATCGGCGGTCCCCACGAGAAGCCGCGGCGGCGCACCTTGCGGGCGTGGGCCGCGGACAGCACCAGCATCAGCACGAAGCGGGCGATGACGAGGAAGCCGACGATCGCGAGTCCGACCACGAGCACGGCGGTGATGTTGTCGGAGGCCTGCACCAGGAAGACCCAGGCCTTGCCCTTCCACAGCTCGACGCCGGTGACGGGGCTGTGCGCGCTGGGCGCGTCCAGGGCCTCGGTGAGGTTGTCGAACGTGTAGCCCTTGTCCTTCAGGTCGGGCAGCATCCGGTCCAGGGCCTGGACGGTCTGGTGGCGGTCGCCGCCGGAGTCGTGCATCAGGACGACGCCGCCCTTGCCGTCCTCGGGCGTGGCGCGCTCGATGATCTCGGCGACGCCGGGCTTGCGCCAGTCCTCGCTGTCATGGGTGTTGACGACGGTGATGTAGCCGCGGTCGCCGATGTACTCGGCGACCGGCCAGGAGTTGTTGTCCATGGCGCCGGCCTGCGAGGAGTACGGCGGCCGGAACAGGGAGGTGCGGATGCCCGCGGCGCCGGTGATGGCGAGCTGGGTCTGGGACAGCTCCCAGTCGATGCGGTCCTTCGACTGCAGGGAGAGGTCGGGGTGGTTGAAGGTGTGCAGCCCGATCTCGTGGCCCTCTTCGGCGATGCGCTCGACGAGGTCGGGGTGGCGGGAGGCCATGGTGCCGGTGACGAAGAAGACGGCGTGCGCGTCGTGCTTCTTCAGCACGTCCAGGACCTTGGGGGTCCACTCCGGGTCGGGGCCGTCGTCGAAGGTGAGCACGACGTGGCCGTCGGGGATGGTGAGGGTCTGCGCCTCGTCACCGCGGGTGTCGATGACCGGGCCGCCCTCCAGCACCTTCTCCGGCACCTTGTCGGCGGCGGCCGAGGAGTTGATCCGGTGGTCGGCGAGGATCTCGCTGTGCACATAACCGCGCAGCAGCAGCATCGCCATCAGGGCGACGAGGAACAGCAGCGGCAGCACGATGCGCAGGGGCAGGCGGCGACGCCGGGCGCCGCCTCGGGCGGGGGTCGCGGGCCCGGGGCGGGAGGTGCGGATGGCCATCAGAGGACGTGCTC
>NZ_JAOCQE010000488.1 GCF_025290915.1 Streptomyces sp. 15-116A | reverse complement strand
CCACCAGCCGGCCGTCGCTCCACGGCTGCCGCCGGATCCAGCGGACGGCCGCCGCGCCGTCGGCCGCCTCGTTCGCGTAGGGGTGCCACTCCCCCGGCGAGGCGAACCGGCCGCGCACGTCCTGGACCACGGCGGCGAATCCCCTGCGGGCCCAGCCGCGCGCCTCGGCCCGGTGCCGGGTGCGGTGGTAGGGAGTGCGCACCAGGACGGCCGGGAAGGGGCCGTCGCCGACCGGGAGGACCACGTCGGTGGCCAGTTCCTCCACCGCCGCGTCGAACGCGGTCATCCGTCCCTCTTCGGCATCGGGGCGACGGCGGGCACCGGGAGGACAGGGTGCTCGGTGACGGCCAGCGTGCGCAGGTCCACGCGGCGGAGCCGGCGCCGGGCCGGGAGGCCGGCGGTGCCGGGTGCGCCGGTGGCCCACCGGTGGAGATCGTCCGCGAGCAGGGCGGCGAGCAGCGCGGCGGCGGGCGGGGTGAGCCGGACCGGCGCGCCGGAGGTACGCGGTCCGCTCCAGTACGCGGCCAGTTCGCGGTGGGCGGGGGTGGCGGCGAGCCGGCGGGACCGGACGTGCGCCGAGGTGACGTCTCCGGAAGCGGCGGCCACCGGCTCGACGTACGCCTGCCAGCCCTCGCGGTGGCAGCGCAGCCACGCGACGCCGTGGCCGGGCAGGGTGTCGGCGGCGTCCCACCACCCGTCCGGCACGGGTCCGTCGAGGCACCACACGACCGCGGCGGGGTCTTTGTCGAGCAGGTCCTCGACGGCCACCGGTGATGCGCCGGGGGCGGTGTCCGTCACGCGGGGCCGGGCGCCCAGGGCGGCCAGGTGCGCCGCGAGCGGTTCGGTCAGTACCGGGTCGCCGAGGATCCGGATGTCCTGGCGTTCGGCGGGCCACCGCGCGTCCTCCCGCGGGCTTTCCGTCAGATAGCCGGCCCCCTCGAACGCCCGCACCACACGGTCGAGTTCGTCGTCCGCCGGGCCTGTGGTCCCGCCCGTGAGCCGGGAGAGGAGCAGGTCCTGGTCGGCGCCCCCTGTCCTGACGCTGAGGTACTCCCCTTCAGGGGTCCGGACGGCGAGCCCTCGGCCGGGCACGGCGACGACGTCGACACCGGGGGCGAGTCGGCTGCGGGACACGACGATCCTCCTGACGAAAGGGTGGGGACGGGCGTGGACCCGCCCGGAAGGCAACGGGCGGGCCCACGGTCGAGGGTGGCTGGGCCCTCGCTTACTCCTCGTTGTCGTCGAAGGGGTTCTCGACGAGCGCGTTGGAGTGGGAGGCCGAGGCGTGGGCCAGCTGGCCCTGGTCGGCGATCGGCGTGAAGATCTGCTCGTTCTCCATGAACTCTCCTTGTTAGAGCGGGAGTTACGACGTTCGGGTGAGCGTCGTGACGGTAACTCTAATGAATCTGATTTTCATATTCTAGTTCTGGTCGATCCGGGAGAGGGTGATCTGGGTAACACACCGGCCAGCCTCCTTCGGGGTCCCGGCCGACCCGTCCGGCCACCTTCAGCACGTCCGCCAGCAGCCCCGGGGTCACCACCTCCCCCGGCGCCCCGTCGGCCACCACACGGCCGTCGCGCAGGGCGACGACGCGTTCGGCGAACCGCGCCGCGTGAGCCAGGTCGTGCAGCACCATCACCACGGTGAGCCCGCGTTCCTCGCGCAGGCGGACCACCGTCTGCAGCACATCGAGCTGGTGGTGCAGATCCAGGTAGGTGGTCGGCTCGTCGAGCAACAGGACGCGCGTGTCCTGGGCGAGGGCCATCGCGAGCCGCACCCGCTGCCGCTCGCCTCCGGACAGCGCGTCGACGTCACGGTCGGCCCACTCCGCCACCCCGACGTCCCGCAGCGCCCGGTGCACGACGGGATCGTCGCCCTCGCGCAGCATGCCCAGCGGTCCGCGCGCCGCGTACCGCCCCTGGCGGACGAGGTGACGCACGGTCATGCCGGGAACGGCCGGTGCGGACTGGTGCAGCAGGGCCACCCTCCGCGCCGTGGCGCGCCGGGACAGCCGGGCGAGGTCGTCCCCGCCGAGCCGGACACGCCCTTCGTCCGGTCGCAGCAGCCCGGCGGCCAGTCGCAGCAAAGTCGACTTGCCGCAGCCGTTCAGGCCGATGAGGGCGGTCAGTTCACCCGGCCGTACGGTCAGGTCGACGCCCCGCAGCACGGGTCGCCCGGGATAGCCGAAGTGGACCCCCTCGACGTGGATCCCCACGGACTCGGTCATGCTCTGTCCTCGATTCGACGTCAGAACGAACGGCTCGGCGTGCGGCGCACGACGATCAGCAGCAACGCGGCCCCGAGGCAGGCGGTGAGCGCCCCGACCGGCAGCGTGAGCCGTCC
>NZ_JAOCQE010000487.1 GCF_025290915.1 Streptomyces sp. 15-116A | reverse complement strand
CCTTCGATCACGTCCCAGACCACGATGAACCACGCGAGGGCCAGCCCGCGCCGAACGAGGGTATGGTCACGGCCTTCGGTCATGTCCGGTCCTCCGCAGGGGTGTCCAGGTCCCGTGCGATCGCGCCCCGCCCGCCGTCCAGGTGCGCCGGGCCGCCCCATCCGGCCGGCGGCGGGATGTGTACGGCGGCCAGTGGGCTCTCGGCGATTCCGTCCAGCCGCGCCTCGGGCTCCTCCACGCCCAGCGCGCGGGCCGCGAGGAACAGGGCCGCGGCGGCGTGACCGGTGTCCAGCAGGAGCAGCGGCCAGGCGCGGTGACCGTAGTGGGAGATTGTGCGCCGTGCGGTGACGGAGAGTTCGGCGGTCACGCCGGGAGGTGTGCCCTCGGGTGGCCGGCCGAGGTGGTGGACGCGGTGCCGCAGCGGGTCGTAGCCGTAGCGGCCGGGCGGCAGGGAGCAGCCCGCGCCCACCACCAGCTCGGTGTCCACCGGGTGCAGCGCACCGGCGGAGGCCACGGGCCGGAGCCGTCCGGAGGCGTCCACCGCGGCCAGCGACAGGCGCAGCAGGGCCCCCAGGTCGAGCTCGGCCGGGTCGGCCGGGTCGGCCGACGGGAGGGGACGCGACGGTCCGGGCCAGGCCCGGACCGCTCCCCCGGCGGGTGTGTCGGGTCCTGGTGGCTCCGGGGAGCGTGCGCGGGCGAGGGCGGCGACGAGGTCCACCGGGCGGTCCTCGCGAAGGTCTTCCACGGGTGCGGCCCTCACATGTGCGGCGGAGGCGCCAGCGTGAAGTCCTCCGGGGCGCTCGGCGGGCTCGTGCGCCATCCTCGGGCGACGGCGGCCTCGGCGAGGCGCGGGCAGCCGAAGTAGCCGAAGGCGGCGGGGGCGTTGGGCAGCAGTCCGGAGACGAGCACCCGTGCGACGCGCAGGGGGGTCTCGGCCACGTCCTCCGTGGTGAGGTCGAAGGTCATGACCCGGTGGCCGCCCGCGTGCAACGTGCGATCCAGGCGCTGCCGGCTGCCGGGCTCGACCTCGCCGACGGACACGGTCCCGAGCGCGGGTTCGGTGAACCGCCTGGCCTCGGCCGCCATCCGCTCGTCGAGCCACACCTGCACGTGGGCGCCCAGATCCCGTACGTGCTCGAACTGTTCGCCGCACGCGTCGAGATAGCGGCCGTCTGCCCGGTGGTCCAGGTACAGCCCGCGGGCGAGCAGCCCGGCCTCCACGGCCCGGAACACCCAGCCGTCGGAGCCGGTCAGGCCCTGGGTGAAGACCCAGGTGTGGACGGCTTCCAGGACGGCCTTGCGGGCAGCTTCGGCCGGGTCGTACTTGCAGGCGAAGCCGGCGGCGTACAGCCCGAGGCGGGCATCGTGCACGAGCGCGGCCATGCAGGGGGCGAACTCGGAGGGCATCTCGACGATGTGCACGTCGAACGCGGAGCCGGCGAGGTCGTCGGCGAGGCCGGGAACGCTCGCCGGGTCGATGCCGCGGGCCGGGCCGTCCAGGTGCCACCACAGTTCCAGGGCGTCGCGTTCGACGATCTCCAGCAGGCCGCGTTCGACGGCGTCGTCGAGGCCCTGTCCGGTGGCGATTCCGGCGTAGTTGAGGTGGTGGGTGCGGGGCAGTTCGCGCAACGCGCCCTGGCGCCAGTTGAGGTGGGTGAGCGCGACGGGTGCCCAGACCTCCGTCGTCGCTCCGTCGGGCAGCAGCTCGGTGCCGCGGGTCCACAGGGCCGGGGTGTCGGGGGTGAGGGGGCGGTAGGGGAACTTCTCCCGGGCGTACTGCCAGTCGGCGTACGCGGGCAGGTCGCCGGGGCCGTAGAGCCGCAGGCCCTTGTCAGCCAGTTCGGCGGCGGTGGCCCGTACGGGGGCGTCGGGGTGGCCGGGCGGCGGGACGCGGTTGCCGCAGTACCGTTCCACCCCCTCGGCTATCGCGGCGACGCGGGCCTGGGCGGGGTCGCCGAAGGTGGTGCCGAGGGAGACCCGGTCGGCGGGCCACAGGCCGTGCCTGCGGGCGTCGGATATCTCGGCCGTGAGCGCGGTGTAGCGGGGCGGGGTGCCCGCCGGGTGCTCGACGGGCTCGACGCTGCGGACGATGCCGCAGACGGGGTCGACGAGTGCTTCCAGCGGCAGCGTCGTCATCGGAGGATCTCCTCTGCGGGGTCGACGGGGGTGGGTCGGGACGGGAGCACGGGAAGGCTCAGCACCACGCTGTCCGGATCGATCTCACGCCGGGAGGCGTGCAGCGTGGCGGCCGTCACCGGGTCCTGTCCGGTGTGCGGGTTGCGGGCGTGGGCCGGGAAGTGGTGTCCGGCGATCTCCAGGCGCAGCCGTGTGCCGGCGGGCAGCCGGCGCGCGACCCGGCCGAGGTCGACG
>NZ_JAOCQE010000486.1 GCF_025290915.1 Streptomyces sp. 15-116A | reverse complement strand
CGCCCTGGCGCCGGTTCCGCGGCGAGCCGGTCCAGCCCGCGCCACCGGACGACCCCGAGGCCGCGCTGCGCCGCATCGGCCCCGACGAGGTCACCCCGCAGCTGGGCACCGAGGAGATCGACATCGTCAACGCGGCCCTGCTGCTGCGCCGCCCGCTGCTGATCACGGGCCCGCCCGGCGTCGGCAAGTCCACCCTCGCCCATGTGATCGCCCGCGAACTGGGCCTCGGCCGGGTCCTGGAGTGGAACATCGTCAGCCGTACGACGCTGAAGGACGGCCTCTACACCCACGACGCCATGGGCCGCGCGCAGGCGATCGCGGCCTGGCAGGCGGGCCTGCGCGGCGGCGTCCCGGAGCAGCGGCCCGAGCAAACCGAAGTATTAAATGAACGTCAACTTCCGCCACTCCTAGGTGATTTCATCACGCTCGGGCCCCTCGGCACCGCCCTCCTGCCCTACGATCGTCCCCGTGTGCTTCTTGTCGACGAGCTCGACAAGAGCGACATCGACCTGCCGAACGACCTGTTGCACGTGCTGGAGAACGGAAGCTATGACGTCCCGGAGCTGGTCCGCGACGCCGCCGACACCGCGAGCGTCCACACCAGCGACCCCGGGGTCCGCGCCGAGGTGCGTCAAGGGCGGGTCGAATGCCGGGAGTTCCCGGTCGTGGTGATCACCAGCAACGGGGAACGGGAGTTCCCGGCCGCCTTCCGCCGGCGCTGTCTGCCGCTCGAACTGCGCACGCCCACCCGCGAACGCCTGCTCGCCATGGTGAAGCGGCACCTGGGGGAGCGGCCCGAGGGCACCGAGGAACTGGTGGACCTGTTCCTGCAGCGCGTCCAGGCCGGCGGCACGCACTCCCTGGACCAGCTACTCAACGCTGTCCAGATCACTACCCTGGGTGGTTTCCAGGTCCACGGCAACGGGCGTAAGCTCGTGGAAATGCTCCTCCGCGACCTCGCGAAGGGCCGCTGAATGAACAACGGCTTTCCCAGGGAGCGCGCATCCGGATCCGGCGGCGGACCCTTGTCGGGGTCGTCGCCTCCGTCGGCGTTCCCCGAATCCGTCGAGTACGCGAGCGAGTACCAAGGCCTTTTCACCCCTGCCCGGGACGACTCCCCCCAGGACGCGCCGCGCTGGCAGGAGGTCGCCGACGCGGTGTGGCTCGCCGCGTACTGGGACCAGCACGGCGGCCCCGCCGCGGACGGCTCCGGAGCCGGACGGCAGCACAACGGCGGCCGTACGCCCGCCCGTGGCGACGCCCCCGGGAAGGCCGATCCCGCGCCCCGTCCCGAGGAACACGCGGACCCGGACACCCCCTCGGCAGGTCTGCTTTCGGCCGATTCTCCCGACCCGGCCGCCTCCACCGACGCCTCGCGGCCGGACGACGACACCGCCCCCGTCCGGCGACCGCTCGACGCCACCGCCGACGACACCCACGCCCACCGGAGCACACCCGACGCCGCCGACGGCGCCCCCGGCCCCGCACCCGTGCCCGCCGACGGCGAACTGTTACCCGACCCCGAGGGCACCGCCGCCCTGCACCTCACCCGGCCCCTGCTCGCCGACGACGCCAACCAGCCGCAGCACGGCCCCGGACGCCGCACCGCCCAGCTCGCCCGCGCCCTGCACCAGCTCCAGCGCCGCGTGTCCTCCCGCGACACCCAGGAACTCGACGAGGAGGCCACCGCAGAACAGGGCGTCGCCGACGGACTGTGGCTGCCGTTCCTGCGGCCCGTGCGCACCACCGCCTTCGACCTGGTGCTGCTCGCCGACGACGCGCCGACCATGCGGATCTGGGAGGAGACCGTCGCCCGGCTCGCCGAGGCCGCCGAACACAGCGGCGCCTTCCGCAGCGTGCGCACCGTCCGCGTGGTCCTCCCGCGCACCGGCACGCCCACCCTGCACTGGACCAGCGGCGGCGCCGTCGCCGACCCGGCCGAGCTGATCGACGGCCGCGGCGGACGCGTCTTCCTCGTCGTCACCGACGGACTCGCCCACGGCTGGGCCGCCTCCGCCGCCGACACCCTCCTCGGCCGCCTCGCCCGCTCCGGCCCCACCGCCCTCGTCCACCTGCTGCCGCCCCATCTGCGCCACCGCAGCTCCCTCTACCCGCACCCGGCGGTCCTGGAGGCCGGCGGCTTCGGCGTGCCCAACGACGCCCTCGGACACTGGGCGCCGCCCGGCGGCCCCGACCCCATGCGGCCCCTGCCCGAGGCCGGCGACGACTCCCTGCCCGTCCCGGTGCTCTCCCTCAAGCCCGGCTCCCTCGCCGCCTGGGCCGACCTCGTCACCGGCGAACGCGGCGTGCGCCGCTCCCTGCCCGTCGTCCTCGCCGGCACCCTCACCAAGGGCGCCCCCGCACCCGGACTGCGCGCCCCGCGCTTC
>NZ_JAOCQE010000485.1 GCF_025290915.1 Streptomyces sp. 15-116A | reverse complement strand
CCGTGGGGACTCCTCGTACACGGGGCGCTCCTCGGCGGGGGAGCGGGGGCCGCTGCACGCTACGCGGCCGGCCTGCACTGGCCCACGCCGCCGAGCGGATTTCCCTGGACCACCTTCTGGGTCAACATCATCGGATGCGCGCTGATCGGCGTCCTCATGGTGCTCGTCACCGAGGCCCGCCGGGCCCACCCGCTCGTCCGCCCGTTCCTCGGCACCGGCGTCCTCGGCGGCTTCACCACCTTCTCGACGTACGCCGTGGATGTCGCGCAGCTGCTGGACCGAGGCCGTCCCGGCACCGCGCTCGCGTATCTCGCCGCGACCCCGCTCACCGCCCTTGCCGCTGTGTGGCTCGCGACCCGCGTGACCCGATGCGTCCTGAGGAAAGGCCGGCCCGCGTGAACTGGCTCCTGGTCGTCGCCGGCGCCATGATCGGCGCTCCCCTTCGCTTTCTCGCCGACCGCGCGGTGCAGTCCCGGCACGGGTCGGGCTTCCCGTGGGGGACCTTCGCCGTGAACGTCACCGGCTGCCTGATCCTCGGCCTGGTCACCGGCGCGGTGACCGCGGGTGCCGTCGGCTCCCGGCTCCAGTTGCTGCTGGGGACCGGACTGTGCGGCGCGCTGACGACGTACTCGACCTTCTCCTGGGAGACCCTGCGACTGATCGAGACCGGAGCCCGCGGCCGGGCGGCGGCGAACGTCGCCGGAAGTGTGCCGGCCGGTCTCGGCGCGGCCTGTGCGGGCCTGGCACTGGCGTGGGGCATCTGGGCGTGACCGGCGCCGCTTGACAGTCCTCGCCCCGCGCCCGCACCATCGCTCCCGTGAACCTGTCAGACAGCCAGACAGGTGGGGTGCCGGGCCCGCGCCGCGTCAGCGCGATGGAGGCCGTGCTCGCCCACCTGCGCGGCGCCATCGAGCGCGGCGAGTACGCGATCGGCGACAAGCTGCCCTCCGAGGCCGAGCTGTGCCGCACCCTCGAGGTCTCCCGGCCCGTGCTGCGCGAGGCGCTGCGGGCGCTGCAGACCATGGGTCTGACCGTGTCCCGGACCGGCAAGGGCACCTTCGTCGTCGCGAACGCCGTGGAGGAGCCCACCTTCGGCGACTACACGGCCGGCGACCTGCTGGAGGTGCGCCGCCACGTGGAGATCCCGGTCGCCGGATACGCCGCCCTGCGCCGTACCCCGGAGAACCTGGAGCGCCTGACCCACCTGCTGCGCCGCATGGAGCGGGAGACCGACACCGCCGCGTGGGTCGCCATGGACGCCCAGTTCCATCTGACCGTGGCCGAGGCGGCCCAGAACCCGGTGTTCCGCCGGGTCATCGAGGAGCTCCGGGACGCGCTGGCCCGCCAGTCCGCCTTCCTCAACGAAATGGGCGGCCGCCGCGAGCAGTCCGACCGCGAGCACCGGGCGATCCTCCAGGCCCTGATCGACGGCTCCGAACACGACGCGACCGAGGCCATGACCCACCACCTCGACCGCGTCCGGTCCACCCTCACCGACCTGGTGCGCCGCGCCCGCCCCGCGTCGCCCCGACCCACGACCAGCAGGCAGTGATGTACAGCACCCTCCCCGCGGACGCGCCCCCGATCCGCGAACCCCTCCACGCCCCCGTCGCCCACCTCGTACGCGGCGGGGTGGTGGAAGGCGTCCACTACGGCTCCGTCGTCGTCCTCGGCCCCGACGGCGAGGCCGGGCTCCGGCTGGGCGATGCCGAGGCCGCTTTCTACCCCCGGTCCGCGCTCAAGCCGCTCCAGGCCGTCGCCATGGTCCGCGCCGGACTCCCGCTCGACGGCGAGCTGCTGTCCCTCGCCGCGGCCAGCCACTCCGCCGAGGACCGCCACATCGCGGGCGCGCGGCGCATCCTGGAGGCCGCCGGGCTCACCGAGGAGCACCTGCGCAACGTCCCGGACCTGCCGTTCGGCGCGGCCGTGCGGGACACCTGGGTCCGCGAGGGCCGGCCGCCGTCCCGGCTCGCCCAGAACTGCTCCGGCAAGCACGCCGCCATGCTGTTCACCTGCGTGCTGAACGGCTGGTCCCTGGACGACTACCTGGACCCCGCGCACCCCCTCCAGCAGGCGATCGCCGAGATCGTCGAGGACCTCACCGGACAGCGCATCGCCCAGGTGACCGTCGACGGCTGCGGGGCGCCCCTGTTCTCCGTCTCCCTGCACGGCCTCGCCCTCGCCACCGCCCGGATCGCCACCGCCGCGCCCGGCACCCCCGAGGCCCGGGTCGCCGACGCGATGCGCCAGCACCCCGAGATGGCCTCCGGCACGGACCGTGACGTGGCCGCGCTGATGCGGGCCGTGCCGGGGCTGCTCGCCAAGGACGGCTTCGAGGGCGTCCAGGTCGCCGCCCTGCCCGACGGCCGCGCCGTCGCCGTGAAGATAGCCGACGGCGCC
>NZ_JAOCQE010000484.1 GCF_025290915.1 Streptomyces sp. 15-116A | reverse complement strand
GACCGTCAGCAGTCCGGCGGCGGTGTGCGCGGCACGCAGCCGGGCGACCAGGCGGCGGCCGTACCAGAAGCCGGGCCGGCCCAGCGCGGGGCGGGCGCCCTCGTCCTCGCTCTCGGGCTCGCGGGCGAGCGGCTGCTGGGACTCGTAGGCGCTCCAGGTGCGCAGCGACAGGTACCACAGCAGGCCGGTGAGGGCGGTGGGGACGACGGCGGCGAGGGCCAGTCTGCGGCCCGGCCGGCTCCACCAGCCGCCGTCGGAGACGGCCGGTGAGAGGAAGCCCAGCCAGGAGTGCCGCTCCGCGCACGCGCGCGTGCCCGCGCACTGCCAGGCGGCCAGGTCGAGGGCGACCTCGCAGGCGGCGGCGACGAGCAGCACCGTCAGGCTGAGTCCGGTCAGCCGCACCAGCAGCCCGTACAGCCGGATGGTGCGTCTGCGGCCGCGGGCGGTGGGGCGCATCCAGTGGGCGAGGTTGACGACCATGAACGGCAGGAGCAGCAGCCACAGGGCACGGGTGCCGTTGCCGGAGGTGAGGTTGCACCAGACGTACGCCTCGGGGACGGGCCCGTCGCGGCGGTCGCCGGGCCGGGTCTCCGCGTCGGCGTCGTCGGCACGCCGGAACACGGCGGCGATGTCGTCACCGGTGATCCGCACGGTGCGCGGGTCGTTGAGCATGGCCTCGGGGGTGGTGCCGCCCACCCCGTGGACCAGGAGTTCCAGCGCGGTCCCGGAGCCGCCGGCCGGGCGCGGGGAGGCGCCGTCGCCGCTGTCCGGTCCGTTCGCTGCCGGCCTGTGATCCTGCGCGCGTTCCACTGTGTCGCACTTCCCCCGTGACATGCCGTCGGCTCCGACCGTGCGGGCACAGGATCTCCCGCGCCCGGGCGGCTCACACCGCTCGTCACGGAATCTCCCCGATCCGTGTGACCGGCACGCGCCCCGAGGCCCAACGGTGACATGTTCGCGACGAGCCACCGGTGGCGCCGGCCGGGGCCCGGCATGGGAGGATGGGACGTCCGCGCACCGGTGACGGGGAGAATCGGCTCGTCGGAACGCGTGCGCCGGGCGTGTCGATCGGTTGGCGGCGGAAAGGACCGGAGCGTACGTGAGCGAGAATCAGAACCTCCTCGCGGAGCAGCGGCGCACCCTGATCCTCGACGAGGTCCGGCGCCGGGGCGGAGTCCGGGTCAACGAGCTGACCCGCAAGCTCGGCGTGTCGGACATGACCGTCCGCCGCGATCTCGACGCGCTGGCCCGGCAGGGCGTGCTGGAGAAGGTGCACGGCGGCGCGGTCCCGGTGGTCGAGGCGAGCACGCACGAACCCGGGTTCGAGGCCAAGTCGGGCATGGAGCTGAGCGCCAAGGAGGACATCGCGCGCGCGGCGGCCGAACTGGTCCCGCCGGGCGCGGCGATCGCCCTGTCGGGCGGTACGACGACGTTCGCGCTGGCGCAGCAGCTGCTCGACGTGCCCGATCTGACGGTGGTCACCAACTCGGTGCGGGTGGCCGACGTCTTCCACGCCGCACAGCGCACCTCGGGCCCCCGCCAGGGCGCGGCCACGGTCGTGCTGACCGGCGGTGTGCGCACCCCGTCCGACTCGCTGGTGGGGCCGGTGGCCGATCAGGCGATCGCGGCGCTCCACTTCGATCTGCTCTTCCTCGGCGTGCACGGGATATCGGTCGAGGCCGGCCTGTCGACGCCGAACCTCGCGGAGGCGGAGACCAACCGGCGGCTGGTGCAGTCGGCCCGCCGGGTCGTGGTGGTCGCCGACCACACCAAGTGGGGCACGGTGGGCCTGAGTTCGTTCGCCTCGCTGGATCAGGTGGACACCCTGGTGACGGACGCCGGGCTGCCGGCCGAGGCCCGCGCGGAGATCTCCGAGCATCTGCGGCGGCTGGTGGTGGCGGGCGAGCCGGAGACACCCGAACCGGAGGAGCAGCCGGCAGACAGCTGACGTGCCGACGTGCTGACGTGCTGACGTGCTGACGTGCTGACGTGCTGACGTGCCGACGTGCTGACGTGCTGACGGCTAGGGTGTGCGCCTGCCCGCCCGGGGCAACTCCCGCTTTCCACACGGAGGTTACGCCCATGGCCCACCGTCTGCGCCCCGTGGGACCGGACTTCGTCACGGCCGCGCCCGTGCGTCTGGTCTTCGCCCGGGAGATCTCCACCGCGCCCGAGCGGGTCTTCTCCGCGCTCGCCGACGACGTCCCCGGCTGGACCGAGTGGTTCGGCGCGGTGACGCTGGCCCGGCCGCTGGACGGCGGCGCGGGGCGCGAGGTCCGGCTGCGCGGCGGCACCCGCTTCCGGGAGACGGTCCTCGTCGCCGAGGCGCCCGAGGTGTACGCCTACCGGGTCGACGTGACCAACGCGCCCGGCGCCCGCGCCCTGGTCGAGGAGTGGCGGC
>NZ_JAOCQE010000483.1 GCF_025290915.1 Streptomyces sp. 15-116A | reverse complement strand
GCACCACGGCCGCCGCGCCCAGCAGCGCCACCGTCGCGCCCGCGGCGCCCGCCGCCGTGGCGTCCTTGCGGCCGAGGCGACGGCCGGCGACGGTGTGCCGTCCGGAGACCTCCTCCAGCAGCTCCGCCAGCACCTCCTCGTTGGTGTACGCGGGACGCCACCCGGCGTCGTGCAGCCGGCTGCCGCTGACCACCCAGGGGTACATCGTGTACGCCAGGTCCCCGGCCGGCGAGGGGGTGAGCCCGATCCGGTGCAGCCGGGCCGCCGCGCCCAGCGCCACCGCCGACGGCAGCTCCATGCGCCGGATGCCGCTGAGCTCCTCGACCTCCTCCTGCTCGAGCCAGCCGTCGCAGCCGACGGCCAGCTCGCCGTCCACCTTCTCCAGCACCGCGTACTCCAGAGCGCTGCACAGGTCCTCGACGTGGCAGAACTGCCAGGCGGGGCGCGAACCGGCCACCACAAGGAGCCGGGGCGACTCGAAGTACCTGGTCAGCGCGGTGTCGGTGCCGCCCACGAGGATGGCGGGGCGCAGCACCGTGACATTGAGCCCGGGATGCGCGCGGGGCGCCCGGCGCGCCAGGCGCTCGATCTCCAGGAGGTCGCCGACGCCGGTGGCCTCCGCGGTGGCGCGCAGTTCCGCGTCCTCCGACAGGGGCAGCTCGTTGTCCGGCAGGGCGCCGTAGACCATCGCCGAGGTGCACAGCACGACCCGGTGCACACCGGCGGCCGCGGCTGCCGTCAGGACGGTCTGCGTCCCCCGGACGTTGTAAGCGGTCCGCGCGGCCGCGTCGGTCTCCAGGTCGAGGTCGAGGGCCAGATGGACCACCACGTCCGCCCCGCGCAGCTTGTCCGCGATGGCCGGATCACGGACGTCCAGGATGTGCCACTGGGCCTCCGCGCACTCGCCGCGGCGCTCGTCGATGGCGATGACCTGCTTGATCTCCTCCGAGGCGGCCAGCCGCTCGGTGAGCAGCGCGCCCACGCCGGACGCGGCGCCGGTGACCGCGACGACGGGCCCGCGGGCCGCGGGACTGGTTGACTGGTTTCGCGCTGCGCGAACCTGCGGATCTGGGGAACTCACCGGGCGTCTCCAGCGGTTGTCTTCAGTACGGGCGCATGTGACGCGTACGTACCAGGTGGCATCCATCCTGCCGCAGGCCTTCTGTCGGCGAAGCACCGAGGCCCGAACCGCCTCAGGTGTCTACGCTGGGTGGTGTTGTCGGGCAGCCGTGCCGCCGGAAAGAACCGGCGGCCCTACCAGCCGAGGAATCCCGTGAGTGACACCCCATTCGGATTCGGCCTTCCGCCGGAGGAGCCGGACGACGGCGACGAGGGCAAGAAGAAGGACCCGCAGAGCGGCGGTGGTCAGGGCCCGGCCAACCCGTTCGGTTTCGGCATGCCCGGAGCCGGAGGCTTTGGCGGCCCGGGCGCGGACAATCCGTTCGCCGCGATGTTCGGGTCGCTGAACCCCACCGACCTGGGCGCCGCCTTCCAGCAGCTCGGCCAGATGCTCTCCTACGAGGGCGGCCCGGTGAACTGGGACATGGCCAAGCAGATCGCCCGCCAGACCGTCTCCCAGGGCACGGCCGACGGCACCAAGGACGCGAGCGTCGGCCCCGCCGACCGCAAGGCCGTCGAGGAGGCCGTCCGCCTGGCCGACCTGTGGCTGGACGACGCCACCTCCCTGCCGTCGGGCGCGCACTCCTCCGTGGCCTGGAGCCGCGCGGAGTGGGTCGAGGCGACCCTGCCCGCCTGGCGCGAGCTGGTGGACCCGGTCGCCGAGCGCGTGGGCAACGCCATGGGTGACGTGCTGCCGGAGGAGATGCAGGCCATGGCCGGCCCGCTGATCGGCATGATGCGCTCCATGGGCGGCGCCATGTTCGGCACGCAGATCGGACAGGCCGTCGGTGTGCTCGCCGGTGAGGTCGTCGGCTCGTCCGACATCGGCCTGCCGCTCGGCCCGGCCGGCAAGGCCGCGCTCCTGCCGGTGAACATCGAGACGTTCGGCAAGGACCTGGGCGTCCCGCAGGAGGAGGTGCGGCTGTATCTCGCCCTGCGCGAGGCCGCCCACCAGCGCCTGTTCGCGCATGTGCCGTGGCTGCGCTCGCATCTGTTCGGCGCGGTCGACGGGTACGCGCGCGGGATCAAGGTCGACACCGCCAAGCTGGAGGACGTGGTCGGCCAGTTCGACCCGCAGAACCCCGAGCAGCTGCAGGAGGCGCTCCAGCAGGGCATGTTCCAGCCGGAGGACACGCCCGAGCAGAAGGCCGCCCTGGCCCGCCTGGAGACGGCGCTGGCGCTCGTCGAGGGCTGGGTGGACGCGGTCGTGCACGCGGCGGCCAAGCCCCGGCTGTCGTCCGCCGACGCGCTGCGCGAGACCCTGCGCCGCCGCCGCGCCTCGGGCGG
>NZ_JAOCQE010000482.1 GCF_025290915.1 Streptomyces sp. 15-116A | reverse complement strand
GGCGCGGTGATCTCGGCGGTCGTGGCGTCCGTACGCCATCTGGACACGCCGTACGACCGTCTGCTGATGAGCGGCGTGCCCCGGTACGAGGCCCGCCGCAGGATCGCGGCGGCCGTGGAGACGGTCCTCAGGAGCTGGGAGGCGGCGGGCCTCGACTCCGCGGGGTGAGGTCAGCCCGGCCGGTGGGCCGGCGTGCCCTCGGCGCCTGGACGTTCGCGTATGCGCCTGCGGGGTTCGGCCATGGTCCGGTGTGGATGTGGGGAGTTGACTCGGGGTGACGGAGGTTGCCGGGGCGGGCGGCCCGGCCGATGGGTGGGAGATGACGACGTGATCGACGACGGACCGTACTTCGTGCTCGTGGTGCTGGGAGTGCTGGGTACCGGGCTGGTGGCCGGGGTCTTCTGTGCCTTCTCGGCCTTCGTGATGAAGGGGCTCGCCGCGCTGCCGCCGGCCCAGGGCGTGGCCGCGATGCGGGCGATCAACGGGGCGGCGGTGACGGCGGCCTTCATGGCGGTGTTCATCGGCTCGGCGGTGCTGTGCGCGGTGATAGCCGTGGTGACGTTCGTGCTGTGGCCGGACGGGGGCACGGTCGAGCTGCTGGTGGGCAGCGCGCTGTATCTGGTCGGTGCGTTCGGGGTCACGATCGCCGCGAACGTGCCGCGCAACGACGCGCTGGCGAAGCTTGAGCCGGGCACCCCGGAGGCGGCGGCGTACTGGCCGGCCTATGTACGCGAGTGGACGATGTGGAACCACATACGCACGGTCGCCGCGGCCGGGGCGGCGCTGGCCTACCTGCTCGCCCTGACCTGAGGACGGCGGTACGGGAGGAGACGCGAAGGGGGGAGCGCGAAGGGGGAGAAAGCGCTGTCGCGCGCCCTGCGGGTGCGCGGGCGGGGACGTATCGTGGCCGGAAGAGTGCCGCCCGACGACGCACGGCCTGTCACCCGCGCACGCAAGGAAGACGGCCATGGCCGATCCCAAGGGTTTCCTGTCCACGCCCCGCCAGGACTGGCCGCGCCGGCCGGCCGAGGAGCGGGTCCGGGACTGGGACGAGGTCTACGTCCCCGGAGCACTGCTGCCGATCATCGCCAAGCAGGCCGACCGCTGCATGGACTGCGGGATCCCGTTCTGCCACGACGCCTGTCCGCTGGGCAATCTGATCCCCGAGTGGAACGACCTCGTCTCACGGGAGGACTGGCGGGCCGCGGCGGAGCGGCTGCACGCCACGAACAACTTCCCGGAGTTCACCGGCCGGCTGTGCCCGGCGCCCTGTGAGGCCGGGTGTGTGCTGGCCATCAACCAGCCGGCGGTCACCATCAAGAACGTCGAGTGCGCCATCGCGGACCGGGCGTGGGAGGAGGGGTTCGCGCCCCCGGCCCCGCCGGACCGGCTCTCGGGGCGGACGGTCGCGGTGATCGGCTCGGGTCCCACCGGCCTGGCCGCGGCCCAGCAGCTGACGCGGGCCGGTCACACGGTCGCCGTGTACGAGCGGGACGACCGCGTCGGCGGACTGATGCGGTACGGCATCCCCGAGTTCAAGATGGAGAAGCGGCATCTGGAGCGGCGGATCGAGCAGATGCGGGCCGAGGGCACGAGGTTCCGCACGTCGACGGCGGTCGGCCGTGATGTGGATGCGGCGGAGCTGCGGGCACGGTACGACGCGGTGGTGATCGCCACGGGGGCGACGGCCTGGCGTGAACTCCCCGTGCCCGGACGGGAGCTGACCGGCGTTCACCAGGCGATGGAGTATCTGCCGCTGGCCAACCGGGTGTGCGAGGGCGACCTGGAGGCGTCGCCCCTGTCGGCGGCCGGCCGGCACGTGGTCATCGTCGGCGGCGGGGACACCGGGGCGGACTGCCTGGGCACGGCGGTGCGGGAGGGCGCCGCGTCCGTGACCCAGCTCGACATCTACGCCCAGCCGGGCACCGAACGCGACGAGGAGAACGAGCCCTGGCCCACATATCCGAAGCTCTACCGGTTGTCCGCCGCGCACGAGGAGGCACGTGACCTGAGGACGGCCCCGCTGGCGGATGCCGACGCGCGGCTGTTCGCGGCGTCCACGCTGCGCTTCACCGGTGACGCGGAGGGGCACGTGCGCTGGCTGCACCTGGTGGAGGTCGACGCGGGACGCCGGCCCGTGCCGGGCACCGAACGGGCCCTGCCCGCCGATCTCGTCCTGCTGGCCCTCGGCTTCTCCGGCCCCGACCAGGGCGACGGGCTGATCGCCCAGCTGGGCCTGGAGCTGGATCCGCGCGGCACGATCGCCCGGGACGCGGACTTCGCCACGAACGTGCCGGGCGTGTTCGCGGCGGGGGACGCGGCGCGCGGCCAGTCGCTGATCGTGTGGGCGATCGCCGAGGGCCGGGCGGTGGCGGCGGCGGTCGACCGCCACCTGACCGGCGGCACGACCCGCCT
>NZ_JAOCQE010000481.1 GCF_025290915.1 Streptomyces sp. 15-116A | reverse complement strand
CCCGCCGGACACGGCCGGCCGCGGACCGGGCCCCACCGCACGTCGCCCCCCGCGGTTCCCCGGCTCCCCGCTCGCCCGGCTCCCCGCTCGCCCGGTTCCCCCGCTCCTCAGCTCCC
Source organism: Streptomyces sp. 15-116A (assembly GCF_025290915.1). Lineage (GTDB taxonomy): Bacteria > Actinomycetota > Actinomycetes > Streptomycetales > Streptomycetaceae > Streptomyces. The sequence goes on along the minus strand of NZ_JAOCQE010000481.1, from coordinate 2,300 downwards.
CGCGCCCCGGCTCCCGGCCGTGACTCCCGACTCCGAAATGAGGGCTGCTCCATGACCAGTACCGACACCCGCCTGAAGAAGGTCGTCATCCTGGGCGGCGGCACGGCCGGCTGGATGACCGCCGCGTATCTCGGCAAGGCCCTCCAGGGCACGGTCGACATCACCGTGCTCGAGGCCCCGGCGATTCCGCGGATCGGGGTCGGCGAGGCGACGGTGCCCAACCTCCAGCGCGCGTTCTTCGACTACCTCGGCATCGCCGAGGACGAGTGGATGCGGGAGTGCAACGCCAGCTTCAAGATGGCCGTGCGCTTCGTGAACTGGCGCACCGAGGGCACCGGCGAGGCCACGGCCCGGGAGCTGCCCGACGGCCGGCCGGACCACTTCTACCACCCGTTCGGCCTGCTGCCCGACTACGACCAGACGCCGCTGTCGCACTACTGGTTCAAGCGCAAGTACGAGGGCACCACCACCGAGCCCTTCGACTACGCCTGCTTCCGCGAGCCCCCGATCATGGACGCGATGAAGGCGCCCCGCTGGCTCGACGGCCGCTCCGCCACCCGCTACGCCTGGCACTTCGACGCCCAGCTCGTGGCCGACTTCCTGCGCCGCTTCGCCACCGAGAAGCAGGGCGTCCGCCACGTCCAGGACGAGATGACGGAGGTCGTGCAGGACGCGCGCGGTTTCGTCACCGCGCTGCGCACCCGCGGCGGGCAGGAGCTCGACGCCGACCTGTTCGTCGACTGCTCCGGCTTCCGCGGGCTGCTGATCAACAAGGCGATGGCCGAGCCGTTCATCGACATGAGCGACCACCTGCTGTGCGACAGCGCGGTCGCCACCGCCGTCCCGCACGACGACGAGGCCGGCGGCGTGGAGCCGTACACCTCGGCCATCGCCATGTCCTCCGGCTGGGCCTGGAAGATCCCCATGCTGGGGCGGTTCGGCACCGGTTACGTGTACTCGAGCAAGTTCACCGACCGGGACGAGGCCACCGCCGAGTTCGCGGAGATGTGGGGCCTCGACCCCGAGACGACGAAGTTCAACCACATCCGCTTCCGGGTCGGCCGCAACCGCCGCGCCTGGGTGAAGAACGTCGTCAGCATCGGCCTGTCGTCCTGCTTCCTGGAGCCGCTGGAGTCGACCGGCATCTACTTCATCACCGCCGCGATCTACCAGCTGGCCAAGCACTTCCCCGACACGACCTTCAACGAGGGCCTGATCGACAGCTTCAACCACGAGATCGAGGTGATGTTCGACGACACCCGTGACTTCATCCAGGCCCACTTCTTCTACGCGCCCCGCAACGACACCCCGTTCTGGCAGGCCAACAAGAAGCTGACCCTCCCCGAGAACATCCAGCGCAAGATCTCCGCCTACCGGGCGGGGCTGCCCATCAACTCGCCGATCACCGACGAGTCGACGTACTACGGCAACTTCGAGGCCGAGTTCCGCAACTTCTGGACCAACGGCAGCTACTACTGCATCTTCGCGGGCCTGGGCCTGGAGCCCGACGCGCCCCTGCCGGCCCTGGCGTACAAGCCGGAGTCGGTGGCGGCCGCCGAGCCGCTGTTCGAGACGGTCAAGCGCCAGCAGCAGAACCTGCTGGAGACGCTGCCCACCGCCTACGAGTACCTCAAGCAGCTCCACGGGTAGCACCGGCCGGGCCCGGGCGTGCCCCGCTCGCCCCTCGCGTCCCCCCTCGCGTCTCCCCGGCACAGCGGCACTTCGGCGCGGGGGCCGGGCGGTCACCCCCCGGACCGCCCGGCTGCCGCCGCCGCTCCCACGGCCCGGCGCCCGGCGCAGTCAGCCGGGTGCCGGGCCGCACCGCATCGTCCTCCACAGGGAGTCAGACATGCCCCACTCCGCGACGCACCCGGACACCCCGGACGGCGACGGCACCGCAACGGCCGCCGCGGCGGCGGACCGCGCCGCACCCCGGCCGACGGACCTGCGGCCCTTCATGGCCGCCTTCCCCTCCGGCGTCACCGTGGTCACCACCCTCGACGCCGAGGGCCTGCCCCGCGGTATGACGTGCAGCTCGATGACGAGCGTCGCCCTGGACCCGCCCACCCTGGTGGTGTGCGTCCGCACGGCGAGCCCGACCCTGCGGGCCCTCCTCGACCAGGGGCAGTTCGCCGTCAACCTGCTGCACGAACAGGCCCGTTCGACCTCCGACCTGTTCGCCTCCGGAGCGCCCGACCGCTTCGACCGCGTCGGATGGCGGCTGCCGCTGGGCGCCGGCGGGCCGCATCTGACCTCGTCCGCCCACGCCATAGCCGACTGCGCCGTCGTGGAGACCGCCA
>NZ_JAOCQE010000480.1 GCF_025290915.1 Streptomyces sp. 15-116A | reverse complement strand
TGGTGACGGGCGCGCCGGCGGCGAAGGCACGGCCGAGCAGACTGCCGCCGACCGGCACGACCAGCCCGCGGTGCGCCTCAGCCTGCGCGCCGATCGCGACCTCGACCGTGAGGGAGCCGGTGTCCGGCATCGGCACCGCCACCTCGGCGAGGGCCGCGCCGCTGATCTCCCGGGCGCGCTCGGCGATCAGCTGCAGCGCCTCGGCGCGCCCGCTGCCGGACATCAGGACGTGGGTGATCTCGGCGTTGGCCTGCAGCCATCGTTCGCGCAGCCGCGACTCCTCGTACAGGCGGGCGTTGTCGATGGCGACACCCGCGGCGACGGCCAGGGTGGCCAGCACCGACTCGTCCTCCTCGTCGAACGGTCCGCCGCCGCGTTTCTCGGTGAGGTACAGGTTGCCGAAGACGTGCTCGCGCACCCGGATGGGGACGCCGAGGAAGGTGTTCATCGGCGGGTGGTGGGCGGGGAAGCCGTACGACGCGGGGTGCTCGGAGAGCTTGGCGAGGCGCAGCGGCTCGGGGTGGCGGATCAGCTCGCCGAGGATGCCGTGGCCCTCCGGATAGTGCCCGATGCGGGCGATGCCGGCCTCGCTGATGCCGACGGTGTGGAACGCGGACAGGTGGGTGCCGTCCGGGCCGATCACGCCGAGCGCCGCGTACTCGGCGTCCACCAGGACGGCCGCGGCGTCGACGATGCTGTGCAGGACGTGTTCCAGGTCGAGTTCGCGGCCCACCGCGAGCACGGCCTCCAGCAGGCTGTGCACGCGGTCGCGGGTGCCGCGGGCCGCGTCGATGCGGGCCTGCAGCTCCTGAAGCAGCTCGTCGAGGCGGAGCTGCGGCAGCCGTACCCGGGCCTCGTCCCGGTCCCGCTCGGAGCGTGCCACTGGTGGTCCTCCGTTCGCTCGCCTGCCGGCTGTCACGGTAGCGGGACGAGCCGGGCGCGTCCCGTCGGCCGGGGCACGCGTCAGGGGCCCGGCCGGTGGCGCCGGTCCCGGGCCTCGGTGGCGATCACCGCGGCCTGGACCCGGCGCTCCACACCGAGCTTGGCCAGCAGGCGGGAGATGTGGTTCTTCACCGTCTTCTCGGCCAGGTACAGCCGCTGCCCGATCTGCCGGTTGGTCAGCCCCTCGCCGACCAGGTCGAGGATCTCCCGCTCCCGCTCGGTCAGTCCGGGCAGTGCGTCCCGCTGCTCGCTGGGCTGCTGCTCCTGGCGCGGCCGGGCCATGAGCCGGGTGGTGGCCCTCGGGTCGAGCAGGGACTGGCCCGCGGCGACCGTCCGCACGGCCGTGACCAGGTCCGAGCCCTTGATCTGTTTCCGTACGTAGCCCGCGGCGCCCGCCATGATCGAGTCCAGCAGCGCCTCCTCGTCGAAGGAGGTCAGCATCAGACAAGCCAGCTCGGGCATGGTCGAGCGCAGCTCGCGGCAGACGCTCACGCCGTCGCCGTCGGGCAGCCGTACGTCGAGCACGGCGACATCGGGGCGCAGCGCGGGGACGCGCGCCAGCGCCTGCTCGGTCGTGCCGGCCTCGCCGACCACGCTGATGTCCGGCTCGTCGTCCAGCAGATCGTGGACTCCGCGTCGTACGACCTCGTGGTCGTCCAGCAGGAAGACCCGGACGGCCCGGTCGCCGCCCGGCTGCCCATCCGCCATCTGTGTCTCTCCTCGCCCTCGGCCCGGCCCCCTGTCGTGATGCTGCTCGATCCGGGGCCGGACGGCCAGGGCCGATCGGCCCTGCTCCTGGCCGGGTGCCCCGGGTACGCCGGGACCATCGGCCTTACGGGACGACTGGTGGCGGGGGGACACTGGAGGCAGGAGCGGCACCGATCCCCCGCGGTGCCGCTCCGTCGTGTGCCGGGGTTCAGACCTCCAGTTCGGCCTCGATACGGCGCAGCTGGTGGCGGGCCATCGCCAGGTTGGCGCGGCCGGCGTCCAGCACGAGGTACAGGAACAGGCCGTTGCCGCCGCGCCCCTTGAGCAGCCTGATCAGGTGGTACTGGCTGCTGAGGGTGATCAGGATGTCCTCGATCTCCTCCTTGATGCCGAGGTGCTCCATGGTGCGCAGCTTGGACCGCACCACATCGGTGTTGCCGGCCGCGGCGACCTCCAGGTTGAAGTCCTTGCCGCCGCCGAGCGTGCCGAGGGCCATGCCGCTGGTGTAGTCCACGAGCGCGGCGGCCGTGGCGCCGTCGATGGAGGCGAGGCATTCCTTGAGCGAGGTCTCGGTGTTGGCCATGGGTGGTGTCCTTTCCATCGGAATCGGTGGTGCGGCCGGTCCCCCGCCTGGTGCGGGGGCTCGATCCGTGGGAGAAAGCCGGGGGTCAGGCGCCGGGCTGGGGCCGGGGCGTCTGCGGGGGCCGCTGGGGGGTGCGCACGGGCAGGGTGCCGATGCGGCGGGCCGGGTCCGGGGGCGGCGCCACGTGCTGT